>CAZDGB010000427.1:0-4398 GCA_964504645.1 uncultured Planctomycetaceae bacterium | reverse complement strand
AAACCGACAAAGGATAAAGAGCGAATCCGTTGCGAGTTTTTCAGCTGGTTGATCGGCAAACGGAACGGAACATACTACGCGGACGGCCGTGGCAACCAACCGCCGTTGGGTCGCTTCTCGCTGGGCACAACGGAACGCGGCGAGGCGTTGCAAGTGATCAACGATCTGGATCGTCGCCAAGCGGTCAACACCGGCAGAGCAGATCGGAGCATTTTGGAAGCAGCGACCGCCACGCTGTCGCTGATCGATGGCAGGAAGCTCTACGAGGCCTACGTCAGCCGGCCCGCGATTACCGGCGGCACGCGCCCCACCACGCGGAAGCGGTATCGCGCCGTGCTGGACAAGTTCATCCCTTTTGCCGAAGGGATCGGCATCCATTCCTGGGTGCAAGTCACGACAGCGGTGCTGCAGCAGTATGCGTCCCATCTAGAGGAGAATGACTACGCGTACAATACCCAGTACTTGGAACTCACGACGCTGAAGCAAATCAACAAGTGGCTGATCGAGGAAAACTATCTGCCGCCGTCCTGCCGAATCAAGCTGAAACTGCCGCGGGACCAGGAGACGACGACGTATTGCTGGAGCCTGGCAGAATTCCAAGCGATGTTGGCGTTCTGCCGGGCCAAGGTGGAACTGAACTGGCTGGCAAACATCCTGCTGACGTTGGGGCTCTCCGGCATGCGGATCTCGGAACTGGCGCAGCTCCGCTGGTCCAATCTGGTGTTCGGCACCAATCCGACGATCAACCTGGTTGACGACTCTCGCCAAAATCGGAAGCGGCGGGGCAAAGCTGTTCAGACATTGAAGGGGAAGCGGAACCGCAGCTTTCCCATGAACACGGAACTGGTTCCCATCCTCGAGGGACTACCGCGTCAGGCTGATCAACTTGTTTTTCACGGGCCGCGCGGCGGCCGAATCAAGCCGGACACCATCAGGAACGTGCTGATCCGCGATGTGCTGACGCCACTGAAGAAGAGGTTCCCGTCGGTTCCCCGCGAGACCGGCTTCGAGCATGGCCGGCTCCACAGCTTTCGACACTTCTTTTGCAGCCAGTGCGCGAATAGCAACGTGCCGGAACGGATGTTGATGAACTGGTTGGGCCACGCCGACGCGGCGATGGTCCGCCGGTACTATCACGCGGACGCTCACGAATCACGACGGCAGATGGATCGAGTCTCGATCCCCGTCGCAAACGCCGGCGAGTTCGCCGGCATCACAATCAACAAGGAGGAGACCAACCCGCCGTCAACGGCTGACAAAACCTGAGAACTTCGTCGCCGGATTTGGCACATTTATGGCACAATCTGTTTGTGCCATAAAAAGCGACGCCGCAAGGCAATCCACAACAGTCACTTACGACGACGAGAAAATCGAAGCGGAGAGGGGGGGATTCGAACCCCCGGTACCCTTTCGAGTACACAGCATTTCCAGTGCTGCACAATCGGCCGCTCTGTCACCTCTCCGTCGCCCGTTTTTCAGGGCCTGTCGCGAGGGATTCTACCAAACGGCTCAGAGGCAGCAAACTGTAGCGTGATCATTGATCCGGAGGCGTGACGACGACAGCGCGCTCGTTGGATGGGATGGCGCCATAGGTGACGCGGACCGCGACGAGCGACCGGTAATAGGCCGTGAGAAGCAATTCCAGTTCTTCCTGACCGAGAGCCCCCTCCAGGGGTTCGGACAGGTTTCCATCGGCGGCCATCAGGACCAGCGGGTTCTCGAATTTCTCGGCGAGTTCCTGCAGCCGCTTGGCAACCTGCTTCACGTTGGTCCGGACGGTCGACAGCCTTGTCAGGGAGTTTTGGTACTCTGCCACCTTCGACATGGACGGATCTCCGGAATTGAGAACACACCGAGGGCCTTGTCGCGGCGGAGGTTACGACCTTCCGGCTCGCGGCGACAGAGGCAGGCCTGATGCAAACATAGCTCAGGTTTGCCGGGATGCAGATCATTTCGGCCGGAAAGCCGCGAAGAGCCGGGCCGGGCCGCCGGAGCCGGTCTTGATTTTGATCGGTGCGACGAAGATAAAAAAATCGCGGCTGGGCAACTCATCGAGCGCGGCGACGTTTTCCAGTCCGTAGCGTCCGGCGCGATTGACGACGTGGTGCACGATGAAATTTTGCGACAGGCCGTAGTCGATGCTGAGCGTGTCGATGCCGAGGCCGCGAGCCTTGCGCTCCTCGACAAGAAATCGGGCTGCTTCCTCGGAATAGCCGGGGAAATGCATCTTGCCCGTGGTGTCCTGATTGCGGTAGCGGGCGGCGTTCTTCCAGTGCCGGCCCCAACCGGTCCGCAGGAAGACAACGGCTTCGTCGGGAATCCGACCGTGTTCCCGTTCCCAGGCCTCGATGTCGTCACGCGTCAGCCGGTAGTCGACATCGTTCTCCGCCGGCATGGTCACGTCGATGACCACGCCGGATGCGAATAGATTACCGGGTTTCACTTCATCGACGGACGGTTGATTCTTCTCGAAATGATTCGGCGCGTCGAGGTGCGTGCCCAAGTGTTCCGGCGTCGAGAACGCCTTGGACAACACGCCGTTCTTTTCCAGCGTGGCGATCGTCTTCAAGCGGAACGGCTCGTAGTTCTCGGCGGGCCAGAACGGATTGTCGTCCCCAAGCGGCCACGTCAGATCGACGATCGTCAACCGGCCGGAGACCAGATCGTCGAGCGTCGGCGAAGCATCGGCAGGTTTCGCGCGGGTCTTGTCGACCTGTGCGGAAGCCGCCGGACGAAGCACGGCCCAACCGCCGAGAACAGCAACGATCAACCACACCGCCATTGCCGAAGAGTTCCGCATGGAAGTTGCTCCCTGGAGATGCGAGTTTTGCGTGTTGCAAGGTACTATTCCTCGCCGGCGGGCAGCACGATGCTGAAGTGGGTCCCGCGGCCGAGCTCGCTGGCGCAGGCGATGGCGCCGCCATGGGCTTCGACGATGCGGCGGACGGTGGGCAGGCCGAGACCGCTGCCGTTGGCCTTCGTGGAATAGAAGGCGTCGAAGATTTTCGCCAGTGTTTTCGCGTCCATGCCGGCGCCGGTGTCAATAACGTCGAGGACGACGCGGTCGCCTTGCTGATGCGTCTGGAACTCCAGAACTCCGCCGTCGGGCATCGCCTGCAGCGCATTCTGCGCCAAGTTAATCAGCACCTGGCGAAAGAGCCGCCGGTCGAGTTTCACCACTGGCAGATTCGCGTCGAGATGCGGGCTGAGCTCCACCTTCGCATCATGGGCCTGCGATTGATAGTACTCGATGAACTCGCGGACGACAGCGTTCAGATCCGCCGGCTCGAGTTCCAGGCCGCCGACGCGGACGAATTGCAGGAAATCGTTGAGGACGCGTTCGAGATTCCCGCACTCTTTCTCGAGCAGCTTCAGCCGCTGCAGCACGCGGCGGTCGCGGGGCGTTTCGGGATTTGCGAAATCCTCGATCAACAGATCGAGATTGAGACTGAAAACCGACAAGGGATTGCGAATCTCATGCGCTAATCCGCCGGCCAGCGTCGCCAGTTCCGCCAGATGATCGGCGGAAGTCCGGGGCTCGGTGGCCGCAGTCATGTGACACCCCGTGGGTTGAGTTGCGGATATCGGATGGGAAAAAGCTTGTCCTCAGACTACCTCTTCCCATCCGCGATCCACTCTCCGATATCCGCGATCCTCACTCAGTCATTCCGCTTCGGCGCCCCTTCGCCGTCGCTGCGGCGCGGGGCTTTGCCGTCGGTTTCGCCGGTCTCGACGAGGACCGCTTTGCGGGACAGCTTGACGCGGTTCTGGTCGTCGATGGCGATGACCTTCACCGAAATCTTGTCGCCCAGCTTGCAGATTTCGTCGATGTTCTTGACGAATCCGTCCGACAGCTCGCTGATGTGGCAGAGGCCGTCCTTGCCGGGCGCGATCTCGACGAACACGCCGAAGTCCTTGATCGAGGCGACGGTGCCGTTGTAGATGCGGCCGACCTTGATCTCTTCGGTCATCGCTTCCACGCGGGCCAAGGCGTCCTCGGCCCCGGAGGCGGAATCGCTGGCGATGATGACGGTGCCGTCGTCTTCGATGTCGATCGTCGTGCCGGTCTCTTCCTGCAGGGCGCGGATGTTCTTGCCGCCCGGGCCGATCAAGAGGCCGATCTTCGACGGATCGATCTTCGTCCGCAACAGCCGCGGCGCGGTCGGGGAGATTTCCGAGCGCGGACGGCGGATCGTCGTGAGCATCGTCTTGAGCAGTTCGATGCGGGCGTCGCGGGCCTGAATCAGCGTGGCGCGAATGATCTCCTCGCTGATGCCGTCGATCTTCAGGTCGAGTTGGATGCCGGTGACGCCCTTCTGCGTGCCGGCGACTTTGAAGTCCATATCGCCGAAGTGGTCTTCATCGCCCATGATGTCGGTGAGCAGCGTGAACTTCTCG
>CAZDGB010000426.1:0-4448 GCA_964504645.1 uncultured Planctomycetaceae bacterium | reverse complement strand
GCTCTTCATCTTCCCCGGCATCTTCGTGGTGCTGGTCGGCCCCGCCGCCATCCGCATGTGCCAGCAGATGCTGGTCGATTGAGGCGGTCGGAGGTTGTGGATTGGGGGTGGCGGGTTGTAGTTTGTATAGGGTGAGTCGGACATTCGAACAACGCTTGCGACTACGCAGCGCTTTCGACATCCAACCTCCCACCCACAACCTACAGCCCACCGGTTGCTCCCATGACGGTTCCACGTTGCCTCATCCTGCTGTGTGCCTCGTTCAGCTTTGGATCGATGGCTCGCGCCGATGAGCCCCTGAGCTTCAACCGCGACATCCGGCCGATTCTCTCGGCGAATTGTTTCGCGTGTCACGGCTTCGACGCCAAGCAGCGGAAGGCCGATCTGCGGTTGGATACCGCCGAAGGCGCGCTGGCGGAACGGGACGGCTCGTTCGCAATCAAGCCGGGCAGCGCGGACGAGAGCGAAGTCTGGCGGCGGATCGTTTCGGATGATCCGGACAGCGTCATGCCGCCGCCGTCGTCGAAGCGGTCCCTCACTGCGGAGCAGAAGGCAACGATTCGCCGCTGGATCGAGCAGGGCGCTCCGTATCAGAAGCATTGGGCATTCGAAACGCCGGCGAAACCCGCCGAGCCGGTGGTGAAGAACGAAGCGTGGATCAAGCACGGCATCGACCGGTTCATTCTCGCTCGACTCGAACGCGAAGGATTCACGCCGCAGCCGGAAGCGAGCCGGGCGAAACTCATTCGCCGCGTGGCGTTCGCGTTGACGGGTTTGCCGCCGACTCCGCAGGAAATCGCCGAATACGAAGCCGACAACTCGCCTCAAGCTTACGAGCACATGGTCGACCGGTATCTTGCGTCGCCGCGCTTCGGCGAAGAGCAGGCTCGGCACTGGCTCGACGTCGCCCGTTACGCCGACACACACGGCCTGCATCTCGACAACGAGCGGACGATGTGGCGCTATCGCGACTGGGTGATCGACGCCTACAACCGCAATCTGCCGTTCGATCAATTCACGATCGAGCAACTCGCCGGCGATCTACTGCCGAACCCGACGCCGGAGCAACTCGTCGCGACGGGGTTCAACCGCTGCAACGTGTCGACCAGCGAAGGGGGTTCGATCGAACCGGAGTGGGTCTACCGCAACGCCGTCGACCGGACCAGCACCACCATTCAAACGTGGATGGGACTGACGGGCGGTTGTGCCGTTTGCCATGATCACAAGTACGACCCGCTCACATCGAAAGAGTTTTACTCGTTGTACGCGTTCTTCTATTCGGCCGCTGATCCCGGTCTGGACGGCAACATCAATGTCACGGCTCCGTTCTACAAGCCGTTGTCTCCCGAGCAGCAGCGGCGTCTCGACGAACTGAAGGACGTGGAAAAGGCGCAGCAGACTTTGCTCGAACAAGCCGCGCTCAACGTCGAGTACGCCGATCCCGCCGAAGCCGGCATCGATGTGAATCAAGCAGTGGAAGACGTCTGGCTCGATGACGTGTTCCCGAGCGGAGCCAAAGTCGCGTGTTCGTCGCGCAATCAATCGGTCTGGTCGCTCGCGGAGGACGTCGCGTCGCCGTTCGGACGCCGATCGCTGCGGCAGGCGTCCGCGGCGAATTATCACGACAAGATCGAAAACTTCACGCAGCCGCTGGTGATCCCGGACAATGCGAAGTTCATCGTCTCGGTGCGGATCGATCCCTTCGAGCCGCCGCAAACGATCACGATCGAAATCAACGGCCGCCGCGTGATTTGGGGAAATGCCGAGAAATACGGCGCGAAGAACACCGACCCGAACCGCCTCGGCGACGTTCCTCCCGCCGGACAATGGACGTTGCTCGAGATTCCTGCGGCGGCTTTCGAACTCAAGCCGGGCGACGTGGTGAAGGGGATCACGCTGGCCCAATTCGGCGGCATCGCTTGGTGGGACGGATTGCGGCTGCATGGCGATGTGCGGCTTATTTCCGATCCACGATCGTCGTTCGCTGTCTGGTGGAAGTCGCGCACGGGGCAAGATACGCCGGGCGTGCCAGGCGACCTGCACGCCGCGCTGAAAGACGGCCCCGACAAGAATCCGGTTCCGGAGCTCAAGGACAAGCTGCTCCGATATTATCTGGCGTACATTGCCCGGCCGTACAACGAGGACGTCCGCGAACATCAGCAGCGTTACGAAGCGGCCCGCGCTGCGCGGGCGACGTACGAGGAATCGATCCCCGGCACGTTCATCTTCAAAGATTTGGAAAAGCCTCGCGACGCCTTTGTGATGCTCCGCGGCCAGTACGACAAACCCGGCGAACCGGTTTCGCCCGCCGTTCCTGCGATCTTCCCCGCTCTAAAAACCGCGACCACCGCGCGGCCGAATCGGCTCGATCTCGCGCACTGGCTGCTCGCGCCGGAGCATCCGCTGACGGCGCGCGTCGCCGTCAATCGCGTCTGGCAACAACTCTTCGGCGTCGGCCTCGTCAAAACGAGCTACGACTTCGGCTCGCAAGGCGACGTGCCGAGCCATCCCGAACTTCTGGACTGGCTCGCCGTCACCTACCGCGAACAAGGCTGGGACACGAAGGCGCTCCTCAAGCAGATGTTGCTGTCGTCCACGTTCCGGCAAGAGACGAAGATCGCGCCGGATGTTTTGCGGCGCGATCCGGAGAATCGCCTCTACGCCCGCGGCCCGCGGTTCCGGCTCGACGCCGAGCAACTGCGCGACAACGCGCTCTTTGTCAGCGGGCTGATGAATCTCAAGATGGGCGGCCGCGGCGTTCTGATCTATCAACCTCCCAACATCTGGGAGCCGGTCGGCTATTCCGACAGCAACACGCGGCACTACCAGCAGGATCACGGCGACGCGTTGTATCGCCGCAGTGTCTACTGTTTCGTGAAGCGGACCGCGCCTCCGCCGTTCATGAGCAACTTCGACGCGCCGAACCGGGAGCAGTTCTGCACGAAGCGCGAACGAAGCAACACGCCGCTGCAAGCGCTGCAGCTCCTGAACGACGTGCAGCATTTCGAAGCGGCCCGCTCGCTGGGCGAACGTTTGCTGATGGAGGGAGGCGCAACGCCGGCCGAGCGAATCGCCTTCGCTTACCGCGTCGTCTTGTCCCGCACGCCGGACGCCGACGAGTTCGCCGTCGTCGAGCAATTGCTGACGCATTATCTCGAACGCTACGCCCAGGACGCCGAGGCCGCGCAGAAGCTCGTCAGCGTGGGCGAAGCGCCGCGGAAAATCGCCGGCCGCGACAGCGAACTGGCCGCCTACACGCTGATCGCGAATCTGCTGCTGAATCTGGACGAGACGGTGATGCGGAACTGACGCCCGCATTCTCGCCGAGAATCGTTTTTTAATAGTTGACAGTTCATCTTGAAATTTGGTAAACCAGAATCGCCAATCTGGTTGACCAAATCTTCTATCGCGTCCCCGTTCATGAAACAGCACCGCGTCTATCACGAGTTGCGCCGCGCCATCTACACCGGCCAGATCAAGCCCGGTGAAAAGCTCGTCGAGCGGCAACTCGCCGAAACGTTCGAGACCAGCCGCGGACCGCTGCGCGAATCGCTGTTGCGGCTGACCAGCGAGGGGTTGTTGCGGCAGCATCCCCGGCGCACATGCCACGTAAAGGAACTCACGCTCGCCGATTTACGCGACATCTACCTGATGCGCTACGCGCTCGAACCGTTGGCGGCGCGGCTCGCGGCGGCGCGGCCGGCGCGCCCCTTCGTTCGCAAGCTGGACAAGCTGATTCGGCAAATGGCGACGAACATGCAGCGTTGCCGTTACATCGACTCGGCGGAGGCCGATTTCGAATTCCATCGCGAGATCGTGCTGGCCAGCGAGTCGCCGCGGCTGATCCGCGCCTACGATCTGGCCCACGTGCCGATGCTGATGTCCCAGCTCTCGCCGCAGTTCAACAAGCCCGACGTGCTGGCCGCCATCCATCAGGACCTGGCCGACGCGATTCGCGCCGGCGAACCGGATCGGGCCGAAGAACTGTCCCGGCATCACATCTCCGGCGCTCTGGAGAACAACTCGTCGGGCGGTCTGGAGCATGCGCCGCTTAATAAACGCCGGCGAGCCCGGACATGAAGGTTTTGTCAGCTTCGGTTGCGATATTTTGTTGACAAAAGCAAGAATCGAGACGCATACTGAAATTTAATTCTAATTTCCTTGCGGACCTTCGCTCGCGCCAATTTTCGGATCGAGCTTTGACTCTCCTTATTTTTCGGAAGGGCATCTTATGAGAACGTCTCGACGAAAACCGGGCTTCACGCTGATCGAACTGCTGGTGGTGATCGCCATCATCGCGATCCTGATTGCGCTCTTGCTGCCGGCCGTGCAACAGGCGCGGGAAGCGGCGCGGCGGACGCAGTGCAAGAATCATCTGAAGCAGATCGGCCTGGCGCTGCACAACTATCACGACGTCTTTTTGTACTTCCCAACTCAGTCTTACGGGG
>CAZDGB010000425.1:0-4460 GCA_964504645.1 uncultured Planctomycetaceae bacterium | reverse complement strand
GTCGAGGAAATTCGCCGGTTCGCCGCCGTGCAGCTTGATGAGATCCATCGTGCTCATCGCCAGGCCGGCGCCGTTCACCAGACAGCCGAGGTTGCCGTCGAGTTTCACGAAACTGAGTCCCGCGTTCGCCGCGGCGACTTCCATCGGCTCCTCTTCGTTGAGGTCGCGCAGCTCGGCGAGCTCGGGATGCCGGAACAAGGCGTTGTCGTCGAACGTCACTTTGGCGTCGAGGGCGATGAGCTCACCCTGGTCCGTCACGACCAGCGGATTGATTTCGGCCATGCTGCAGTCGTAATCGAGAAAGAACTTCGCAATCTGCCGGAAGAACTTTTCCGCGCTCTTCAAAGCGTTGCCTTCGAGTCCCAACGCAAACGCCAGCTTGCGGGCTTGATACGGATACAGCCCGGCGTCGGGATCATACGGCTCGGTCAGAATTTTTTCCGGCGTGTTGTGGGCCACGGTCTCGATATCCATGCCCCCTTCGGACGACGCGATCATCGCCGGCTTGCCCGATTCACGATCGACGACCACGCCGAGATACAACTCGCGGGCGATCTTCAACCCGGATTCGACGAAAAGCGTGTGGACTTTTTTGCCTGCATCGCCTGTCTGGATCGTCACGAGCGTGCTGCCGAGCATGCGGGCCGCGTTCTGCTTCGCGTCAGAGGCGGATTTGACCAGCACGACGCCCGGTTGCTGCGGGTGTTCCTTGAACCGGCCCTTGCCGCGGCCGCCGGCGTGAATCTGCGACTTCACCACGGCCAGCTCACCGCCCAACTGCTCGAATGCCGCGGCGGCCTCGTCGGCCGTCTTCGCGACGACATGCTTCGGCACGGCAATCCCGGCCTTGGCGAACAGTTGCTTGGCCTGATACTCATGAATCTTCATCGTCGTTCCTGCGTGTAGAGCCGAATCGGAAACCGAAGTTGGTTATGATAGCGGGACGTGCAGACGGAGCAAAGTGCCCCGCGAGCGAGTTTCCCTGTCAAGAGCGAGACGTCGATGCCCTTTCGCCATCCGTTCGCCGCTTACAACGCCGCCAGCAATCTCGAGGCCCATCTGGTGTGCGGACTATTGGAGGATGCCGGGATCGAATCGGCGGTGGTCGAAGATCACTCGCAAGCGGGACTATGGCTCGGAGGGACGCTGCCGGAAATCCATAAACCGCAGGTTTGGATCGATCAGTCCGACATCGAGCGGGCGCGTCCCGTACTAACGGATTACGATCGGCGAAATTCCGAGCGGTTGCACGCATTGAGCGGGCAGTCGGCGGAAGCGGTCTGTGACCAGTGCGGCCAGCGATCCACATTCCCGGCCACTCAGAGGGGCACGGTCCAGATTTGCGCACATTGCCGAGCGTATGTCGATGTCGAAAGCGATGTGGGCTTGGAGAGCGGTGAAACCTAAACTGAACTAAGCGTGCACAGGCACTTTGGCACACTGTCTCGTTCCTGTCCGGAGTTTGTGATGTTGAAAGGCGTCCCGTCCGCGATTTCGCCGGAACTCATGCACGTCCTCATGCGGATGGGCCACGGCGACGATCTTGTCCTCGCCGACGGCAATTTTCCGGCGGAGACGAACGCCAGACACCTCGTGCGGGCGGATGGCCACAGCATGACGACCATGCTCGACGCGATTCTGCGTTTCTTTCCGATCGACACGTTTGTGGAATCGCCGGTCCTGGTGATGAAACCTGTTGATCCCAAAGCGCCGGAGCCGCCGATCTGGGATGAATTCCGGTCCCTGCTTTCTCGGCACGAGCAGCGAACTGTCCCGTTGCAGGCCGTCGAACGGTTTGAATTCTACGATCTGACGAAACGCGCCTTCGCGATCGTGTCGACGAGCGAGACGGCCATTTATGCGAATCTGATTCTCAAAAAGGGCGTGGTGCCGGTGAAATAGGCGGCGTCGATGGCCCGCGAAGCGCAAGCGTTCTGACTCTCAACTCTCAACCTTCAACTCTCCACCAAACGCGATGTCCACCGAACAGGTTCTCATCGACTTACAGTCTCGTATTCAATCGGGATATCCGCTGCTTTTCTTGCAGACGTGGGAGGAGGAACGCTGGGAGCAGCACCTCGCCGACGTCGCGCTGGAACTGGAACGCGGGCTCGTCGTCTGGACGGCGAGCCGCGGCTGGTTGCCCCCTGCGACCAACGACGGGGATTCCCAGCCCGACGCGCGCCACGTTCCGCTCGAGTTGCTGAAATATCCGAGCGACCATGTCTTTCTCATCAAGGATTTTCATCCGTATCTGTCTGACCCGCTCGTGCTGCGTCGGATTCGCGACGCCTTGCCCGACCTGGTCGCCGAGCGGAAATGCATCCTGTTTCTGGGACCGATCTCGAACATTCCGACGGAACTCGCCAAGGATTCGGTGCGGATCGAATTGCCGCTGCCGGTGTATGAAGATTTGCGAAACGAACTCAACGGCGTGCTGTCGCATCTCAAAAAGCGCGGCGCCGGCGTGTCGGAACTCACGGAGAACGACGAGGACAAACTGATCAAGGCGACGATGGGACTGACGTCGCAGGAGGCCCGCAAGGCGTGGTTCCGCGCGCTGGTCGACCACGACCAGATGAGCGATGCCGTGCTGCTGGAAATCATCGCCGAGAAACGGACGCTCGCCTCCGGCTCGGATCTGTTGGAATTCTACGATCTCGAAGAGAGCGTGTCCGACGTCGGCGGCCTCGACCAGTTGAAGGAATGGCTCGAGAAACGGTCTGAAGCCTACGGGCCGCGCGCCCGGGAGCAGAACATCCCGCTGCCGAAGGGGGCCTTGCTCCTCGGCGTGCAGGGTTGCGGAAAAAGTCTCACCGCCCGCGCGACGGCGCGGCTCTTGAGTTTCCCGCTCGTGCGACTCGACATCGCCAATCTGCTCAGCGGCGAGCGCGGCGGCACGGAAAAGAATCTCCGCGACGTGCTGCATCTGTGCGAATCGATCGCCCCGGTCGTTCTCTGGCTCGACGAAATGGAAAAGGGATTCGCCGGCGTCGAGGGCCCCGCAGGTTCCGACGCCACGATGAATCGTCTCGTGGGCAGCTTCCTCACCTGGATGACGGAGATCAAGAAGCCGGTCTTCGTCATTGCGACGGCGAACTCCGTCGACAAGCTGCCGCCCGAAATGCTCCGCCGCGGACGCTTCGACGAGCTCTTCTTCATCGACCTGCCGAACTTCTACGAACGCAAGCAGATCCTGGAAATCCATCTGAAGAAGCGGGGCTGGAAGCCGGAGATTTTCGATCTCGAAACGCTCTCCGAGAAATCGGAAGGCTACAGCGGCGCGGAACTCGAACAGGTGGTGACGAGCGCGCTGATCGACGCGTTCGGCGAAGGCCGGCTGGTCGACGACAAAGACCTCGAACGCTGCCGCCGGCTGACGGTGCCGTTGTCGGTGACGATGGAAGAGAAAATCTTCCAACTGCGACAATGGGCGGAGACCCGTTGCCGCCGCGCCACATCCGACAGCCGTGTGACACAGATGTTGGAGGACGAACAACGCCACTCCCTCGCGGGCCATGGAGTCGAGTTGCCGGAAAAAGCGCTGGCGACCTGGGCCGCGCTGGCGAAGCACGGCCAGCTCAAAGCGGCGGTGACGGAATTCGTCCGCGACAACGGCGAGACGCTATTCCCCGTGTTGCAAGAGGCGATGCAGGAGTACATGCCGACGACCGGCGAACAGGGTCTGGCGTCGCGGGCAAATCCGAACACGGTCCTCTGGACCGGCATGAGCCAGGAACTCTGTACCGCGATTGTCGAGTTGATCGACTCCAAGCGGCTCTATCTCCATCCGGTCGACGTGAAAGACTACCAGGCGCTGCAAAAGGGCGTGAAATTGCCGGTGATTCACGAGCCGACCGACGAGAAACTCCCGCGGCCGAGCTGGCTCCCGTCCGCTCTGCGCAACGCGCCGCACCCGATTCACTCGGCGAAGTTGTCGCGCATCGCGCGGATGCGCCTGAAGCAAAGTTGAGCAAAAGAAAACTGCGAACTCGCAAGCGATCATCCATATCTCTTGCGAGTTCGCAGCGTTTCAGCAACTAGACGACGATCGTTTGTTCCCGATCCGGCCCGACGGAAATGTACGCCACCGGAACCCCGACGAGTTCCTGGACCGCATCGACGTACTTCCGCGCGCCGGCGGGCAGATCGGACAGTTTTCGCGCGCCGGTGATGTCCTGCTTCCAACCGGGCAATGTGCGAAAGACGGGCTTCGCCGCGGCGAGATCATCGACGTGGCTGGGCACATCGGTCGTCCGTTCGCCGCGGATATCGTACGCTTCGCAGAGGCGAAGCTCGTCGAGCTGGGCCAGCACGTCGAGCAGCATGACGGCGATGCAATCGACGCCGCAGATGCGAGCTCCGTAACCGGTCGCGACGGCGTCGAACCAGCCGCAACGGCGCGGGCGGCCGGTCACCGTGCCGTATTCATGGCCGACGTCGCGGATGTGCTGGCCGAT
>CAZDGB010000424.1:0-4516 GCA_964504645.1 uncultured Planctomycetaceae bacterium | reverse complement strand
CTTTCGGTCAGGACACTCTCATAACTCCTGGATCATTTCCAGGGAGGCAGACCACTCCCGCCCGTGATCCGCAGCCGTCGCCCACACGCTCCCATTCGCCACGAGAACGATCCGGGCGCGGCACTTTGCCCTCCCGCGCGCGAGCCGCTAGACTGCTTCCGGTGTCTGCTCCCTCACGCGCGCCCGTAGCTCAGCTGGATAGAGCAACGGATTTCTAATCCGTCGGTCGGAGGTTCGAATCCTCCCGGGCGTAGTGCTCACACCGTTCACTCACGCGGGCCGAATGCCGTTTCTCCAGCGCAACCCGTTCGGCAGCTCGGAATTGGCGTATTCGATGTGGATCACGCGGCGGTTCGACGGCGACGTCGCTTTCGACGAGGCGTGAAGGATTAGCGGGCGCATCGCGACCACGCCGCCGAGCGGGGCGGTGCAGGCGGCTTCGGGGACGCGCTGTTTCCACGCGGCGATGTTGTCTTCCACCCAGCCGTGGCGGTGCGAACCGGGGAGCACGCGAAGCGGACCGTTGTCGGGGCCGCAATCGTCCAGGTGAACCCGCAAAGCGAGCATGTTCGACAGAATCTCCGGCGGCGGCTGCACCTGCCACACGCCGGCTTTCTGTCCCCAGGCGAGGAAACTAGGCGTCTCGATTTTCTCGGCGACGGAGATCACGCTGTCCTGGTGATAGCCGAGCACCCAGTTCGCATCCGGCGTCTTGTTGAAGAAGATCGCCCGGCAGGCGAACGCGGCCTCGCCCAGCACCGGCGTCACCAAGCGCCAGACGTCCGGCCGCGTCGCCAACGCGCAGATTTCCGGCGATGTTTCCAAGAGATTGCGGACGCCGTAAACGCTCTGCTTCTTCCGCACGGCGTCGCCGCTCGGAATGCCTTCGATAACGGCGCGCAATGCGGCGACATCTTCGTGAGACAGCACGTGCGGGAAGATCGCGTAGCCGTCGCGATTCATGGCCGCGGCGTAGTCGGCGAAGTCGGGAGCGTGATGCTTGTTCATGGAGTCGCACAGATCAGGAAAACCGTCTCTCGCAGAGACGCCAAGCCGCAGAGTTCGCCAAGAAGAAGCAAAAGACATTTCCGCTTTGCGATCCTAAGCGTCTTTGCGACTTTGCGAGAGATGCCTTTCAAAGCTGTCGACACCAAATGCCGCCGGCTCACGCCCCCCGTTCGGAAAGGCCGATTGCAAACGGGATGCGCAATCCGTCGTAGGCGAGTTCGACGTGCTCCGGCAGCCGGGCGTTTGTCGCCTCGTATTCGAGATGATGCGACACATGCGTCAGGAAGGCGCGCTTGGGCCGGGCGCGGTCGATGGCCTCGAGCGCTTCGCGGATGCCGAAGTGCGTGGCGTGGCCTTCCTCACGCAGGGCGTCGACGATCAGCACGTCCAGGTTCTCCAGGAGCGGCCAGCTCTCGTCGGGGATCAAGCTGACATCGGTGCAGAACGCGACGTTGCCCAACCGGAACCCCAGCACCGGCAATTTGCCGTGCAGCAGGCGGATCGGCTGCACCGTCATGCCGAGTAACGGAAACGGCTCGACGCCGAGGCGGCGCAATTCCAGTTGCGGCAGCGCGCCGTGATGCAGGTCGGGATCGGGTTCCGCGAACGCATACGAGTATGCGGAGCGAATCTGCCGTTCGACGATCTCTTCACAATAGAGCGGCACGGCATGGTGCAACCGGTAGCCGAACAGCCGCAGGTCGTCCAATCCGAACAGATGGTCGGCGTGGCTGTGAGTGTAGACGACGGCGTGAATCAGATCGATCTTCTCGCGCACCAGCTGAATCCGCAGTTCCGGCGGCGTGTCGATGAGGAACATCCCCTCCGGCGCCCGTACTGCGACGCCGGTCCGCGTGCGATTGTTCCGCGGATTGGTCGACTGACAGACGTCGCAGTGACAACCGATGATCGGCACGCCGTGGCTGGTCCCCGTGCCCAGCAGAATCAATTCGCCCTGACCGTCCGACAACATCGCGCGGCACTTTCCTGCGTCGTTTGAAATTCTTTGTTGCAGTTTAGCAAAACCGTCAATCCAAAGTGTGAAGAGCGCTGCGCGAAACCAGGATGAGGAAGTGTTAAGTGCCCTTATGTCCTACATCTGCCTCGTCGCTTCCGCCGTTCGGCAGGATGTTCGTTGAAAATTCCGTCAACGGCTGCCCATTCTCAAGGCAACTCGAACCAAGCGTGATTCGCCGCAGAAAATTTTCATCGCACGCAAGTGGCCGAATGAAAAGCAGTTGCACGCTGCGCGGTGAGAATTCGCAACGTCTGGTACGGTCCTTGCTTTACTCTCTTCCGTCAACAACAAGTCGGTGATGACGAAAGAAATCGCCGACCATTCGCATGCTCCACCAAGGGTATGGCGACTGGAGGTATAGCCGGGGCGGCCTTGTGCTTCTTCCGGGCGAGCGCCTATGCTTCCAGTCGTCTACTCTTTTTTTGTTTGAGCCGCGAGCATTAAATCCTGGTAGGAAACCACTCAGCCACAAGCAGCCTTGCTTGTGGCTTTCTTTTTGACGAGCGCCGGGTCCGCCACCGCAGAGTGACAAGCTGGCAGCTTGGCACTACGATGTCGAAATGCCCGTTCGCGTCTGCAGCCTGGAAAGCCGTCGTGCCGAGGAGATGCGCTCGTTGATCGAGCGTCACGGCGGCGAGGCGTTTCTTGCGCCGTCGATGCAGGAAGTTCCGCTGGAGAATAATCCGGCCGTCTGGAACTTCGAGGCAGAACTGCAGGCTGGCCGCATCTCGCTGGTCGTGTTTCTGACCGGCGTGGGTGCCCGCACGTTGCTGGAAGTGATCGAGACGAAACTTCCGCGCGAAGCATTCTTTGCGGCGCTGTCGAAATGCGTCGTCGCGGTCCGCGGTCCGAAACCGGTGGCGGTGCTGCGCGAGTGGGGCGTGCGCATCGACCTGCGCGCTCCGGAACCGAACACCTGGCACGAGCTGCTCGCCACGCTGGAGTCGGGCGCGGAGTTGCGAGGTCAGACGATCGCCGTGCAGGAATACGGCAAACCGAACGAGGAGTTCTACGAATCGCTGCGGCAGCGCGGGGCGATGGTCTTGCCAGTGCCGGTTTATCGCTGGGCGTTGCCCGACGATCTCGAGCCGCTGAAGTCCGCCGTGCGCAAAATCGTGGCGAGTGAGTTCGATCTACTGCTGATCACATCGGCCCAGCAGGTCCATCATTTGCTCGAAGTCGCGGACCAGATGGGACTGCGGCAGGAATGCATCGAAGCTGTGAACCGCATGCTGGTCGGTTCCATCGGCCCGACGGCAACCGAGACGCTGCGCGACCTCGGACTACGCGTCGACATCGAACCATCGCACCCGAAGATGGGCCCGCTCGTCAAAGAGTCGCTCGACGCGGCGTTGAAAGCGTTGGAGTCCCGGCTTTAGCCGGTTCTTGTCTTGCGACCAGCCAAGTGTTTACCACGCGCCATAGGCGGCGGAGACTTCGTAGTTGCGTTGCCGCGGATAGCGCGGCGACGACATTTCCTCGGCGATGGCTTCGACCAGATCGGGTTCGACCGCAGGCTCGGCTTCTGCTTGCGCGGCGAGCCACGACCATTCGGCCAGCTTCGCCAACTCGCCGGGAGTGCCGCCCGAATGTTCTGTCAGATGGGCAATCGCCTCCGCCGAGAATGCCTGCTGGAGTTGCCGTACGCGACAGAAATCAGCCAGGAACCGCCGGCAATCGTTCTGTTCCCATGGCCAGAGTTCCAAACGCAGATCGGATTCTCCATCGCGGACCTCTCCCGTTTCATGACGGCTGGCGGAAACAATCATCAGCGTCAACCCGTGTCGGTGGGCCAGGCTCGTCAGCCAGCGAATGCTCAGAGTCAGCTCGCGGGAATGCTCGTCGGCCTGATCGACCAGGATCCACACGGTTCGATTCATGGCCGCCAGGCCGATGACTTGTTCCTGCACGTTGCGACGGACAGCAAGCGGCGAGGAATCGCTCGCTAGATTCCAGGCCTCCGCGACAAGCCGCAGCCAGTCGGTTCCTTCCGACGGTCCGACTTCCAGGACGGTGCACAGTTCTCCCTGCCGCCGCGCCCGGCGCGACAATTCGGCCAGCAGCGACGATTTGCCGATCCGTTGCGGCCCGACGACTTCGCACCATCCGCCGCCGCGCTCCCGCAGATAATCGATGCGGGCCAACGCCTCTTCCTGGGGTTCGCCCGCGGTGAAGAAGCTCGTGGAGGGAATCGGAGCCGTTGCCATGCGAGTGATCCTCGAAAGCCCGGCCTTTTAGAGCCAAAGCCGGACTTGGTCGTGCGGACATTCGATCAAGGTCATCCCCGTCAAGATCGGCAAGCTTTAACGACGGGCGTGAATTTCCGCCGTCACCGCACCGGGCATCGGCACGACGTGCCGATCCGTTCGCAGCCCAGACTTTCCATCTTGCCGCGTCTTCCGATTGGCATTACAACTCCGCCACAAAGAGCCGCGCATCGCGCACGGCCTTCGACGCGGTCACCGGCGCGCCGATCCCCATGACACCGCC
>CAZDGB010000423.1:0-4562 GCA_964504645.1 uncultured Planctomycetaceae bacterium | reverse complement strand
CATCCTACCGGCCCCCGTGCGGAAGACAACCCCATTGGAAGAGCCGCGTCCGAAGTCCAATGCGAGAGCGGATTTGATTTCTCATCTCCCCACGGACGGCAGAGCGGAAGCTACTCCGGCCGCGAGACGTACGTCTCTCCCAACGCCGACATCACGGCGGAACTCGGCGTCGTCACGCCGCGGCCGCCGGGGGTGTTCTTCTTCCACCAGGCGGCGGCGTCTTTCAACGTCCACCGCGCTTCGAGCGCGCAGGCGGACAGAGCTTCCAGAATCTCTGCGGCGGATTGCGGACGCTTGTCGGGAGATTTGTGCAGACACCGCAAGAGCAAGTCTTCCAGCGGCGCGTGGATCACTTGCCCCAGGCGCTGCGATGGCGTATCCGGCGTGTGAGAGACGTGCTTCTGCACGATTTCGATGATGCTCTGCCCGTCGAAGACCGGCGTGCCGGTCAGTAAGTAGTAGCCGACAGCGCCGACCGCGTACAGATCGCTGCGGGCATCCATCGTGTCGGGGCGTTCGATCGCTTCGGGCGAGAGGTACAGCGGCGTGCCGGCCATCGCGCCGGCCGACGTCAGCCGCGCGGCGGCCTTCTCGTCCATCGCCCGCACCAGTCCGAAGTCGAGCAGCTTGACGAAGTCGAACATCCCGCCGCGCGACGTGAGGAAGATATTCGCCGGCTTGATGTCGCGGTGGATCACGCCGAAGCCGTGCGCTTCGGTCAGCGAGCCGCAGACTTGCTGCAAGAGGAAGACGACGCGCGCTTCCGGCAGCGGGCCATGCTGGCGAACGAGATTCTCCAGGTCGATCCCTTCGAGATATTCCATCGCATAATAGAAGATCCCTTCGGGGGTGCGGCCGTAATCGTAGATGGCGATCGTGTTCGGATGCGTCAGGTTCCCGGTGAGCTGCACTTCCCGCTCGAAGCGGGCGACGGTCTCCGCGTTCGTCTTCTCGACTTGCAGAAACTTGATCGCCGTCGGCCGGTGCAGCATCGCGTGGTGTCCGCGATAGACGACACCCATCCCTCCTTCGCCGAGCTTCTCCTCCAGCGTGTATTGCCCCAGCCGTTTCAATTGCAGCGCGGTCTTCTGCGCTTCGCGCTGCTTCCGTTCGAGCATCGCCATGAAGATGAAAATCCCCACGGCGAGGAGCATCAGCAGCACGAAGAGCGCGCCGAAGACCATCCGCAGGATCGTCAGCACTTCGAACGCCTCGGCGGCGCTCTGCTCGGTGACGACGCCGACTTCGTAACCCGGCAGCCAGGTCCACGCGCCGACCGACCAGGCCCCGCGATAATCGCGATACCCGGCGACGTCGATTTCCGATTTCCCCTCGGCGAGCGAAGCGGCGACCCGGTTCGGCGGTTGCTGCGAGCGTGGCAGTTTCGGCCGCTTGCCCTTCGTGAGATCGACGCCGGGATCGCGGAGCAGAACGTTGAGAATCGACTCCTCATCTTCCGTCAACAAGCCGATGTTCCGCAGCGAGTCCTCGAACCGACTCGATGTGACCATGCGCCCGTCCTGCGTGACGACGTACGTCTCCCCAGTTTTTCCCGGCCGCGCGATCGCCAGAATCTGGGCGAACTCGTCTTCCGGCGCAAGCCGCAATCCCAGCACGGCGATGACCTGGTCGTCTTCATTTCGCACCGGCGCCCAGGCAAACATCGAGGGGCGACCCTGGCGGAGTTCCCCTTTCGCATCGGGCAGCAGCACCAGACTTTTGCGCGGCGGCGAAACGGTTGAGACACCTTTCAGGACGCGTTCCACGTACGGCATGTCCTCTTTGGTCGATTCAACGCCGACCAGCTCGTTCCGCGCCGACGCGAGGACGCGCCCCGTCGGACTGACGACCATCCAGCCGCTGTAACCCTCGGCCTCGGCCAACGGCTCCAACTCGCGGCGCAATTCGACGAGCTCTTCGGCCTGCAGCAGCTCGAGCTGCGTCAGGTTCGGGTTCGCCGCAGCTTTGGCGACGAGCCGCTTCGTCTGCTCGACGACGGTGGGATCGACGGCGACCGACAGAGCCGATTTCTCGCGGCTGCGCACCCAGAGCCGCAGCGATTCGACTTCCGCGTCAAGTAACGTCGACATGCGGCTGGAGAGTTCGTCCCGCAGTTCCTGTTCAAGTACCCCGCGGAGCAGAAACGCAAACGTCGCCAGCACGGCGGCGGCAATCAGCGGCCGCACCCAGATCGCCCGCTGCAGCCAGCCGCCGGTCGACAAAGCGGACCGTACGAAATGGCTCGCGCTCCGCGGCAGCAGGCTCTTCGTGCGCGATCCGGTCAGGTGGGGAACGTTGCTCAACGGAGAGAGGCCTCGGTCGGTGCCGCGGGAAAGTCTCCTGATCGTAGCGGCTCGACCGTTCGCTGAAAACGGAACGGTTTCAACGATGCGGATCGCCGGCGGATTCGCTCCCGAATTCCTGCCGCGAAATTCAGCGCCGCTGGATTGGCGTGTTCGGCGCGTCCGCGCTAGAATACGCCCATGCCACGACGAGACTGCGAGCTGATGCGCGACGTGCAACTCGGACGGACCGAATCGTTCGAGGAATTGGTGCGCCGCTACCGGGCGGCTTTGCTCCACCTGGCGTTCAGCAAACTGGCCGATCAAGTCGCGGCCGAGGATGTCGTGCAAGAGACGTTTCTGGCGGTCTTCGCGGCGCGGCACAGCTACCGCATCGACGCCCCGTTCCGCACGTGGCTCTGGACAATCGCCCTCAATCTCTGCAAGCGGTATGCGATCCGCGCGGCGAAACCGGCTTCGACCCGCCGCGCGGCGGAAACGTCGCAGTCCGAATGGTCTCAGCCGATCTCGCCGAAAGCGACGAGCCTGCAACAGCTTCTGCGGACCGAGCAGAACGAGCAACTGCGGTACGCGCTGGAGCAGTTATCCGAAGTCCAGGCCGATGCGTTGCGGCTGCGGTTCTTCGGCGAATTGAAGTACGAGGAAATTGCCGCCGCGATGGAGTGTAGCCTCAACGCCGCGAAGATGCGGGTGAAACAAGGTTTGATCAAACTGGCGCGCCTGTTGCCGCCGCCGGAGGAGTGACCGTCATGAACTGCGACGACGCCTTCGAACGCCTGACTTCGCCCGACGCCCCGCTCGACGGGGAACTGCAAAGCCATCTCTCCGGCTGCCGCCGCTGCCGGGCCATGCGCGACACGCTGGCCCCGGCGTTGGAGTGGCTGTCGGTCCCGTATGCGCGGCCGGAACCCTCGAGTTCCCGGGGCCGCGACGTCTTCCTTACCGATGAAGCCGTGCAAGTCGCCGAGCGCGCCGCCCGCCGCTTGGCTCCATTGAGCGCGCCGAACGATTGGGGAAAAAAATCGCGATTGTCGGCCGTGCGCTGGATCGCCGCCGCGGCGATCGTGACGGTCGCCTTTCTTGCCGTTGCCGTCGTGCCGAACGTGAAGAAGTCGCCGGCCGCGACGCAGGCCAAGATCACGAAGTTTCGACCGGGATCTTGCGTCTGGAAGGAGCCGGAGCAAGCGAAGGGAGCGACGCCGTGGACGGCAGACCAGGTCGTCTCCACCTGCTTCGCCTGCCATTTGACGCTGCCGTGATCCTTCGCCGGGAATAAAGTGCCGTTCCATGCCGTCACCGAGTTACCGCGTGGGCCTGGGGCATGATCGGCATCGATTGATCGCAGGCCGCCCGCTGATTCTCGGCGGCGTCACGATTCCCTTCGACTTCGGCCTCGACGGCCACAGCGACGCCGACGTGCTGCTGCATGCGATCACCGACGCGTTGCTCGGCGCCGTCGGCGCGGGAGACATCGGCGAGCTCTTCCCTAACACTGACCCGCAGTGGAAGAACGCCGATTCCGTCGTGTTCCTGCAGGCCGCGCTTGGCGAAGTCCGCCGTCGCGGTTACGAGATCGGCAACGTCGACTGTACGCTCCACGCCGAACGCCCGAAACTCTCGCCCCACAAGGAAGCCATCGCCGGCCGTTTGGCGGAGCTCCTCGGCATCGGCCGCGACCAGGTGAACGTCAAAGCGAAGACGGGCGAAAAAGTCGGCCCCATCGGCCGCGGCGAAGCGATTGATGCGGATGCGGTGGTCATCCTTCAGCGGATCGACTAGATTCAAACTGGCGGCGGATTTCGTCGCTTGCGGGTTTGCCGCCTTCTGAGGGAGACACACCTTGGCTGCCGAAAAACGCGACTTCGACGACTTCCTCGACAAGTTCCGCAAGCATCGCGAATTGATGACCGATGAGCTCCACAAAGTCATCATCGGCCAGACCGCCGTCATCGAGCAGATTCTCGGGGCGATCTTCACCGGCGGGCATTGCCTGCTCGTCGGCGTGCCGGGGCTGGCGAAGACGCTCATCGTCTCGACCATCGCGCAGATTCTCGACGTCCACTTCCGCCGCATCCAGTTCACGCCCGACCTGATGCCGTCCGACATCACCGGGACGAACGTGCTGGACGAGAACGACGCGGGCCGCCGCGAGTTCCGGTTCGTGGAAGGGCCGATCTTCACGAACATTCTGCTGGCGGACGAAATCAACCGCACGCCGCCGAAGACGCAGGCCGCGCTCTTGCAGGCGATGCAGGAACG
>CAZDGB010000422.1:3420-4580 GCA_964504645.1 uncultured Planctomycetaceae bacterium | reverse complement strand
GCTGACGGTGACGTGCGCCCGCTGCCACGATCACAAGTACGACCCGGTCTCGGCGGCGGATTACTACGCGCTCTACGGCGTCTTTCGCAGTTCCGCCGAGCCATTGATTCCGCCGCAGTTCGCGCCGCTACCGGACACCGACGAGGCGCGCAACTTCACCGCGGAACTCGCCAGGCGGACGAAACCGCTGGAGGAGTTCGTCGACCGCAAACATACGGACCTGGTGACCGGCGCGCGGACCCGCGTGGCGGAATATCTGATCGCGGCCCGAAATGCGTCGCTGGCGCCGGCGACCGACGATTTCATGCTCATCACCGATCCCGGGGAGATCAACCCGGCAATCATCCTGCGCTGGAAGGCGTTCCTCGAAAAAATCGCGGGCGAAGCGAGTCCCGTCTGGACGCCGTGGTCGAAACTCGCCGCGATTCCCGACGCCGAGTTCGCCGCGCAGTCGCCCGCCATCATTGCCCAATTGCGCACCGACAAGACGCTCAATCACTTAGTCGTGTCGCTGCTCGAACCACCCCCGCCGTCGCTGGCCGAGTTCGCAGCCCGTTTCGGCGCGCTCTGCAAGTCGATCCATGAAAAATGGGAATCTCTCCCGGCCCGCGCCGACGAACCGAGGCGAGAGATAATCGGATTGGACGATCCACACGAGGAACAAATCCGCCAGGAGTTATACGGACCGCATTCGCCGGCGAGTTTACCGCGCGTGCTCGGGTGGGGCTTCCTCACGCTGCTGCCGGACCGGGCGTCGCAGGGGGAATTCCAAAAGCTGCTGAAGGAAGTCGAGACGTGGTTGAAGACCGGGGCCGGCGCGCCGCCGCGGGCCAACGTGCTCTACGACACTGTATTGTTCGATCCGCGGGTGTTCGAGCGCGGCAATCCGAACCGGCTCGGGGCGGCGGTGCCGCGGCGATTTCTCTCGGCGCTCGATTCCGAGCAGAAGCCGTTCGCGCATGGCAGCGGACGGTTGGATTTGGCGCAGGCCGTGATCGCTCCGCAGAATCCGCTGACGGCCCGCGTGCTGGCGAACCGGACGTGGATGCACCACTTCGGCGTCGGGCTAGTCCGCACGCCGGGCGATTTCGGCGTCCGCAGCGATCCGCCGTCGCATCCGGAACTGCTCGATGATCTCGCGGCGGGCGTCGTCGAGCGCG
>CAZDGB010000422.1:0-3410 GCA_964504645.1 uncultured Planctomycetaceae bacterium | reverse complement strand
TCTCGTCGGCGACGTATCGGCAAGCGAGCCTCGATCGGCCGGAAGGTCTCGCCGTCGATCCCGAGAATGCGCTGCTGTGGAAGATGAACCGCCGCCGGCTCGATCTGGAATCAACCCGCGACGCGCTCACCGCGGTGGCGAATCATCTCGACGAGAAACTCTACGGCCCGTCGCAGCCGCTGTTCGACGGCGGGTTCCATCCGCGGCGGAGTGTCTACACGTATCTCGACCGGCAAGACCCGCCGGGCTTGATGACGGTTTTCGATTTCCCGAACGCGTCGGTCACGAACCCGCAGCGCGACACGACGACCGTCTCGCCGCAAGCGCTCTACTTCATGAACGGCCCGCTGGCGGAGACCGCGGCCCGGTTCGTCGTCAGCCGGCTCGATCTGACGAACGCCGCCGCGCTGCCGGACAAAATCGACCGGGTGACGAATCTCCTCTTCGCCCGCGCCGCGACTTCGAGCGACCTCGCCGCCGCGGCAGAGTATCTCACCGCGACCCCCGACGCCGACCGCTGGACGAGCTACGTCCACGCGCTCTTGATGGCGAACGAGTTCGTGTTCGTGGACTGAAGTAGCGCACTCGCACTGCGAGTGGCATTGCCCCGCTTCCAAAGCCGCGGATGGTATCCGCGGTCTTCGGAGCGACGTCGATAAAGAAAAACGAAAACCGTGGTTGCCAACCGCGGCTTTGCAAACCCGCATTCGCGGAGCGCGTGCGCTACTCCGTACCGAATTCCAGAAAAGCCAGGAGATCGAGAATCTCGTCCCGCGTCAGCGTGTTGAGCAGACCTTCCGGCATGATCGACGTGGGCGACGTCGTCCGCGAGACGATCTCGTCGCGGCGGATGCGGTGGAGGCGGGCGGGGTCGAGCGGGGTCGGGGTCAACGATAGCGTTTCCGCGTCGCCGCCGACGAGTTGGCCGGTGACGAGGCGGCCGTCTTCGGTTTCGATCACGTCGAGCCGGTATTTCCCGTCGACGACTTTCGACGGCGCGACGATCGTTTCTAATAAATCCTTGCGGCTGAATTTGTTCGCCGCGCTGTTCAAATCCGGCCCGATCGCCCGGCCGAAGTTCTCGCGGCGATGGCACTGGGCGCAAAGCGCTTCGGCGAACAGTTCCTTGCCGCGCTTCCGGTCGCGCTGTTCCGAAACCTGATCGAGTTCCGTGGCCAGTTCGTCGAAGTCCCACTGCTGAACGAACGGCCGCGGCTTCGCGGAGATGTTCCCTTGCGAGGACTGGCCGAGTTCGGCGATCTCCGCCGCTAACGCCTGCTGCTCGGACGGGGTGAACGTATTCAAGTGGTCGGTCCGAATGAACGCCACGAAGCGCTGCATGGATTGCGCCCCGTCGAACTCCTCGGCCTCCTTCAGACCTCGCAGCAATGCCCGCCGCTGGTCAAGCGTCCAACCGTCTTTCATGTGCCGCAACGTGAAGAGGTAGAACAACTTCTCCTCTTGATTCGCCGCGGCGGCGTGGAGCTTGAGCGTCTTCTCGACGACGTCCGGGGATTTCAGATAGACGAGGAGCTCGCAGAGGAGATGGTTTTCGGGGAAGGTTTCGGCGGGGTACTTTGAATTCAACAGGGAATGGACCTTTGCGACCGCTTCTTGATCTACGTCCGATTCATGGCGGATGAATTCCAATTGTAAAGCTCTCCAAGCCAGCAGTTGCGATCCATGGGGGGCGTGGGCGCGTTTTTCAGACGCCAAAATCGAAGGAATGACGTCAAACACTTTCCTGTTATCAAGCCTCGCCTCCGAGAGAAGGGGAGTCAGAAAGTTGTCATGCCAGCTTCCTCCAAATTTCCCTAATCGTGGTCGCGAGATGTTGTGTCGTTCGAAGGCCACTCTGGCAGCGTGAGTTCGCCAGCGGTCTCTCGATCGGAACTCTGCCTGTGCGACTTGGTCTTTGAAGTCGCTGCGCGCTAAATCGTGATGCTTTTCTGATACTCGACGGTGTGCGCGGAAGTTCGCCTGAGCCTCCCGGTGTTCCTTCTCTCTTGTTGTTTCTGGTTTGACTTCATCGACATTCGCTGGTCCCACATACTTCACCCGATACAGCGCCGACTGCGTCTTCCTCCCGCCGACGGTGAAGTACATCGCCCCGTCCGGGCCGAATTCCAGGCCCGTCACGTTGAGCGGTTTGCCTTTCACGAACGTTTCGACCTCGCCCTTGTAGCTCGCTCCGTCCGGCGTGAGGTGGACGGCGAGGATCCGGCCATAGGCCCAATCGAGGATAAAGAGCGCGTCGCGGTATTTGCGAGGGAAGTGCGATTTCGTGCCGAACCGGATCGCCGTCGGCGAGCCGAGGCCGACGTCGACGACGCGGGGGAGGCTGTCGGCGTAGAACTCGGGCCAGACGCTCGTCCCTTGCCGCCAGCCGTATTCGCCGCCGGAGACGACGTGCAGCACGCACGTCGGCCGGTACCAGGGGGCCCCTTCGTCCCATTCCATGTCGGCGTCGTAGGTGAAGAGCTCGCCGTCGGGGTTGAACGCCAGGCCGTACTCGTTGCGGAACCCGCCGGCGAAGAGTTCCCACTCCTTCCCGTCGGCGTCGGTGCGGATTACGAACCCGGCGGGCGGCACGACGTCGGCGTCGAACAGGAATTCGTTCCACACGCAGGGCAAGAGGCGGTCGAGGCCATAATTCCGATACGGCGATTTTTCCGAGACGTCTGCCGGCACCTTCACGTTGTTGCCGCACGCCAGATAGATTTTCCCGTCCGGCCCGAGGGCCAGGCAATTCCGCCCGTGGCCGACGCCGCCTTCCAGCGTTTTCAGCAGCTTGACTTCGTCATACGTGTCGTCGCCATTGGTGTCTTTGAGGCGATAGACGCCCTTCGAGTTGTTCGCGGCGAGATAGAGACTGTCGTGGGCGAAGAGGATGCCGCGGCATTCGAGCAGCGTGTCTTCGATGGTTTCGACTTTTGCGACCGATTTCTTGTCGTCGCTCAACGTGAACCGCAACAGGCCCTTGTCTTCGCGGCAGACGACGAGCCGGCCTTTCGGGTCAAAGGCGAGATTGATCCACGAGCCTTCGTTCGGCTCGGCGACGCGGACGATTTCGATCTCGTAGCCGGGCGGCAGTTCGATCTGCACCGGGCTGCTGACGCCGTCCTTCGTGAGGGCGAGCCGCCACTGGTCGTAGTTCGCCTTGCTGGCGTCCTTCAACGGGTCTTTGGCGAGGGCAGGGGAGAGGGACAGCAATGAAGTGATTACGAGCATTGTCGCAAACATCACCGTTCGGCGCGGGTCTCCCGACCCCGCCGTTCTTGTCTTGCGGTCTCCCGACCGCTGCCTTTCTCTGGCATCGAGGAGGAGACCTGCGGTCGGGAAGCTGGCGGGGTCGGGAGACCACTGCTTTTAACATCTTTGCCGTACACAATCTCCAGCGTTTTCCCTAT
>CAZDGB010000421.1:0-4582 GCA_964504645.1 uncultured Planctomycetaceae bacterium | reverse complement strand
GCGGAAACCGCGTCGCGGCGGTTGATCGAATCCGAATTGCTCGGGCGGTCTGCCGGCGGACTGCGCTGGTTTCCGCGGCTGATCGCGGCGATGGACACCGGCGACATCGATCCGCGGGCGCAAATCGTGACGCTGGTCGATTTGCCGTCTCTTGTCGTCCTCGACGGCAGCACCGGCCTGGGGCAGGTCGCCGTGACACATGCGTTACAGGTTGCTGCGAAAAAGGCGGAAGTCGTGGGCGCTGCGACCATCGTGATCAAGAACAGCCGGCCGGTCGGCGATCCGACGGCGTGCCTGGCGGCGGCAACCTCTGCCGGTTGTGTCGCAGGACTGATGACGACCTGCAAACGCCAGGCGGAACCGTGGCCCATCGGCCCGTGCACCGTGTGGGGTTGGCCCGGCGCAAACAGCCCGCTCGTTACGTCGTCGGAACCGCCGCCGATGGTTTCCGACGTGTTCGCAGACGTTCTCGCCGTCGGCCTGTGCGGCACAAAACCTTCCGCCACGAAGAAGCGACTATTCGGCGATGACGCCGAGTACGTCGGCTTCGTGATCGACATCGCGAAGTGCCGATCGTTGAGCGAGTTCCACACGACGGCGGACCAGGCAGTCGGATCGCACGGTCAGGTCGCCCCGGAGTGGCTGTTTGACTCGGCTCAATGGCCGGAGACCGCAGAGATTTCCGCAGAGGCCGTCACCGAACTGCGGGAATTGGCCGACACGACGAAGATCGCGGCAGATTGGGCATGAGAAGATGATCCGCAGATTTCGCAGATGGACACAGATTTAAGGCGAGAAGAATTGACCGCAAGAAGGGTATGTCGCTCGAGCTGATTTTGGCTGTTCGTTATCTGCCTAAATCTGCGGACCCTTCTTGCTCGTTACCGTTTCTCGCTCTCGGACTGTTGCTGCGAAAGCGTCTGGCCGCTGAGCGGGCGGACGAGTTCGGGCGTCGTCGGCTGCGTGTAGGGATTGATATACGCCGCCGAGACGCACCCCCCGTCGAGATTCGGCACGACGCGGTTGAACTGGCTCACGCCGCTATTCGTGCCAAGGTCCAATCCTTGCCGATAGCCGGCAAACCATTGATCGACGGCGTCGCGGCCGCCGCACGAGCGGTACCACGCGTGCCAATACTTCGGCGGCGGCACCGCGGGAACGCAAGCGGGCCGGCCCATCGCCAGGTCGACGTAGGCCTGTGTGTAGCCTTTGCGGAAGTCCTTCGTGATCGCGTCGCAGTCGTCGTCGATCTGCTTCAGGTCGCGGCGGGCGCACTGCCGGGCCGTGCCCGACGTGACCCAGTTGTCCATCACGCGGCGATAACCGAACAGGCCCACCGGTTTCGGCGGCAGGCAATCGCTGCACTCGCCGGCGACACGGGCCGACCGCGTCGCCCCGCAGCCGCTGAAGGCCGCCAGACATCCCAAAACCAGCACCAGACGCCGCATCGCCGCCCGCTCCTCCGTGAGCCGACCGTGGTATTTCGGGTGGCACGCCCTGAGTCTTCGAAGGGCGTGGGTTTGCCGACTCGCCATGCCCCTCGAAGACTCTGGGCGTGCCACCCAATCCACAGTGGAGCACTTCTCAATAAGTCACTCAGCTGCAGCGAAAATCAAAAACTTTCGCCGCGAGTCTCGTCTCGGTTTCATCGGAACCTGAAATTCCCAGGATGACGATATTCGCCGGCGTAGCGGATGCGCCGAGACCACGCGAGAACTTGATCGTTTTTCGCGGCGCGGGCGAAGTTCTGCTCAAGATTCGCCGCGTACTTGCCGGCGATTCCCGCCCCGATGTTCGCTTGCGGGTTCGCACCCGTTTATACTGCGTCCAGATTTTCGACTTCGTTTTCGCAACCTCGGACCAAACTCCATGCGCACCACCGACGTCGCCATTCTCGGCGGCGGAATTGTCGGACTGGCGACCGCGTACCGGCTCCTCGAACGGTATCCCGGCACGTCGGTCATCGTCCTCGAAAAAGAACGCGAGCTGGCCCATCACCAGACCGGGCACAACTCCGGCGTGCTGCATTCCGGCATCTACTACAAGCCCGGTTCGCTCCGCGCGACCAATTGCCGCGAAGGCAAGCTCGCGATGCAGGAGTTCTGCCGGCAGGAGAACATTCCGTTCGATCTGTGCGGCAAGGTGATCGTCGCCGTCGATGCCTCGGAACTCCCGCAACTCCAGAAAATTTACGAGCGCGGCCAGGCCAACGGCGTGAGCTGCCATTTGATCGACGCCGCGCGGCTGAGGGAACTCGAACCGCATTCGGCGGGCATCCAGGCGATTCACGTCCCTGAAGCCGGCATCGTCGATTACCGCCAGGTCTGCGACAAGCTCGGCGAAAAGATCACGCAGGCCGGCGGGACGATCCTCACCGCCGCGAAGGTGAAGTCGATGTTCCGCCGCGACGGACGAATGATCGTCGACAGCGCCGCTGGCGACGTCGAGGCCCGCTACGTTATCAATTGCACCGGCCTGTTCAGCGACCGCATCACCCGCATGTCGGGCCAGCAGCCGACGGCGCAAATCGTCCCGTTCCGCGGCGAATACTTCGAGCTGAAGCCCGCCGTCCAGCATCTCGTCCGCGGCTTGATCTACCCCGTGCCCGATCCCAACTTTCCGTTCCTCGGCGTCCACTTCACTCGCATGATTCACGGCGGCGTCGAATGCGGCCCGAACGCCGTCCTCGCCTTCGCCCGCGAAGGCTACTACAAGACGAGCATCAATCCGTACGACCTCGTCGAGTCGCTCACCTATTCCGGCTTTCTGCGGCTGGCCTGGAAGCACTGGCGCGCCGGGGCGAGCGAGATGTGGCGCTCGCTCAGCAAGCGGGCCTTCGTCACGGCCCTGCAACGCCTGGTGCCGGAAATCCGCTCGGAAAACCTCGTCCCCGCTCCGGCCGGCGTCCGCGCGCAGGCCGTCACGCCCGACGGCCAGCTCGTGGACGACTTCCTCATCCGCGAGAACGACCTCGTGATCAACGTCTGCAACGCCCCGTCTCCCGCGGCGACGGCGTCGCTGAACATCGGCAAAATCATCGTGGAAAAACTGTCCGACCGCCTCGGCAGCAAAGCGGCGTAATGTTCGGAGTGGTCGGCATAGCGGCCCCTGCCTCAGCCAAAGCCGTTCCAGTCCGGCGATCGACGAGCCTGCACTGCGTCAGGCAAGCCGCTTGACGAGGCGTTGTGACAACTTCGTCAGCGACGTCCGATACGCCTCCAGCGACGCTTTTTCCTTGTCCAGCGGGATTGCGATCAGGTCCAGGCCGGGCGGAAGCTCGGCACGGATGGAGCGGAATGATTCCCGCAGGAGGCGTTTGAGGCGGTTGCGGGTCACCGCGCCGCCGTGTTTTTTGGAGACGCTCAGGCCGATCCGCGTCAGGCCGAGTTCGTTGCGATCGGCGAAGACGAGCAACACGCCGTCGGCGGCTTTGCATTTCCGGGCGTAGACGCGCTCGAAATCCGCCTCGCTGCGGAGGTGCGCGGCCTTCGGGAAATGTTGCGATTCGAGCATGACGGAATTTCTGAAATTCGCAGCGCCTGGTTGTCACTCCCGCGGCGACTTGGGCGGTTTCAGGAACCACAAATCATTCTGGAGCGTTTTCTGGGCCGGAAGTTCGCGCCGGGCGAGGCGGCGGAGGCGGGCGCCCCAGATCATCACCAGCGCGAGGAACATCAGCCCGCCGATGAGAATGCCGCACAACGCCATCAGCCCGGCCGTCGCCCGCTGCTGCTTGTCGGCTTCGCGTTCGTCGTCGGTGAGCGGCGCTTGAGCGGCGGGCCGCTCCGCGACCGGCGCCTCGTCAGCGCGGAGGGACGAGGCGTTCCCGCCTGCCAGCAAACAGAACAGCAGCACCGTCATCGGCAGGCTGCGGACACTCGATAGAAGAGCGAACAGTCGGTGCGCCACGTTTCACCACAGTCCGCTGCGAGGATCGACGTCGAGTTTCGACAATTGTTGATACAGCGACTTGGTCTGCGAGCTCGGGTCTTTGGGAACGACGATCTTCACGACCACGAACTGGTCGCCGGCGGTTCCCGATTTGCTTGGGATTCCTTTGCCGCGCAGCCGCAGCTTCTGGCCGGACGATGTGCCGGGGGGAATCGTCACGACGACATTGCCCTCGCCGAGCGTCGGCACGTCGACCTTCGCGCCGAGCGCCGCCTCCGCCGGCGTGACGGGGACGTCGACCAGAATGTCGGTCCCGTCGCGGCGAAAGTACGGATGCGATTCCACTTCGACCGTCAGCAGCAGATCGCCCGGCGGGCCGCCCCGCTCGGACGGTTCCCCCTGCCCGGCGAGACGAATCACGCTGCCGTCGTCGACGCCGGCCGGAATCCGCACGCCGAGCGTTTCGATCCGTCCGCCGTGATCGATGCGGACATCGACGGAGCCCCCTTGCGCCGCGATCAGAAACGGCACGCGGACGCGGGCTTCGAGATCCTCTCCACGGCGAGGCGTCGCTCGCCGGCTGCTCCGCCCGCGCGCGCCGAAGAGATCTTCGAATCCTCCGCCACCCCCACCGCCGCCGAAGAGATCGTTGATGTCGAACGGGACATCGCCGCCCGACTGGAGTCGATCG
>CAZDGB010000420.1:0-4607 GCA_964504645.1 uncultured Planctomycetaceae bacterium | reverse complement strand
GGGTGCCACCCAACCCAAACGACACCGACCAAACTTTCGGACCGCAGCGGGCACGATGAACAGCTTTTTCTGGCGTGGCATTCTCTGGAGTGTGTGGCTGGCATCCTCAGTCCACGCTGCGGAGCCGCAGCGGCTCACCGAGACCGAGCGGCAGAAATTCAGCCCGGCGTTCTGCAACGAGGGAAAAGAAATCGTCTTCGTTGAACTGGCCGATCCGACGATCTATCGGCTTCAGCGGTTGACGCTCGCCACGGGAGCGGTCGAGCCGTTGCATGCGGACGCGACGACGTCGGAGTTCGAGCCGGCGTGGGCCGTCGATGGGGAATGTTATGCCTATCTCAAGACGTTGGGAGCGTTGAGCGTCGGCGTGGTGATTCGCGACCGACAGGGGACGCTCCTCGGCGAGCTTCCGCCCGACAAGGGATTCTGCGGGTTTCGCCATCCCGTCGTCGCGCCGCAGAAATCGCGCGTCGCTTATTCCTACGCCGAAGGTGGCGGGCAGCAAATCTATTCCAGCCGGCTCGACGGCGCGGACCGGCGGGCCCTCACCGATTCCAATGGACTCAATCATTGGCCCGCGTTCTCGCCGGATGGAAAACAGATCGCGTTCGGCTCCAGCCGCGACGGCAACTTCGAAATCTACGTCATGCAGGCCGATGGAACCCAGCCGCGCCGGCTGACGGACCATCCGCTGCAAGACCTGCGCCCACGCTTCTCCCCCGACGGCCGCCGCCTCGTCTTCACCAGCCACCGCGACGGCAACGCGGAGATCTACACCATCGACGCCGACGGAACCAATCTTCGCCGCCTCACCGAGCACGCCGACCGCGACGACTACCCCGACTGGCACCCCGACGGCCGGCACATCGTCAGCGTGAGCGAACGCCAAGGGCGGAGCGAATTGTGGCTGTGGGACGTGGAGTAGCTGGAGTCCCGCCTTCAGGCGGCTCGTCGGGTGGCACGCCCTGAGGCTTTGCGAAGGGCGTGGTTCTGCCTTGCTCGCCACGCCCATCGAAGACTCTGGGCGTGCCACCCAATCCATCAGCGTGCTGCCGTTAGCTTCGGAGGTGGCTGCCAATTGAGATTGCTGATCAAACTCACACAATGGAAAATCTCTGGGGTGTTTTTGTTTCATACCGATGCCGAGTAATCGCCGTGCAAGACTGGACGTTTGGCATATTCTTGGCGTTCGCGTCCATGCTGATCGTCCTCTTGACCTATCGGATGTGTATGACCATCTCGGTCATTGAGAAGACCTTGCAGCGCTGGGCAGAGCAGAACAGTCTCCGAATCCTTACCAAAGAGGCCCGAATCTTCTTTCAGGGGCCATTCATTCCCAACAGATACAGCGTGGTCTATCTAGTCACTGTCGAGGACCGCGACCTCAAACAGAAAAAAGGCTGGCTTCGCCTGGGCTGGTGGTACATTGTCGGCTTCAGGGAAAAAATTGAGGTTCGTTGGGAATGATCTACCGGCTGGTCGCCATCAGCGTTTCCAGGGTAGCTCGCTGAGCCTCGCAACCCTTCGCTATGTGACGTAACGCCTTTGGCGTAGAAATCCGAACTGCCCCGGCTCACTGCCCGTTCGTGGAACGCCGCAGAGGGCGCTCCCTACACGGCGGCGTCACCCCTCCAGCGGGACCCAGATTTCCATGCCGCCCATGCCGGTTTGGGGGTTGAACTCCGACGTGTAGCGTTCGAAGCACGGGGCCTTTGAAATCTTCAAGCCGCAGTCGGGGACCCATTTCGACCAGATCGTGTCGATCGTTTTCGGAATCGCCGAGACGTGGCCGGGGTGGGGGAAGACGGCGTAGGGGCCGGCGTCGAGTTTCAGCGACGTGAAATCGGGGGGCAGCTTCTCGGCCTTCGAGACTTCGACGCCGGTGAGATAGTCGAAGCCGCACTCGGGCGTGGTGTTCCAGCAGACGCCGTAGAACGTCGTGCCGACGAGGTTCGGAATCGCGCCGGCCCGCGGGACGAAGCGCTCCCACTGCTGCGGGATGCCGATGCGGGTTTCCATCGTGTAGGTCTCGTTCAGCCCGGCGAGCTGCAGTTCCGGTCCCGCTTTGAACGCCGGCGAACTCAGGCCCAGGCTCTGGGCGCGAATCGACGCTTCCTGTTCGCGCAGTTCCGGCGTGAACGCTGCGCCGAAGTCCTCGGACTCGAAATACGGGCGAATCTCGATGTCGGAGTCCTCGTTCATCGGATTCGGACACTTCTTCACCCAGTCGATCGCTTCCTGCAAGTCCTTCACCTTCCAGACCCAGAAGCCGGCGATCAGCTCCTTGGTCTCCGCGAACGGGCCGTCGACGACGGAGCGCTTCGTGCCGGAGAAGCGGACGCGGGCCCCCTTGGAACTCGGCGTCAACCCGGCGCCATCCAGCATGACGCCGGCTTTGACGAGTTGCTCGTTGTAATTCCCCATCGCCGCGAGCAACTCCGTGCCGGGCATGACGCCCGCTTCGGAGTCCTTGGTGGCTTTGACGATGACCATGACTTTCATTGGTGTTCTCCTGGGTGACAAAACCGTCTCTCGCAGAGGCGCGAAGTCGCAAAGGGGCGCAAAGCAGAAAAAGGCAGAAGAGTTTTTCGCACAGAGTCACAGAGTTCACAGAGAGAAAGTTACTCGCCCTGAATTTTATCTCTGTGTCCTCTGTGACTCTGTGCGAAACCTGCATTTTCTTTGCGCTGCTTTGCGACTTCGCGCCTCTGCGAGAGATGCCTTTCAAAATGAAGGGAAATCGACGGGTCAGTTAGCCGCGAGCGTGACCATCCAGCCGACGTTGAATTTGTCGGTCACCATGCCGAAGCATTGCGACCAGAACGTTTTGGTGAGGGGCATCAGGACCTGGCCGCCGTCGGAGAGCGCGGCGAAGGCGCGCTGGGCTTCGGCTGCGGTGGGATATGCGAGCGACAGGCGGAACCCGTCGAACGTCCCCTTTTGGTCGCAGCCGTCGGACGCCATCAGCACGGCGCCGCCGATCCGCAGCGTGGAGTGCATGACTTTTTTCTCGAACCCGGGCTGCAACATGCCGGGCGGCGGCGGTTCGGGACTTTCGTTGTACCGCACCAACCTCTCGACTTCGGCGCCGAGCCCTTGGCGGTAGAACTCGATCGCTTCATCGCAGCGACCGTTGAAGAAGAGATACGGTTGAATCGTGACGGACATGAGTTGTGTCTCCAAAATTGAGTTGTGGTAGCGATGGATTGTCTTTCCCTTCTCCCCTGGAGGGAGAAGGTGGCCGAAGGGGCCGAAGGCCGGATGAGGGGGAGGTCACGGACGGACTTTGGTCCTTGCACACTTCCACGTCGGTGACATCCCCCTCACCTCCGGCCCCTCTCCCTCCAGGGGAGAGGGGAGATAGTCACGGCAGATTCGCCAAATCGTAGACTTGCCGCAGTTCGACGCCGCCGAAGCGTTGGCCGGGATGTTGGACGGCGTAGTCGATGGCGTCGTCCAGCGATTTCACGTTCAGTAGATAGAATCCGCCGAGGACTTCGTGGGTCTCGGCGAACGGGCCGTCGGTGACGACGCGTTTTCCGTTGCGCACGCGGACGCAGGTCGCCGTCGAAGTGGGATGCAGCGGCGACGCGGTGATGTAGTGGCCGCGGGAGGCGATCTGGTGCGTCAGCTTCACAGCCGCTTCCATCCCGGCGCGATGCTCGACCTCGCCGACGCGTTCCCACTCTTGTTCGTTGTCGTAGGCGATCATCATCACCCGCATCGAACCTTCGCTCGCCTGGGACGGTTTCGACGGCGGCAAGCCCGGCAAGTCGAGCATCGGGCGAATCTCCACGGTCCCTTTCGTTGCCGGGGGGAGGCGGGCCGCGACGGCGATCACTTCGTCGAGGTCGGCGACGTCGAGAACGTAGTAGCCGCCGAGCTGCTCGGTCGTCTCAGCATACGGACCGGCGGTGACCATGCGCTGGCCGTCGCGGACGCGGACGCTTTTCGCCGTCGCCACCGGATGCAGCGGCGAGGCGTCGACGAATTGCCCTTTGGCCGCGAGCTCATGGCAGATCGCCGACGACTTCTGCGTGCACGCCAGCCATTCGTCCTTTGTCCAGGCGTTTTCGGGACTGTAGATGAGGAGCATGTATTTCATGGGAGGGTTCCTGGGTTGAGTAATTGACTTCCGAGCGGGGGGCGTGAGCCCCCTGGAGACGCTATACATTATAGGAACGACCAATCAGGGGGCTTACGCCCCCCCCTCAGTAAAATCAGAGGCGATCACTTACCTTCCGCGGCGCGCTGGAGCGCGGCGATGTCGAGCTTCTTCATCTGCATCATCACGGGCATCACGCGGCCGGCGGTTTTGCCGTCGGCCAGGAGTTTCGGCAGCATCGTGGGGACGAGCTGCCACGAGAGGCCGTACTTATCCTTCAACCAGCCGCACTGACTCTCGGTTCCGCCGTGGGTGAGGAATTTGTCCCACAGCCGATCGATCTCGGCCTGCGTTTCGCAATCGACGGACAGCGAGACGGCTTCAGTGAATTGGAAATGCGGCCCGCCGTTGAGGGCGATGTATTGCACTCCGTCCAGTTCGAACTCGACGGTGAAGGCCGTCCCGGCGGGGGCCGGACCGCCTTCCGTGGCGCGCACGACAT
>CAZDGB010000419.1:0-4618 GCA_964504645.1 uncultured Planctomycetaceae bacterium | reverse complement strand
AATTGATCGCGCTGGCCCGCAAGGAAAACATCACCGACTACACGGGGCTGAAGAAGCAAGACCTGATCTTCAAGATTCTGAAAGAGCGGACGAAGATCAACGGCCTGATGTTCGGCGAGGGGACGCTGGAAATTCTGCCGGACGGTTTCGGCTTCCTCCGCAGCCCGGACTACCACTATCTGCCTTGCCCGGACGACATTTACGTTTCGCCGAGTCAGATTCGCCGCTTCGGTCTGCGGACGGGGGCGACGGTCGCCGGCCAGATTCGTCCGCCGAAAGAGAACGAACGGTATTTCGCGCTCTTGCGCGTAGAGGCTATCAACGGGCAGGATCCGAACCTGCTGACGGAAAAGGTCTTCTTCGACGACCTGACGCCGCTGCATCCCGAGCGGCGGTTGAAGTTGTCGGGTAATGCCAGCGAGCTCAGCACCCGCGTGGTGGATATCGTGGCGCCGATCGGCCTGGGGCAACGCGGTTTGATTGTGTCGCCGCCGCGGGCCGGCAAGACGATTCTCTTGCAGCAGCTCGCGAAAGCCGTGCTGGCGAACGAGCCGGACATTTACGTCATCGTGCTGCTCATCGACGAGCGGCCGGAAGAAGTGACGGATATGGAGCGGAACGTCAAAAGCCCGATGTGCGAGGTGATCTCCAGCACGTTCGACGAGCCGTCAAGCCGGCATATCCAGGTTTCGGAGATGGTCATCGAGAAGGCGAAGCGGATGGTCGAGTACGGCCAGCACGTGATCATCTTCCTCGATTCGATCACCCGGCTGGCCCGCGCGTGGAACACGGAAGTGCCCCACTCCGGCAAGATTCTCACCGGCGGCGTCGACGCCAACGCTCTGCAGCACCCAAAGCGTTTCTTCGGCGCGGCTCGCAACGTCGAAGAAGGGGGCAGCCTCACCATCGTGGCCACGGCCCTCGTCGATACCGGCAGCAAGATGGATGACGTGATCTTCGAAGAGTTCAAAGGGACCGGTAACACGGAACTGCACCTCGACCGCCGCATGGTCGAGAAACGCGTCTGGCCGGCCATCGACGTCAACAAGTCCGGTACTCGCCGGGAAGAATTGCTGATGCCGGACGAGGAACTCCGCCGCGTTTGGATTCTCCGCCGCGTGCTGAACGACATGAATCCGGTCGAGGCGATGGAGCTTTTGACCAACCGCATGCGCCGGACGAAGACGAACGACGAATTCCTGTTGAGCATGAATCTGGGATGACGCCTCGTCCGACTGACACCGCGGCCGCCCGGATTCCGGTTCGCGCGGACGACCGCTTCGCGATCGTGGTCTCGCGCTACAACCTGGAGATCACCGGGCGTTTGCTGGACGGCGCGCGAGCGGCCTTCCAGGAATACGGGTTCCCGCCGGATCACCTTCAGGTCGAATGGGTTCCCGGCGCGTTCGAGTTGCCGCTGGCAGCGCTGAAGCTCGCCGAGACGCGGCGCTATGCCGCGGTCGTGTGCCTGGGCGCGGTGATTCAGGGGGAAACGCAGCATCACGAGTACATCAACCATCAAGTCGCCGCGGGGATTATGCAGGCCAACTTGCAGACGGGAATTCCCGTGGCGTTCGGGGTGCTGACGTGTCCCACGTGGGAACTTGCGATGGATCGCGCCGGCGGCAAATCCGGCAACAAAGGAACAGAGGCCGTGCTCGCCGCCCTCGAAATGGCGCATCTCCTGCGGAAGGTGGCGCTGTGACCGACTGACGACTGATGGGCGGATTGCAATCCGGTTTTCGGCGCCGCGGCGACCTCCGTTCTTCATCCGCCGGAAATTTTTCTCGTCGGCGCTGCACATACAATCGTATAATGATTGCAGCCCACCGGCTCTTTTAGAAAAGACTCACTCGACGGCCTTCGTCGAGCTTCCTATAGGTTACGATCATGGCGACGCGCCGTCACAAAGCCCGCGAAGTGGTGTTGAAGATGCTGTATCAGAAGGATCTGAATGCAGACGTCTCTCCCGACATGATTCGCGAGATGATTCAAGCAGAACTTCGCGACGAAGACCTCAGCCGCTTCGCCTGGAGCCTGTTCGCCGGCGTGATGGAGTCGCGGCCGGTCCTCGATCAGAAGATCCAGCAAGCGGCGGCGAACTGGACGGTCAACCGCATGGCCCCGACCGATCGGAACGCGATCCGTCTCGGCGCATTCGAACTCCTCTACACCGACACGCCGCCGCGCGTTGTCATCGACGAAGCGCTCGAACTCGCGAAGCGCTACGGCGGCCCGCAGTCGTCGTCGTTCGTGAACGGCATCCTGGACCGGTTGATCCCGGCGGAGAAACGGGACGCGGGACGTCCGGCGGAACCCGAACCGGAATCGGAGTCGGAATCGTCCGACGATCTTGACGGTTGAACTGACCGCATGTACAACCGCCTCGCTTCCTGCTCCGGAAGCGGAGAAACGGCGAACATGCGGGTTTCACGCTCACTCTTGCCGTGGTTGGTCTGTCTCGCGTTTGCTGCGGCAGCCCCGCAGTCTCGCGGCGACGAACTGGATGCGATCCGGGAGTCGGTCCGCACGGAACCGCCGGCTGCTCCGGACTCCGATCGCCCTCGCAGACCACGCAAGTCTCATCATGAGACGGAAGACTGCGACGATGAACCGGGAGTTTTCTCGCAGTTGATCGTTGCCGCCGCGTTGCGGGTGTTGGCATCGCCTTGGTCGGTGCCGTTGATCTTGACGCAAGACGAGTACGTGGAACGGGCCGTCGTGGTTCCGGAACCGTACCTCAACGCCCCGTTCGCGCTGCAGTTCGAGTCGCAGGAAGAGCCGGTGCCGCAAGTCTTCGGCCGGTTGCAGCTCGATTTCAGCACCAACTTCGATGGCCTCGAACGTGTTGGGGGCAACCTGTTGATCGAAACGCCGCGGCGGGCCGGCCTCGATGCGAGTTGGTCGAATTGGTGGGAACGCGATGGCTCCACCACCGACACGCTGCAGCTCGGCGACGCGAATCTCGTCTTTCGATTCGCTCAGTCCGAGGACTTGCAGTTCCGCACGGGCCTCGGCATCAATTGGATGGCCGATCGTGCGGACGGCGACATCGGCTTCAATTTTACCTACGGCTTCGATTACTACCCGCGCCGGCCATGGGTGATTTCTTCCTCGATCGACTGGGGAACGCTCGGTCACGCCAGTTTGTTCCACAACCAGACGACCGTAGGCTATCTCTTTCGCCGTTGCGAGATCTTCACCGGGTTCGAGAACTACCGCATCGGCCGCGGCGAACTCAGCGGTTGGATCAGCGGCCCGCGCTGGCGATTTTGACGCTTCAAGGCAGTTGCCGCGCGATGTCGTAGATCGCGTTCGTGTCGAGTACCAAATCGTTCGCCTCGAACAGCCGGCGAAGCGCGGCGGTATGGATTTTCATCTTCGTGCCGCCCACGCCGATCGCGCCATAACAGATGACGTTCTGCCGGGTGGCGCCTTTGTCCATGACGTCGATGCCGCCCAGGCCTGTCGGCGGCACGGCGTTGAGATCGATGGCGACTTTCAGCGTCGGAATCGCGTGCAGTTTCGATTCCGAGAGAAGTTCCACGCCGGCGGCGCCTGCGGCGATGATCAGTTCGACCCCTTGGCAGGCCGCGGCGATTTCCGCATCGGAGGACCAGCCGAGGGGAGTCAACTTGGTTGCGTCGGCCGCCTGGGCCAGATCCCGGCCCGTCTGCTGCGCTTTGGCCAGTTGCCGCGACGCCAAGCGCACGGTCGCGCCTTGTCCAAGGAGGATCTGAGCGGCCCGGCAGCCCACCGGCCCCGTGCCTCCCAGCACGAGCGCCGTCGTTTTGGACAACTCCAGGTGTTTCGCGGCGGCGAGGATGGTGGCGGCCGCCGTGGTGTTGGAACCGTTGGAATCCATCATCACGGAAACGCGGACCGGACCGAAAAACGTCGAGAGGACTTTCTTGGCGACAGCTTCGCCGGCCGCGACCGAGCCGCCGCCGACAAAGATGGCCGTGTTTTTCAGATCGGTCGGCTTGCGGGTGAACATGGCTCCGTGGACGAGGGGCTCGACGTTTTCGGGCGTCACTCCCCCATAACTGAAGAGGTCGTCGGCGCCGGCATCGACGGCGACGACGCGATCGAACGAACTGGGTAACGGATCGGTGTCGAATTGGAGCAGGAGTTTTTTCATGGGCGTGGCCCGCCTGAAATAGAGATCGGAGCGCAGATTCTGGAAAAAAACCGCCCTAACCGGGTCTCTCGTGAGACGTCGGTTAGGGCAAGCGATTTGGGAACTGGCAAGGCGATCCGGGCGAGCGTCGGCTCTCAGCCCGCGTAGAACGGATGCTTCACCGAACTCTTCTTCGACAGCATCTCGTCGCCGCTCGGCTCGTTCTTCATCGCTCGCTGAATCGACAATTTCGTGGCATCATAATTGTATTGATAAATCTTCTTATCGTCCGCGGCCGCCGGATGAATGAACACGCCGCAAACGATGCACAGCTTTTCCGTCTGATCCTTGGGAATCACGCCGGACGCGACGCAATCCGCGACGGCATTCGCCACCGCGGCCTGAGCCGGACCGAACATTTGCACAGCCAGCTTCAGCCCCTTGATCGTGACCTTGGTGATCATGACGGTCGCGGGCTTGACCGCCAGATTCGGCGTC
>CAZDGB010000418.1:0-4619 GCA_964504645.1 uncultured Planctomycetaceae bacterium | reverse complement strand
TGTTCATATGCGGGCCGTTGTCGGTCGAGTACATGACGAACGTATTGTCCTCGATGCCGGCGTCCTTCAGGGCCGCCAGCACCGTGCCGACATTCTTGTCGTGGTCGATCATCACGTCGTGATAGGGGCTTTGCCACTGCCCCGCCTGGCCGACGACTTCTTTCTTGGGATGCGTGAAGGCGTGCATGTGGGTGAAGTTCACCCAGAGGAAGAACGGCTTGTCGGCCTTCGCCTGGCGGGCGATGTATTCGGCGGAGCGCTGGGCGATATCGTCGTCGATCGTTTCCATCCGCTTGCGGGTCAGCGGGCCGGTGTCCTTGATCGTCTGCTTGCCGACTTTGCCGAAGCGCGGATCGACCGTGTCATCGTCCTTGTCCGACGCCTTGCAGTCGAGCACGCCGCGGGGGCCGAATTTCTTTTTGAACTCGGGATCCTTGGGATAGTCTACGTGTTCCGGCTCTTCCTCGGCGTTCAGGTGATACAGGTTGCCGTAAAATTCGTCGAAGCCGTGGACGGTCGGCAGGTATTCGTTCCGATCCCCGAGATGGTTCTTGCCGATTTGTGCCGTGGCGTAGCCCTGGGCTTTGAGCAGATTGGCGATCGTCGGGTCTTCCTTCTGCATGCCCGCCTTGGCGCCGGGCATCCCGACCTTCGTCAACCCGGTCCGCATGCCGTGCTGCCCCGTGATGAACGACGCCCGCCCGGCGGTGCAGCTCTGCTCGCCGTAGTAGTCGGTGAAGATCATCCCTTCCTTGGCGATGCTGTCGATGTTCGGCGTCCGATAGCCCATGAGCCCCATCGTGTAAGCGCTGACGTTCGACTGCCCGATGTCGTCGCCCCAGATGATGCAGATGTTCGGTTTCTTCTCTTTGTTCTGCGCCAGCGTCGCCGCCACGAGTTGATTGTGGCTGACGAGTGCGACCTGATCCGCACGGCTGAGTCCGGAGGAGCAGGACTCTTCGCGTTCCGCCGGCGCGGCCTCCTCGGCGGCTTTCGCGGGCAACCGCCAATCGATGTTTCCGGCGAGAGCACCTGCGACGGCGCCGAGCGCGAGCGTCAATACGGACGTGAGGCGCATGCGAGTGATCATGGCTTCTCCTCTCAGCAGTTGGAATGGCGAGCGTCGAGGCGTTTGCCCGACGTGGACATGATGCGCTCAGAGTACGCAACATGAATTCAAAAGGAAAGCGACGCGCGCTGAAACGTCGGTCTCACGCGAAAAAACACGTCGGGCTCACGCCTCGACGCTCGCGTTTATGAGACGAGCGGGGCAATGACCTGGCCGCGGGTGATGGGAATCGGGCGGCCGAGCGTGTCGTGGATCAGCGTCTCGGGATCGTAGCCGAGGCAGTGGAGCATGGTGGCGTGCAAGTCGGGCGGGCCGACGCGGCCATCGGCGGGGTAACCGCCGGAGGGATCGGAACGGCCGTAGACCTGTCCGCCGCGGATGCCGCCGCCGGCGAGCGCGACCGAAAAGACGGGCCCCCAATGATCGCGGCCGCCGGCACCGTTGATGCGCGGCGAGCGGCCGAACTCGGAGACGACGGCGACGAGCGTGTCGTCGAGCATCCCGCGGTTGATGAGGTCGCCGAGCAGCGCGGAAAACGCCTGATCAAACGGGGGAATGAGCACGGTCTTCAAGCGCTGCGTTTCGCGGACGTGACTGTCCCAGCAGGGGGCGTCATAAGGTTCGTCGGCGCCGCGGAACCAGTTGACCTGCACCATCGACACGCCGGCTTCGACGAGCCGCCGTGCCATCAGCACGCTTTGCCCGAACTGGCCGCGGCCGTAACGGTCGCGGACGTCGTCGGTTTCGGCATCGACGCGGCACGCGGCGCGAGCCTCCGGCGCGGCGAGCAGATCGAACGCCTGCCGCTGCAGCGAGTTGAAGTTGTCGAACTTGCCGGAAGCTTCGGTCTGTTTCAAGCGATGTTCGAGTTGCGACAAGAGCGAGCGGCGGTTTTCGAGCCGGCCGAGCGCGCCGTCGGCGGAGAGTTCGAAATGCGGAATCTTGAAGCCGGGCGTGGCGGGAGTGCAGTTGAGCAGCCACGGATCGGCGCGGTGGCCGAGCCAGCCGGAATCTTGTCCGGGCCAGACGGAGCCGTCGGTATTGAAGATGTGATGCGGCAGGCGGATCGCCGGCGGCAGCAGCCGTTGGCCGCGATGCAGGTGCTGCACGACCGAGCCGAGCGTCGGCCAGTTGTTCGGGAAGCCGGGGTTGGCGTTCTCCGCATTCATGGGAATGTGCGGCACGCCGGTCATCATGAAGTAGCCGCTCGACGAGTGGGCGTTGTCGTCGGTGGACATCGCGCGGAGAACGGCGACGCGGTCCATGAATTGCGCGGTGCGGGGCATCAACTCGCCAACGGTGATGCCGGGGACGTTGGTTTCAATCGGAGCGATTTCGCCGCGGACTTCGGCGGGGGCGTCGGGCTTGGGGTCCCAGGTCGAATGCTGCGGCGGGCCGCCCATTAAGAAGAGAACGATGCAGGATTTGGGGCGCTGCGAACCCGCCAGCGACGTGGAGGCGTGGAGGGAACGACTCGCGGCGCCGGCTCCCAACATCGCGACGGTGCCGGCGCGGAGGAGTTCACGGCGGCGAAAGCCGTCGCAGAGTTTCGGTCCGTAGTCGAGGATCGAGAGCATGCGAGGACCAGGACTGTCAGTAGAACGAAGAGAGTCGATGGTTCAACAAAGTTGGTGATGGGTGGTGGGTTGAATAAGACGGCTTTTTACCAACCCCCAACCTACCACCCACCAATTACAGCAACTCCCGAATCACTTCGCCCGGTTCCAGCGCCGGGATCGGGCGGCCGGCGTGGTTCAGGAAATTGTAGTGCGGATCGACGCCCAGCGTATGGAAAATCGTGTGATGGATGTCGGCGGGCTTCAACGGGCGGTCGACGGGGACTTCGCCGCGGCGATTGGTCGAGCCGACGATGCGTCCGCCTTGAACGCCGCCGCCGCCGAGCAGGCAGAACATCGCGTTGCCCCAGTGATCGCGGCCGGGCGTTCCCATGCTGCCGGGAGGGCCGCCGTTGCCGCCGTCGTTCATCCGCGGCGTACGGCTGAATTCGCCGCACAGCAGCACGAGCGTCGATTCCAGCAAACCACGCTGCGACAAGTCATCCAGCAACGTGGCGAACGCGGCGTCGACCATCGGCAGGACGCGCTCATAGCCGCCCTTCAAATCCCAGTGATGGTCCCAGCCGCCGTAATGGACCGTGACGAACGTCGTGCCGGCCTCGACGAGCCGCCGCGCGAGGAGCGTGCTTTGTCCCCACGAATTGCGGCCGTAGCGCTCGCGCAATCGCGGGTCTTCCTGCGAGATGTCGAAGGCCTTGCGAGCCGCCGCGCCGGCGACCATGTCGTAGGCCTGGCGGTCGAAGCGATCCATCTGATCAAGGACGCCGCGGGAATCGACTTCGCGGCGGAGTTTGTCGAACTTGTGAGCGAGTTCCGAGCGGTTTTCGAGCCGGCCGATCGACATGCCGCCGGGAAGCTGCATGTTATTGACTTCAAACGTCGGGGCATTCGGATCGCCGTCGGTCTCGAAGGGGTTATACGATCCGCCGATGTAACTCGCGCCGAAGTAACCGGGGCGCAGGCCGATGCTCGAGGCATACGGCACGGCGACATACGGGGGCATGCCGGGCTGGCGAGCGCCGGTCTGATAAGTCGCCGCGGAACCGATGAACGGAGCCTTGGGGACCGCATCGAGGCCGTTCGCGCCCGAGCGGCCGGTGAGCATCAGGTGTCCGCCGGCGAAGTGGTCGCCGTTGTTGTGATGCAGCGAACGGACGATGGAGAACTTGTCGGCGTGCTTCGCCTGCAACGGGTAGAGTTCAGTGATCTCGAAGCCGTCGACGTTCGTCTTGATCGGATTCCAGAGGCCCCGGTACTCGGCGGGGGCTTCCGGCTTCATGTCGTACATGTCCATGTGGCCGGGACCGCCGTCGAGCCAAATGAGAATGACCGACGTGTCCTTCCGGGACGTTCCTTCGGCGGCGGATGCCGCCTTCGCCCGCAGGACTTGCGACAGGCTGGCGGCTCCCATCCCGGCGACGCCCGCCTGGACGAAACTCCGGCGACTCAAGCCGTCGCAGTAACGGTCACTCACCCCGGCATGAATGCGAAGCATAGCGGCTTCCTCCGCGCGGATTGCGGCAACATATCAACGTTAGCCTATTTTAATCGTCCCGGCGCGCATCCGTCAATCACCGTTGAGGTTTCGCTCCGCAGAGCCGGCGTATTCCGTAGCGGCGGCGGCGCGAACTCGGTAGAGTGACGCCGGACTTGGCGGCCAGATCGATCGAATTTTCCGCAAGTCATTTTCAAATCGACAATTACGATTTATTCTTTCAGGCCGCGCGCAGGCATGGTGCAGGAGCCCGTTCGACTTCCGCGGCGGTTTGTGCTCAGCATCTACGGGCTGTGCCTGGTGCCGATTCTTCTGAATGCGCTAGGAGTTACGTTCGAACTCCAGGCCCCGGCGGACCTGGAATCGTTACCGGCGAACGAAAAGGCTTACTTCACGTCGGCCTTCTTTCAGCTGCGCGGTGCGATCGTTCACAGTCTCCTGGAATGGACATCCTTCTGTCTCGCCACAGTCACCGCAG
>CAZDGB010000417.1:0-4620 GCA_964504645.1 uncultured Planctomycetaceae bacterium | reverse complement strand
GTAATCGCAATCTCTCTCATCTTCTTCTGTTCTTAGCTGCCCTCCTCTTTCCCTCTCTGCGACCTCTGCGTCTCTGCGCGAGTCTCGTCATTCTGCATTCCGTCCCAGGATTTCACGATGCTCGACTACCTTCGCGACAAATGGCACGCGGCGAGGTTGCAGGCCCGGTACGACCGCCGCGTGCGCGAGCAGGTGTTGCAACTGCTGGAGCAGCAGGGCGGGCAGCCGGTCGCCGATGATCCCGGCGAGTGGACGCTCGTCGGCGGCGGGGCGAAGGCGGCGTTCGAGGAAGCGGAGCGGGTCGATCTTCGCAGCCGGGCCCGGGAGCTCGTTCACAAGAATCCGTATGCGCGGAACATTCTGCGGCTCTTGGAAGTCTACGTCGCCGGTCCGGGGCTGAAAGCCGTGATGGCGCCGCTGCACGGGCCGGACGATACAGAACTGCTCCGCCAGTCGGACCGTTTGTGGTCGGACTTTCTGACGGCCAATCATCGCCACTTCAGCTTTCGCGAAACGGCCCGGCGAACGTGGCGCGACGGCGAATGTTTTCTGCGGCTGTTCCCGCTGCTCGATTGGCCGCCAACGGTGCGGTACGTCGATCCGGAAGCGATCGGGGCCGACCTCGCGCGGCCCGACAGCCAGGGCCTGATCACCGACGCCGACGATGTGGAAACGGTCTGGTCGTATCTGCGGATCGACCCGGCGAGCGGCGACCTCGCGGAGGAAATTCCCGCCGAGCACATGCTGCACACGAAGATCGGCGTCGATTCCAACGAGAAGCGCGGCGTGACGATCTTCGCGCCGGTCCTCGATGCGCTCGCGTGCTTCGACCGCTGGCTCGACACCGAATTGCAGGCCCGCAAGCTGCAGGCGTCGATCGTCTTGTGGCGGAAAGTGCAGGGGTCGCCGGGGCAGATCAGTTCGTATCTCGACCAGGTTGCGGGGTCCGATCCGCAGCGGCGGGAGCGATTCAAACCCGGCTCCATCGTGACGACGTCGGCCGGGACGGAGTTCCAGTTCCTGCAGCCGAATACGAATTTCGGCGACGCGGTGCCGCTGGGTCGACTGATGTTATTGTCGATCGCCGCCGGTGTCGGACTGCCCGAATTCATGCTCACCAGCGATGCCTCGAACGCGACGTATTCATCCACGATGGTCGCCGAAGGGCCGGCGGTGAAGTTGTTCGAGAGCGAGCAACAGTTCTTCGCCCAGGAGTTCGCGCGGCTGTGGCGGTGGGTGATGCGGGAAGCGATCCGGCAGGAGTTGTTGCCGGCGGACTTCTTCGAGCACGTCGCGCTGCAGTGGTCGTTTCCGCAATTGGTGAGCCGCGACCGGTCTCAGGAGCGGCTGACCGACGCGAAGCTCGCCGAGGTGGAGATTCTGAGCAAGGCGGAAGTCGCCCGCCGCGACGTCGCGGACCCGGCGACGATGCGGGCGGAAATCGCGGGGGAGAAGTAGCAGTCGAAAAGACGGGACCGCAGATTTCGCAGATGGAAAGCAGATTTCGGGAAATGGTGGTTCATGCCTGTTCGCCGTGTTGAAGACGTGCATTTGCTGCTGGAGTTTCTGGAAGCGCCGGAGGAATGGCGGCGTGAAACGGCGGCGCGGTTGCGTCGGCGACTCGAATCCGTGGACGAAATCACGCGGCATTCCGTTCCCTGCGTGCGGCCGTGGGGATCGTTCGTGATGTTGCCGGGCCGCATGGCGGCGTGGCTGATGACGGTGCTCGAAAAATCGGAGAGCGAAGTGGCGGAATTGCGGCGGCGTCTGGAGAACGGGTTGGAAGGCGATTCCTTCGTAGGGTGGGTCGAGTCTTCGAGGCCCACCAGTTTTTCAAGCGGGCGTGGATGATCGTGGCGGGCCTCGCCAAGCCTCGACCCACCCGACACAGAGGAAAACCATGATCGAACACAATGGCGACCTCGTCGCCCTCACGGAGCAGATCGCCGATTGGCGGAGCGCCGACTTTGCGGTGTGCGTGGAAGAACGCCTTCTCTCCCGCGTGCTGCTCAGTGGCGGGGCTTCGAAGAATGGGCATCGCTACGCGAACGCGGCGTTGCGGGAGGCGGCGGCGCTCTACGATCGCAAGCCGGTGTTTCTCGATCACGCGGCGAACCTGGCAAAACCGTTCGACCGCAGTGCGCGGGACCTTGCCGGATGGATCGCCGAGGCGAGTTACGCCGACGGCCGCATCGAAGGGAACATCCAACTGCTCGACACCGAAGCCGGGCGGACGCTGTTGGCGCTGATGTCGTCCGAGACGCCGGCGGTCGGGATGAGCCACGTGATCCTCGCCCGCAAAAGCGCCGATGGAACGCTCGTCGAGACGATTCACGACGTGATCAGCGTCGACGCGGTCGTGTTCCCCGCGACGACGGCGGGGTTTCGGGAACAAATGGGCGGCGAACTCGACGGCGATGTGGAGAGCGAACGAGACGAATCAGCACGGCGTGTCGAGGAATTGAAAGAGGAATTGACGAGTGTGATCCGCGAGCGGGAAGAGCTCCGAACGCGATGCGACGAACTCTCTGCGGACATCCTGCGACACGACATCGACCGGCAACTCGCCTCGGCGGAACTCGACGAGCACCTCATCACGCCCATTCTGCGAGAGACGCTGAGGACGGCCCCGGACGCCGCAACGCGTTCTCGCCTCATCGCCGAGCACCGCCAGTTTCTCTCGCGTTGCCGTCAACGCGCCCCGTGCAGCCGCGCCCGTTCCGCAGCATCTCGCGAAGACCCGATCCTGAAACAGATCGTCCGCGCCGTGAAAGGTCATCGGCGCTAACGCTCGGAAGAAATCTTTCCAACCTCCAACCAACAACCTCCCCCCCAAGGCACCTCCATGTCCAACAAACTCCGTTTTCGCAGCGGGCAGGTCGAACTTCACAAGGTCCGCATCGACAGCGCCACGGTGATCGAGGCCGGCGATCTCGTCTGGCTCGACACCGACGACGCCAAGCCGGCGTCGGCCTTCACCTGGACGACCGACCTGGCGACCACGCAGGGGAATTTCGCCGCGGTCTTCCTCGGCGTCGCCCATCAATCGTCGGCAGCGGGCGAGACGCAGGATATCTCCGTCGATCTCAGCACGTTCTCGGTCTACGAGTTCGACGTCGACTCGGCGACGTTCGAGCTCGGCGGCCTGCTCGGGCCGAGCTCCGCGTCGAGTCTGCTGACGGATCAGAAGCTCGCCACGGTCGCCAGCGGCGCGCTCGCCATCGCCCGCGCCGCCGAATACAAGGCCGCCGCGTCGAGCGTCCTTCGCGTGCAGTTCGCCTCGGCGTTTCATCCGGCGAGTGCGAATGTGAACGCGAATATCGGATAGCGGATAGCGGATGGGAAAAGCCACGAACCTCTGACCAACCAAAGGACCAGATCCATGCAAGGCACGTCGCTCAAAGGGCTCGTCGAGTCGCTCGGGGCCGAAGGGTTTTATCAGAAGGTCTGCACGCTCTTGAACGAGCAGACGCTGGCCGTGGACGATTTCAGCTATTACGAACTCGCCGAGGCGTGCGGCGTGTTGCCGCAGCTCTCGCGGCTGCGCGGCTGGCAGCCGGACGGCGCGCCGGCGCCGCAGTTGTTGCGGGAATCGAATCCCGGCCTCTCGACGAACCTGTTCCAGGTCATCACGGGCGAACTGATCGCACGGAAGGTGATGGAAGGGTACGACGACGACAGCGGCTTCATCGGCGACAAGCTCGTCGCGGTGATGTCGACGAAGTACCGCGACCGCAAGATCGCCGGGTTCCGCGCCCTGGCCGGCCCGTCGGAAATCGCGGAAGGGCATCCGTATGAGGAATCGTCGTTCGAGGAGAAATGGGTCACCTCGTCGGAATCGAAGCAGGGCCGGCTCCTCTCCATCAACGAGGAACTGATCGCGTTCGACCAGACGGGCGAGATCAACCGGCGAGCGATGGCGCTCGGGTTCATGCTGCGGCAGGAGCGCGAGCGGACGATCGTACGGGCCGTGACCGATGCCGACGCGGGGGCCGGGAAGTACGTCTACCGCCCGAACGGGACCGGGACGTCGCTCTATAAGACCGACGGCACGAACCGCAACTGGGTCGGCTCGGGAAACACGACCTCGACGAGCTTCAACGCGGCGGTCCCGCTCGTCGATTGGACCGACATCGACGCGGCGTTCAATTACCGGGCGACGCAGGTGCTCGACGACCGCGTGGACGGGACGCCGCGGCCCCTCGTCGCGCCGGCGAAGCAGGTCCTCGTGCCGGAGCGGTTGCGCGGCGTGGCGCGGAGCATCGTGCATGCGACGCAGATCAACGTGACGTCGGACGCCGGCGAGATGTGGATGGCGAACCCGATCCAGGGGATGGTGGAAGTCCTCAGCTCGCCATTCATCGACGAGCAGGGCGGCCAAGCCGTGAACGACTGGTATCTCGGCGATTTCCCGCGGCAGTTCGTGTGGACGGAAATCTGGCCGGTGCAGACGTACCTGCAGAAGTCGGACAGCGAATCGGCGTTTGACCGCGACGTCGTGCTGCGGGTGAAAGCCCGCTACTACGGCGGTGTGAGCGCGGTGGACACGGTGTACGTGACGAAAGTCGACGGTGCGTAGTCTTTCTCCCCTCTCCCCTGGCGGGAGAGGGGCCGGGGGTG
>CAZDGB010000416.1:0-4648 GCA_964504645.1 uncultured Planctomycetaceae bacterium | reverse complement strand
CTACGGCACAGTGCCATCACCTGCACCAAACAGCTTGATTTCCAGGGTTTTCTGATGATCGGCCCGCATCGCTTCCGAGTGCCACTGCTCGATCTGCTCAAATAGCCGCCGCAGACCAATCGGCTTGTGTTTCGCGAGATGACTCATGGATACGCAAATTACAGACCGCAATCGCAAAAGAGCAAGTGCATTTTCAAAAAGTGCTATCAGAAAATTATAAAGTGATGCGGCGGAGGAAGATGCAACCGAAAACGAAAAATGGATGACATTTTTTCTGGAATTAAGGTTGATTCTGTCCGACATTTTTGGATGATTGGGCGAGCACTGAATAGCACTTTTTTAAGAAGTGCTGCAACGACAGCGGACAGGCCAGCGACCAACCGAAAGGGAATTAGATGTTCCAAGTCATGTTCATCGGGACGAAGGCCCAGGGCTACAAAATCTTCGCGAACCGTGGCGATGGCTGCGGATTTCAGGAGTTCGCCCGCACGTTCCCGAGCCGCAAGGACGCGGCGATCTACGCGAAGGGGTTCGCGGCTCTCAACGGGCTGCGGTACACAGAAAGCAAATAGGCGGTTACTCAGCGACCAACCGAAAGGACCAGCGACCATGACCACAATCCAGGCAACTCCCATCTATCCCCGTCTCCTCGACCGCTCGCCGCTGATGACTGTCGCGCGGGCCCTGGTCGGTGCAACGACCGCGAAGGAATCCGCCATGCCGCAGCAGTCCGCAGCACAGCCGGCTGCAGGCCCCACGATCAAGCCGGAGTTCATCACCGCCGGACAGGCGATCTTCACCGTCAAGAGCGGCCGCGACGGGTCGCACTACACGTTCCAGGTGACGAAGAAAGAGAACGACGACGGACGCCCGCCGGTGTGGTTCGTGTCGCTGCTGACCGGCCCGGACAACACGAGCGATTACACGTATCTGGGGCTGCTCGACGTGGCGTTGTGGCGGGTGCGGCTGACGGCGAAGTCGCGGATGCAGGCGGACTCGACGCCGGTGCGGGTGCTGCAGTGGGCGCTGAGCGCGATTAAGAGCGGGCAGACGTTGCCGGCGGGATACAGGATTCATCACGAGGGACGTTGCGGGCGGTGCGGGCGGGTTCTGACAGTGACGGAGAGCGTGGAGAGCGGCCTCGGGCCGGAGTGTGCGAAGGCCGTGGCGGCGGGGAGATGAGCGGAAATGAAGTGCAGTATCGATGGTTGCGATGAGTCGGTCCAAACTGTTCACGGAAAGTACTGCTCAGATAATTGCAAAAGACTAGCCGCTGCGCTTAGAGCTAAGAAATACCGTTCATCGACAAAATACAAACTCTATCGGAACAAGAAGTATGTATCAAGAAAGTGCAAGAGTCCTAGCTGCAAAAATACGGCAGGAAAGCGAAAGTTGTATTGCGACATCTGCGGAGAGAAGAAACTAAGAGGTCGTATACGAACAGCGAAGTCAAGAAAGAAGAATCCTTCTAAAACGAAGGAAATGTATCGAAAACACCAAAGGACTTATTATTACAAACACTATTACAACAACCCAGAAAAAACCAGATCAAGATACAAAAAAAGAAAAGAGTCTGGTAAAGCAATGGAACATGAAAGAAGAAGACTTGAAAAAAGACGCAATCTAAAGATATGGGCTTCACTCCGGCAACTCGTAAAGGCCATCCAAAATGCCACAGAACAACAAACAACCGAAATCTCTGGCTGAAATCCACGACGAAGAATACCGCCACGTATCCAACGAGGATTTGCTTAAAAAGATTCGCGACGGACTGTCGTTCATCTCTAGGGCGTTAGTCGACATTGCCATCTGGGTCGGCGTTGCCTCTCGACGTGGAATCGACCTGTCGATTGTTCGTGATCCGGGGTTGATCGACTTGCTCCACAAGATCGAGAACGGACAGATAGACCCGCAGTTGGCCGAGAAATATATGCACGGTCCGGTGCGGTTATTCAACTGTCTGAAGCGGCTGACTCTTGACGATCAAAAGGCTATCGTCGAATCTGGAACAGTGCTAGTTGTTCTCCGCAGGAACGACGGGTTCACGAATCGAAAAATTGAAGTGACGGCATTGACTCAGAGGCAGCAGAAGCAGGTCTTCAAAAAGGACCGTATCCGCACGGAACAAGAGCAGATCGCGTTCCTTGACGATCAAGAACCAGCGACAGCAGACCCGTACGACGAGTCGATCGTCAGCTTCAACTTCAAACTCGAAAATCTCGAACTGCCGAAGTCAAAGAAGCGAGAGTTCGACAAGCTGATGAAAGAGAAGCCCGGCGAAGTCTCCCGCCGAATCCGCGAAGCGATCCTCAAACTACTCTGAGCCGTACCATGCCGAAAAAAGAAACCCGACCATCCGCTTTAATCCCGCGACCTCCAGTCCCGCTCGACCAGAAGATTGCCTGGACTATCGCCGACGCTGCCGACGCTTGCAGCGTCAGTATTTCTACGATCAGGAATCTGATCAGGAGTGGCGTGATAAAGCCGTCGCGGGTCTTCGGAAAGCCGCTGCTCAATCCAGTGGAACTTCGGCGAGTGCTGTTCGGCGAAGACCAGAAACAGGAATAGTTGACCCATGCCAAAGCCCACCAATAGTCGACCCATCACCGGCGGCATTACCCCCGGCCTGACCGAGTCCCGCGACCGCGTCACCATCAGCGTGCCGCCCGGTGCGAAAATCCGCCTCATGGCCGAAGCTGCGAATCGCGGCATGTCGGTCTCCGACCTACTCCGCGAGTCGTTGGCGGCGATGCTCGACTGGCCGGAGATTCGCGAGCAGCCGGAGCGGGGCCGGCCGCGATTCAACGAAGCCGGAAAGCGGGTTGTGCGAACGCGGCGGAAGAATATCCCGATCCCAGAGAGTATCGGCGTGCCGTTGCGGAGACGCGTTCGCGGACTGTAGGCGGGACGTTGCAGGTCAGTCGGCGAACAACGGCCGCAGCGTCATCTCGCCATGCTCCGACGCCTCGCCGACCTTGCCGTCGCCGTCGATGATGAAGACGCGATCGGCGAGCACCTTGTCGCCCGATGAATTCTTCGTCCGGTATTTCAGCCGGCATGCCAGTTTGTCTTTCATCTGCTCATGCTGGCCGCTCGCAGCCTTGATTCGCTCGATCGCCGCGAGCTCGTCCTCGATCTGCCGTTCCTTCCGTTCGATTTCGAGCAGCGACTTCTCTTCCAGCCGCAGTTGACGTAGCTCGTCTTTGAGGGCCGGCAGTCGCTTCTCGATTTCGTGGATCGCCACGGCGTTCTCGGCGTCGTTCGGCGGCGTGGAAACCGGGCGGGCGGCCCACCATCGCACGACCTCGAAGTCGCCGTCGTCGAGATTCTGTCGCAGGTAGGCGTTAACCAGGCCGAACTCGCGGTCCATCACGCGAGGAAGTGGAACACCTGCCGCACGGCCGCCGATCTGCAGTAGTCGGTACGAAATGAACGTTGCCGATATCGCGGCGAGCGTCACAAAAACCGAGAGAATTGCCGCACGTTGCTTGCTCATTTCGACTTCCGTTTCGAGCCGTGAAAAGTCTGAAAATTGCACGAGTTTTCCTCTTGCAAGAAGTGTAAGGTTCTGTACAGTAGTCCTCGACCAAGGACGTGGTCAGAACTGGCGTCTCGCGAGCCGAAAATTCGCGGGCCTCGGGGAACCGGAGAATCGGGTTCCCACCCGGAGCGGGTGAAGATGAATCTGTCGAAACCGTATGTCGTTTTGTTGAATGGTCGCATCGAAGGAGAGTTCTTGAAGTGTGAGAGTGCCGTGAAATTCATCCGCGGCAATCCTGGCATGGAAGCCTCAGTGCTACTAGAAGTGCTACCTCACCCTCTCCGCGGCGAAGACTTTCAGCACTTGTTGAAAAAGTGCGAAAAGCGTAAACGCCAGAAAACGTAGACCGAGGACGCAGTGGCGGTTGGCAGACCGCAGCATTGGAATCAAATCCTAAATCCTGCGCGTCTGCCAATTCCGCCAAGCGGCCGTGACTCAAGTATGCAGTCTCTCGGCGGCGAAGTGAAGCGGAACGAGGATCAAGGGCTTCGCCTGCGTTAACCTGGGACAACTCAAGCCCATCCGAGAGCCGAACCTCAACTACCCGACTTCGCTGGCGAATGCGGTGACTCGCGACGGCTTAATCCCGAGCAGTTTGGCCACATACTTCTTCTTGAGAAAGCGGTCAACTTCCGCATCCAAGTCATCAATCCCCTGGAATTCGATGCCCGACGATGGCTCGTCCCCAGCCGCTGGTTGGAAGTAGAGGAAAGCGGAGAGAGCCGTGTCGTCATCTCCATTCCCCAACTGGATCTGCCGAGTCAGCCCGACCCACCGGTATTCCGTCTCATCAAACTCGGGAGACAACTTCCGGATGTCGGTGAATCCATTGAGCAGATGAGGCTGTGACGCCCCCCACTCCAGCATCACGACATCCACTGCACCGGGAATGCAAACGTCGCGACAGAACGCGAAAAACTCCTCTACCACGGCAATGCCAGTCGCCGGCGAGGCAGCAACGAACGGCGACATCCGGCGAGCGAACTCCGCCATCGCGCCAGCTTCGGGGGCTTGCCTCATGACGATTCTCCGAAATGTCACAGGAGCGGATTCACGCTGTCAGAACTCTAAATCCTAAGCATCTGCCAATTCCGCCAAGCGGCCGTG
>CAZDGB010000415.1:0-4679 GCA_964504645.1 uncultured Planctomycetaceae bacterium | reverse complement strand
TCATGGAAGAAGGCCATCTGACCGACAGCTTCGGCCGGAAGGTCGACTTCAAGAACACGATCTTGATCATGACGACGAACGCCGGGGCGGAAGTCATCCAATCCGGTCCGTTCGGGTTCGGGAAGAAAGACCCGAACACGAGCTACGAGCGGATGAAGGAAGACCTGATGCACGCCATCGAGCGGGAGTTCAAGCCGGAGTTCATCGGCCGGCTCGACGAAGTCGTCGTGTTCCGCCAGCTCAACGAAGAGCATCTCAAGCAGATCGTCGAGATCGAACTCGGCAAGGTGCGCGAGCGGCTCTCCGAGAAGGGCCTCAAGCTCGTCCTCTCCGACGAAGCGAAGAAGCTCATCATCGAAAAGGCCGGCACGATGGAATACGGAGCCCGCCCGCTCCGCCGCGCGGTGCAGAACTTCGTGGTCGACCCGTTGTCCGAGGAAGTCCTCAAGGGGGCGTTCCAGGGTTTCAACACGATCACGGTGAAGGTGAAAGAGGTCGGCGACACCAAGCGGCTCGACTTCGAGCCGTCGCACGAAGAGCCTGCCGGCGAACTCGTCGCCGTCGGCGCGGAATCCGCCGAAACGGCCTAGCCGTTCGGTAGAGCAACTGTTTTCGGAAGCCCCGGGACCACCATCCCGGGGCTTTCTTTTTTGTCACTATCAGAGGATAGCAGCCGCTTATACGAATGATTACGATGTGGCCTCGCTCGCAGAGGATTAGTGTGCAAACGAAGTTTCACTTCGAATCGTCATACTTCTTCGAAAGGCGACTCATGTCACAAAGGCGGGCCTTCACGCTGATCGAGCTTCTCGTCGTCATCGCCATCATTGCCATCCTGATCGCGCTCCTGTTGCCGGCGGTCCAGCAGGCGCGGGAAGCCGCCCGGCGGATGCAATGCCGGAACAATCTCAAGCAGTTGGGGCTGGCGATCCACAATTATCACGATATCGCCGGCACGCTGCCGTGCATCGGCGGTTACGGACTCAAAGGCTGGGGATTGTTTCCGTTGATCCTGCCCCAGCTCGATCAGTCTCCGCTCTACAATCAGATTCCGTTCAACGACAAAGTTGAGTGCACGTCGGTCAATTTCATCCGCAAGATCATCCTGCCGGTGCTGCAATGCCCGTCCGAGCCGGGGCAGATCGTCAAGCTCGGATATTCGCCGAATTCCGGCTGCGCGAACGGCACCAGCACGCCGGATGATCCGGGGCAGCTCTGGTACGGCGCCTCGACCAGCTACGTCGGCAACTACGGCGATTCCTTCAACAACTCGTCGCCCGCCAACGAGCCTTACGGCGGCAACAACGCTTTGACGCTGTATGGCGCCGGCGGATGCAATTCCGATCCCACCGGACTCACGACCGTCCCGACTGCGGCGTGCCCTCGTCCCACTGGCCGTTACGGCAGCGGGCCAAACTTGCGCGGGCTGTTCGATTTCACCGGCGTCGCCTCCATCGTCCGCTTTCGCGACATCACCGATGGTATGAGCAATACGATTCTCTTCGGCCATATTTCCCGCGATTGCTCCGGCGGCCGCAACACCTGGATGCTGAGCATCGGCAGCACATACGGCACCAGCGTGCCGATCAACATCAACACGCCGTGCCGCACCGGCATGACCTATTCCTTTTCGCTCGACGGGTTTCACAGCCACCACACGGGCGGCGCGGTGACCTGCCTGGCGGACGGCTCGGTCCGGTTCATTTCGCAGAACATTTCGACCTTCACACACAACGCGCTCGGCAGCCGCGCCGGCGGCGAAGTGGTGGGTGAGTTTTGAGCGCGGCGTCCGTGCATGACGGGCTAAAGACCATGCCGAGTTCGCGTCCGATTCACTTATTGGTTCTGACCTCGATCGCCGCGGCCGCGCTGGGTTGCGGCGGTTCGGGGCCGTCCGGTCCGCTTTTAGGAGAAGTCGCGGGAGTCGTTACCTACAAAGGACAACCCTTGGCCCAGGCGAGCGTCACGTTCTTTCCGACCGAGCCGGGAGCGCGCCCCGCCGTCGGTGTAACAGACGGCTCAGGGCGCTATCGGCTCGCCACATCGGGGCAGCAATCTGGCGCGCTAACCGGTCCCTGCCAAGTGGCCATCCTGCTCCGCGCTCCCTACGACGGCCCCGTGCCGGACGGCATGTCTCCCGCCTATGCGAAGGAGCAATTTCAGAACCTCGGCAAGCCGTTGATCCCCGAGAAATACTTCTCCGCGCAAACATCCGGATTGACGGCGGACGTGAAACCCGGCCGCAACGTCCACGACTTTCAACTGCTTGATTGAGAATTCCAAGTCGATAAGTCGCAAAAGCTCGGGGATGGCCCTCCCTGGGCTTCTTTTTTTCAATGACGCGCCTCGTTAAGCTGTCCACACGTTCGTCAAAGCCGCGGTTGGCAACCGCGGGTTTTCGGCTTGTGTTTGTGGGAAGACCGCGGTTGCCAACCGCGGCTTTGACATGGAAAGCGCTCTCCATGGCCGGTTTTGATCACGGTCCCGCGGCGCCGTCCGAACCGGACGACCCGGCGGTTTCCGCCCGCAATGCCCGGTACGGGCTGGTCCTGTTCACCGTCTACTTCGCGTTCTACGCGGCGTTCGTGGCGCTCAATGCCTTTTGGCCCGACGTGATGTCGCTGCCGGTCGGCGGCGTCAATCTCGCGGTGAGTTATGGACTCGGCTTGATCGTCGCAGCGATCGTGCTGGCGCTCGTTTACTCGTGGCTTTGTCGATCGCCCGCCAAGCGGCAAGCGGAGGAACCGCGAACGTGATCTATGCGCCGTCGACTCTGGCCGTTGTCATTTTTCTATTGTTCGTCGGCATCACGCTGGCCCTGAGTTTTTACTTCGGAGCCAAGGCGAAATCGGCTTCGGCCTACTTCGCCGCCGGCGGGCAGATTCCCTGGTTCGTCAACGGCGTCGCTTTCGCGGGGGATTATCTCTCCGCGGCGTCGTTCCTCGGCATCTGCGGCATGATCGCCCGCTACGGCTACGACGGGTTCCTGTATTCCATCGGGTTTCTCGCCGGCTGGGTCGTGGCGCTGTTCGTCATCGCAGAGCCGATGAAGCGACTCGGCAAGTACACGTTCGCCGATGCGCTGAACTCGAAGTTCCAATCGCGGGGCATCACGTTTTCCGCGGGTATCAGCGCGCTGGTCGTCAGCGTGTTCTACCTGATTCCGCAAATGGTCGGCGCTGGCGCGCTGATCAAGCCGTTGTTGGGCTTTTCGCATTGGCAAGGCGTGGTGATCGTCGGCGCCGTGGTGACGCTGATCGTCGTCACCGCCGGCATGGTCAGTACGACCTACGTGCAGTTCATCAAAGGCTCGCTGCTGGTGCTATTCAGCGGCATACTGACGGGGCTGATCTTGTGGAACGGACTCTCGACCGTCGACTACAAGCCGGAGCCGCCCCAATCCGTGTTCAAACCGGACGGCGGCGGGCCGAAGCTCATCGACGGCGAGCCGCAAGGAACAAAACCCGGCGAACATGATCTCACGCCCGTAGGCCGCGTGAGCAAATTGCCGAATAACCTCTCCGCGACCGGCCCCATCGGACCGTGGCAATATCTGCAAACGCTGCAAGCCAGTGAAGTTGTTTTGTGGTCGGAAAAGAAAACGAAAGAGACCGATCCGCAGGGCGAACTCACCGTGTTTACTCCTGTGCCGACATCAGGAGCCGAAATCCTGCGTCCGGGCCGGCATCCGATGTTCAAGGGCATCCGCAGCGATGACTTGTGGTCAAAGCTGAATTTCATCTCGTTGATGCTGGCACTCTTCTGCGGCACGGCGTCGCTGCCGCACGTCCTCATCCGGTATTACACCGTGAAAGACCAGGCCGCGGCGCGACAGAGCACGGTGGTCGGCATCGCCACCATCGGCGTGTTCTACGTGCTGACGATGTTCCTCGGACTCGGCGCGATGACGAGCGGCACCATCGACCTCACCGACAGCAACATGGCCGCCCCGTTGCTCGCCAAGAAGTTCGGCGAACTGTTGTTCGCGATCATCTCGGCGATCGCGTTTACGACGGTGCTCGGCACGGTGAGCGGTCTGATCGTCGCCGCCAGCGGCGCCGTTGTCCACGATCTTTTGACCAGCGTCGGTGGCATGAAGCTCAGCGATCACGAAAAAGTCCGCGTCGGCAAGATCGCCGCGATGGTTGTCGGTCTAATTTCGATCGCTCTGGGCATCCTGTTCGAGGGATTCAACGCCAGCTTTCTCGTCGGCTGGGCGTTCAGCGTGGCGGCGTCGGCCAATTTGCCGGCCCTTGTGATGATCCTCTTCTGGCCGCGGACGACGAAGCAGGGCGTGACGGCCGCCGTGCTGGTCGGCCTGATCTCGTCGCTCGCCTGGATCCTGCTGAGTCAGGAAGCCTTCGTGAACGTCTACCGGTTTTCCGCCGCCCGCGCGGCGGAGCTCGCGGTGGTCCCGTTCAACCAGCCGGGGATCGTGACGATCCCGCTGGGATTTGCGACACTAGTAGTCGTGTCGCTGCTGACGGCGCGCCACACGACGACTGATTAGCGACGCTTCGCAGAAGCGTAGTCCATCAGTCGTATCGTCGATACAACGCTTCTGCGAAGCGTCGCTAAAAGTCGATTACTTGTCGTCGAGCAACTCCACCGCGACGAACTTCTTGCCTTCCAGCATCTCCAGACTCGCGCCGCCGCCGGTGCTGACGTGGGTGACTTTG
>CAZDGB010000414.1:3276-4774 GCA_964504645.1 uncultured Planctomycetaceae bacterium | reverse complement strand
GGTGGCCGAAGGCCGGATGAGGGGGATGTCACGGACGTGGTATTGAGAAAGCCCGCGGCGCAAGCGAGGGATGTATCGGATGTCAAGGGCGTGACACGCGTCCTCGCTTCCGCTTCGGGCTTCCTCAAAAAGTGACGTCGATGGCATCCCGCTCACCCCCGGCCCCTCTCCCCCCAGGGAAGAGGGGAGAAAAACAAAACCTGCTCCACCACTCGCTGGCGGCCAACTCCGCACGACATTCCTTGGAAACCCCTGCGCGGCTGATACAATAACGGTTTTCCGCGTCGGGTCGCCGTCTTGCCGGTTGCTCCGCCGGCCCTTTGGATCAACAAGGAATGCGCTGGTGACGACAGTTCTGGTGTGGGGCGGCTTCTTGCTGCTGGTCTTGCTCCTGCTCGCCTTCGATCTGGGAGCGTTCAGCGGAAAGAAATCGCACGCCATCAGCGCCCGCGAGGCGTTGCTGCGCACGGCGATGTATGCCTTTCTCGCCGTGCTGTTCACGGTCTTCGTCTACTACGCCTACGACAATCACTGGTTCGGGCTGGGATTGCTCGCGGAGGAGGCCCAGAGCGAAGACGGCGGCCATCACACCGCCAAGTGGATCAATCTGAAATTTTCCTTCGAGCCGGAATTGCAGGCCGGCGGCGCGCACGGGATGCCGTCCAGCGGGGCGGATGCGGCGACGATGTTCTTCACCGGGTACCTGGTGGAACAGTCGCTGAGCATGGACAACATCTTCGTCATCGCGCTGATTCTCGGGTTCTTCCAGGTCCCCGCCGCGTATCAGCACCGCGTGTTGTTCTGGGGGATTCTCGGCGCGCTGGTCATGCGCGGCGTGATGATCGGCCTGGGAGCGACCTTGATCGACAGCTTCCATTGGGTGATCTACGTCTTCGGCGCCCTCTTGGTCTACACCGCCGCCAAAATGGCGTTTTCCGGCGAGGACCATCTCGATTTCAACGACAGCCGCATGGTCCGCCTGATCCGCCAGTGGTTCCGCGTCCATCCCGGCTTCGATCAGGACAAGTTTCTGACGAAGGTCGACGGCCAATGGGCCTTAACGCCGCTGGCGCTGGCGCTCGTCATCGTCGAATGCACCGATTTGTTGTTCGCGGTCGATTCCATTCCCGCCGTGTTCGGCATCACGCACGATCCGTTCCTGGTCTTCACGTCGAACGTCTTCGCGATTCTCGGGCTGCGGTCGCTCTACTTCGCTCTGGCCGATCTGCTCGACAAGTTCCGGTTCCTGAAATACAGCCTCGTCGTCATTCTGGCGTTCGTCGGCGTGAAGATGCTGATCCACGCCTACATCGGCATCTCGCCATTGATTTCGCTCGGCGTGATCGCCGTCTTCCTCGCCGCGGGCATCGGCGCGTCGTGGGTCGTCCCGGCCGCGCCGCCCGAACCGCCCGACGCCGAGAACCTGGAAAAAATCGAAGTCGCGTGAAAATCGCGTACTGGCTCCGCGAGTCTGCCAAAGCCGCGGGTGTTCTTCATT
>CAZDGB010000414.1:0-3176 GCA_964504645.1 uncultured Planctomycetaceae bacterium | reverse complement strand
GTGAAAATCGCGTACTGGCTCCGCGAGTCTGCCAAAGCCGCGGGTGTTCTTCATTCGCGCCGCCCCAAAGACCGCGGTTGCCAACCGCGGCTTTCGCCTTTTCACCGCGGGGGAATTTCCGCATAATCCACGGCCTCAGGATCGTTCGTCCGCACCATCAGAGGGAACTTCGCCATGCCGATCTTCAAAGACAACTCGGAATCGATTGGCCGCACGCCGCTGATTCGCATCAACCGTCTGGCGAAGGGGTTGCCGGGCACGGTGCTGGCGAAGATCGAAGGCCGCAACCCGGCGTACAGCGTCAAGTGCCGCATCGGCGCCGCGATGATCTGGGACGCCGAGGAAAAAGGCCTGCTCAAGCCCGGCATGCAGGTTGTCGAACCGACGAGCGGTAATACGGGGATCGCGCTTGCGTTCGTCTGCGCGGCCCGCGGCTACCCTCTCACGCTGACGATGCCCGAAACGATGTCGCTCGAACGGCGGATGATGCTCAAAGGTTTCGGCGCGAACCTCGTTCTCACGCCCGGCGCCGAAGGGATGAAGGGGGCCATCGCCAAGGCCGAAGAACTCGCCAAGGAACCCGGCTGGTACATCCCGCAGCAATTCAAGAACCCCGCCAATCCGGCGATCCACGTCAAAACGACCGGCCCGGAAATCTGGAACGACACCGAAGGGAAGATCGATTTTTTCGTCTCCGGCGTCGGCACCGGCGGGACGATCACCGGCGTCTCGCGCTACATCAAGGGGGAGAAGAAGCATCCCATGAAATCGATCGCCGTCGAACCGGCCGCCAGCCCCGTCCTGTCGGGCGGCGCTCCGGGCCGGCACAAAATCCAGGGCATCGGCGCCGGCTTCGTCCCGGACATTCTCGACACGAAACTGATCGACGAGATCGTCCAGGTCACCGACGACGAGTCGATCGAGATGGCGAAGCGGCTCGCGAAAGAGGAAGGGATCACGGCGGGCATCAGTTGCGGCGCCGCGATGGCGGCCGCGTTGAAAGTCGCCGCCCGCCCGGAGAGCAAGGGCAAAGTGATCGTCACCGTGTTGCCGGACAGCGGCGAACGGTACCTGTCGACGGCGCTGTTCGAAGACGCGCGGACGTAACCGCGTTTGACCCAAAGCCGCGGTTGGCAACCGCGGTCTTCCGGCTGTTTCAACCACTTGCGGCGGATAGGATCGACTTCGTCTGAAGGAGCCACCATGTCGTCAACGGGTGTGGTCGGCTGGGAGAGAGCGCTCATGGCCGCCGAAAAGGTCAAGGAGCGGTTGCGCCGGGCGACAAAAGCCCTGGAACAGGCCGGCGTTCCCTATGCCGTGGCCGGCGGCAACGCCGTCGCGGAATGGGTGGGCCGGGTCGACGACGAGGCCGTCCGCAACACGCGCGACGTCGACCTCCTGGTTCGCCGCGCCGATCTGCCCGTGGTTCAAGGGGCATTGGAAGCCGCGGGGTTCGTCTACGTGCGGGACGTGGAGACATTTATCGATGGTCCGGACGGTAAATCCAGCAGCGGAGTCCATCTGCTTTTCGCTGGCGAGAGAGTCTGGACCGCGGATGAGATTCCCGGTCCCGAACTGGACGAATCGGAGCCGGCCGCCGAGTTCCGCGTCCTGACGCTGGCGGCTCTGGTGCGAATGAAGCTCTGGACGTGGCGGGATAAAGATCGAGTTCATTTGCAGGACCTCATCGGCGTCGGACTAATCGACGCCAGTTGGCCAGTTCGATTTCCTTCCCCATTGCCAGAGCGACTCCAGCAATTGCTGGATAATCCGAACGGTTAAATAAGTTCGCCGGTTTTTCGTTTCTCTCACCGCCTGGAAAGGATTCCGCCATGTTGCTGATCGCGTTGTTTTGCCAGCTTGCCGTGGATGTGAATGCCGAGCCACAAGCCTCGCTCGCTGGTGCGATTGTGATTCAGGAAACGACGCCCCACGGAATCTTTCAGCGTTATCTGCGTCCAGAGTCCCCATGGAACGCCGCCGCCGCGGAAGAAGCGATTGCCCGCGATCCTCTGCTAAGGGAACTCTGGGAGAAACCGGTCGCGACCATCAACGGGAAAGTCATCACCGGTCAAGACGTTCTTTACCGCCAGACCGAGAGTGTGTTGAGTGAGCGGACTCGGAATACGCCGGAGCAGTTCACAGAGGCGTGGCGTGAACTGATCGAGTCCAGGTTGCCGCGAGCGGCGAGGCAAATGGCCCTATGGACTGCAGTCGAGCGCGAGTGTCCACCGGAACTGCTGGAGGAATTCCGGCGACGCCATGAGCGGACATGGAAAGAGTACGCTCGGTCTGAAGCGCGGGCGATGGAAGCCAAGCAGTTTCCGGAAAGTTGGAAACCGCATTGGATCAGGTTTTATGTGATTCAAGACTATCTCGATTTGAAATTCGGCTCGTCTCCGCCACCGGATGCGACCTCCGCCTGGAAAGAGCAGGTTCGAGAATTCCGCCAAGACGCCTGGAAGCGCGCCAAGGTGGAAACAGCCTACGTCCTGCGGGAACCTTTGGACAAACCGTCGCCCGGCCAAGTCGCGCGGCCGGTTTCGAGATAGCCAGCTTATTTTCCAATCGCCCCTCTCTCTTTTCGCAAAGGATCGCGTCATGAGACTGTCACGGATGATGTTGAGCGTCATTGGTCTGATGCTGGGCAGCGCGATCTCGGCGAACGAGGACCTTCCCGCCGACGCTCTGCAACCGGCGAACCGATCGGAGGTCGCGATCCTGATGGAACGCCTCGCGGCGCTGGAGCAGCAAATGATCCGGCAGGACGCCCGACAGCAGTCGCGCATCGACGCCTTGCAGATGCAAGTCGGCGCATTGGAGTCGGCCCTGGTATTGCGTCGTTTGCCGCCCCCAGAGGGATTCTACACACGGTGGACCTCCGTCTGGTTCCATTTCGACTTTGCGTTTCAACAGCAGCCGAACGGCGACTTTGCACGGAATCCCACCAAAACCATGGGCGAACTGGAACCACAACCGTTTGAAGTGCGGGGAACGGATAGGATGAACATGATGAAGAGGGACGTTCACAGTTACTTTCTATTTAGGAGAAAACGCGAATCATTCATTCGGAATCCTGAAGGGCCCGATGCTGTGCAATTTTGGGTCGCGCCGACAAGCGGAATGGACAATCCTCTCGAAGGAGGTTTTCTGATCGGGACGGACAAGCATCACTA
>CAZDGB010000413.1:0-4897 GCA_964504645.1 uncultured Planctomycetaceae bacterium | reverse complement strand
GCAAACTCTTTCGCCAACGCACGCAATAAGTTCTCAGAGCAGAACCGGGTTTCTTCGCCCCGTCGACAGTCCGCCTCCCGCCGGGGTAGAATATCGGCATCCACTGATCGGTATGGGTGTGCTATGAATCGCCTGCTCGGCTCGGCTTTCGCTCTGATCTTCTCTGCTGCGGCCGCATCGGCCGCCGAACCCCCCGTCGATTTCGGCCGGCAAGTTCGCCCGCTGTTATCGCGGAACTGCTTCGCTTGCCACGGTCCGGACGAGGCGCATCGCGAGGCCGGACTGCGCTTGGATGTGCGCGACGCCGCGCTCGCCAAATTGGAGAGCGGCGAGACGGCGATCGTCGCCGGTCAGCCCAACGCGAGCGAACTCATCCGCCGCATCACGTCGAAAGACCCCGACATCCAGATGCCGCCGCCGAAATCGGGGCACGATCTCTCCATTGAGGAAATCGACATCCTCAAGCGCTGGGTCGCTGAAGACGCGCCCTATTCGCTTCACTGGTCGTTCGTCAAACCATCGCGACCGACAATTGAGTCGTCCGGCGCGCCGCATCCGATCGACGCGTTGATTCGCCGCGAACTTTCCAAGCAGGGTTTGTCGCCCTCGCCCGAAGCCGACCGGGCCACGCTGCTCCGCCGCGCGAGTCTCGACTTGCGCGGACTCCCGCCGACGCCGGGAGAACTCGATGTGTTTCTCGCCGACTCTTCTCCCGATGCGTACGAACGTCTGCTGGACCGGCTGTTTGCCGATCCATCGTTCGGCGAGCGCTGGGCGCGGATGTGGCTCGACCTGGCCCGCTATGCCGATTCCGCCGGCTACGGTTCCGATCCGTTGCGGCTCAACATGTGGCGCTATCGCGACTGGGTAATCGACGCCTTCAACCGCAACTTGCCCTACGATCAGTTCACCATTGACCAGCTCGCTGGCGACTTGCTGCCCGACGCCACCGTTGAACAGAAGTTGGCGACGGCCTTCCATCGCAACACGATGACAAACACCGAAGGCGGCACCGACGACGAGGAGTTCCGCACTTACGCCGTGTGGGACCGCGTCGACACCACCGTCCAGGCGTGGATGGGTCTGACGATGGGCTGTGCGAAGTGCCACAATCACAAGTACGACCCGATCACGCAGCAGGAGTATTACCGCGTCTTCGCGATCCTGAATCAAACCGCCGACTTCGACCAGCCGGATGAGCGCCCGACAATGGCTGCGCCCGATGACGAATATGCCCGCAAATCGGCGTCGATCGAAGCGCAAATCGCCGCAGGGAAGAAGATTCTCGACGCCGACACGCCGGAACTCCTCGCGGAGCAGACCGCGTGGGAACAATCGCTCGTGCCGACCGGCGAATGGACTATCTTGGAGCCGACGTCTGTGGCGTCGGTCAACGGCACCGAGCTGAAGGCGCAAGCCGACAAGTCGATCCTCGCCAGCGGTCCGCGGCCGGAAAAAGAAACGTATCAACTTCAATTTACGCTGCCGGCGGCGAATCTCACCGCACTGCGATTGGAAACGATTCCCGACGCCGCGCTTCCCGGCGGCGGAGCGGGCCGGTCGGACAACGGCAATTTCGTCTTGTCGCACATCACGGCGAGCGCGCGGCCGGCAAACGACTCGGCGAAAACCGTCGCCGGACAATTCGTGCGGATCGAACGGGCCGGCGCGAATCAGTTCATTCATCTCGCCGAGATCGAAGTCTTCTCGAACGGAAAAAACATCGCCCGCACCGGGAAGGCATCGCAATCGACCACCGACTACGGCGGCGACGCGGCCCGCGCCATCGACGGCGAAACGAACGGTGACTACTTCGGCAAGAACTCCGTCACGCACACCGCCGCGCAGGACAACCCGTGGTGGGAAGTCGATCTCGGCAGCGTGCAGCCGCTCGAACGACTCGTCGTCTGGAACCGGACCGATGGCGGGACCGGCGCACGGATGACGAATCTCAAAATCACGGTTCTCGACGCCGAGCGGAAGCCGGTGTGGGATCAACTTCTCGCCGAGCCGCCGAATCCGCAAGTGGAACTCGGTCCGTCGAACGAGCGCTCGCTGAAGTTCGCCGCGGCTTACGCGGACCATTCGCAGCCCGATTTTGGCGTGGAACTGGCCCTCGACCCCGCGAAGAAACCGAACTTCGGCTGGGCCGTGGGACCGAAGCTGACGGAACCGCATCAAGCCGTGTTCGTGTTCTCTGAGACGTTGACTTCAGAGACGCCTGTCACTGTGACCGTGAAGCTCGTGCACGAATCGACGCAGGCGCAGGGATTGGGCAAGTTTCGCTTGGCGGGGACAAGTGATCCGCGCATCGGCAAGCGCGTGGGGGTGCCGTTCGATGTGTTGGCGATTCTCGATACGCCGAACGCTGCACGAAATGCCGAGCAATCGCAGCGTCTCAAAACGTATTTCAAGTCGATCGCGCCGTCGCTCGCTCCGCAGCGTGACCAACTTGCGGCGCTGGAGAAGTCCCGTCCCGCGCTGCCGATGATCCCCGTCCTGCAGGAACTTGCCGCGGACAAGCTGCGAACCACGAAGATCTTCGTCCGCGGGAACTATCTCACCCCCGGAGCCGAGGTGACCGCCGGGTTCCCCTCCGCGTTCGCCACCACGCTCGCGCGTTCGCAGCCCCCGAATCGCCTGGAGTTGGCGCAGTGGTTAATGGACTCGAAAAACCCGCTGACGGCGCGCGTCGCGGCGAATCGTTTCTGGGCGCAGCTCTTCGGCACGGGACTCGTCACGACAGAGGAAGATTTCGGCGCGCAGGGCGAATTGCCGAGCCACCCCGAACTCCTCGATTGGCTCGCCGTCGAATTCCGTGACCGCCAGTGGGACACAAAGCAGTTCCTGCGGACGATCGTCACATCGGCGGCGTATCGCCAAACGGCGAAAGTCACGCCGGATGTCCTCGCGAAAGACCCGCGCAACCGCTGGCTGGCGCGCGGCCCGCGGTTCCGCCTGGAAGCCGAGTTGGTCCGCGATCAGGCGCTGGCGATCAGCGGGCTCTTGAGCCAAAAGGTGGGAGGCCCCTCCGTCTATCCGTATCAGCCGGCCGGCATGTGGCAGGCGGCGTTCAACGGCCAGCGCAACTGGGTCGAAAGCCCCGGCGAAGACAAATTCCGCCGCGGTCTCTACACCTTCTGGCGCCGCACGGTCCCGTACCCGTCGATGGCGACGTTCGACGCCCCCAGCCGCGAAATCTGCGCCGTCCGCCGCGTTCGCACGAACACGCCGCTGCAGGCGTTCGTCACGCTGAACGACCCGGCGTACGTGGAAATCTCCCAAGCCTTCGGCCGCCGAATCATCACCGAAGGCGGCACGACACCGGAGTCTCGCGCCGCATACGCCCTAACGCTGGCGCTGAGCCGTGTACCGAGCGCTGATCAGATCGCCGAAGTCGTAAAACTCTATCAAAGCGAACTCGAACATTACCGTTCACATCCCGAGGAAGCGTCGAATCTGGCGACGAAACCGATCGGCGCGCTGCCCGCAGGATTAGACGCCGCCGAAGCCGCCGCGTGGACGGTGGTGGCGAACATGCTGCTCAACCTGGACGCGGTGCTGATGAGAGGATGAAACGCCGGCATGGGAGACCAGACGTTCAAACCCAGCGTGTATCTGGAGACGACGATCATCAGTTACCTAACGGCACGGCAGGTAACGGATCTCGTGTTGGCTGCGAAAATGAAAGTGACGAAGGATTGGTGGAACGACTGCCAAGAGAAATATGATGTTTTCGTCTCGGATGCGGTGAAATTGGAAGCCGCGAAGGGTGACCCCGAAGCGGCGAGATTGCGGATGGAGTTAATGGCCGGTCTCTCAACATTGAGCATCACTCGCGAAGTTCATGATCTTGCCGTGGTCTTTCAGCAAGGGATTCCGCTGCCGCTGAAGGCGAAAGTTGACGCGCTTCATTTGGCCGCGGCCACGCTGCACGGTGTCGATTTTCTTTTGACCTGGAACTGTCGTCATCTGGCCAATGCAGCGATCCGCAGGCAAATCGAATCGCTTATAATTCAGGCGGGATTTGCAATCCCGATTATTTGCACACCCTTGGAGTTGGTGGAGGCTTAGCATGCCTGAGCAAAACACGACATTTCACGACCCGATTGTCGAAGAGGTCCGTCGCATCCGAGAAGCTCTCCTGGCGGAATTCCATGGAGACCTGAAGGCACTCTGCGAGGAAATGCGCCGTCAGGCCGCGGCCTCCGGTCGTCCCAGCATCACGCGACCGCCGCGGCGGCCCCCGGCCTGGCGTCTGCCGGTCAACGAGAATGAATTGCCCGTTCAGAATTCGCAGCGCGAACCAGCCACCCCCTGACCGTGGATTGTCCGATGAACTTCCCACTCGACTACCTCCAGTTCACCACCCGCCGCCACTTCCTCCGCCACAGCCAGGTCGGGCTCGGCGCCCTCGCGCTGAATCAACTGATGGGCCGCACTTCCGCGGCGAACCCGTTGGCCGATGCCGCGGTCAATCCGCTGGCGCCGAAAGAGCCGCCGCTCAAGGCGAAGGTGAAGCGGATCATCTATCTCCAGATGTCCGGCGCGCCGCCGCATCTCGACATGTTCGACTACAAACCGAAACTCGTCGAACTCGACAAGCAGGATTGTCCGCAGCAGTTCTTGGAAGGCCAGCGGTTCGCGTTCATCAAGGGCGTGCCGAAGCTGATGGGGACGCCGCACAAATTCAAGAAGTGCGGCGAAAGCGGCAACGAGATCAGCGACGTGCTGCCGCAACTGCAAACGGTCGCCGACGACCTGTGCATCATCAAGTCGATGCACACCGACCAGTTCAACCACGCGCCGGCCGATTTGCTGATGTTTACCGGCACGAACCGCTTCGGCGGCGCGGCGATGGGGTCGTGGATCACCTACGGCCTCGGCTCCGAAAACC
>CAZDGB010000412.1:0-4905 GCA_964504645.1 uncultured Planctomycetaceae bacterium | reverse complement strand
CGTGAGATGGACGCCGAGAATGTAACGCCCCCCGTTCGTCACCGCGTCGGCCATGCAGCGAAAGTGCCCGTGGGCCGCTTTCTCGTCGGGCAGATGCCGGTACGTGTTGATCAGGTTGAACGCGGCGTCGGCGGGCTTCTTCAGCTTGAAGTCGGCCATGTCGCCGAGGAACGCCGCCGCGGGCAGGCCGTGCCGTTTGAGCCGGTCGTTGCAGAACTCGACGGCCTTCGGATTCAGATCGAGGCCGGAGATGTCGTACCCCGCCTTGCCGAGCCGCAGCAGCATGCGGCCGGTGCCGCAGCCGGGTTCGAACACGCGGCGGACCGGTTTCCGCAGATAGAGCCGAAAGCAGGCTTCGAGGAATTTGAACTCGGCGGCCCAGTCGGAACCGAAGATCAGGTCGTAGTATTTCGGGAAGTCATACAGGTGCCCGGCGATCGTTTCCATTGGCGTTCCGCGGAGATTTCAGGTCTTCAAGCGACGCGGTCAGCGAATCCAACGGGACCACGTTCGGCGATGAGGATGACGAATGCCCGCAACTTCCGCAACCCGACCCGCATCCCAGCGACGACTTCGCTGAGAGAATCCGCCGCCACACCGTCAACACGACATACGCCGCCGCCGCGAGGACGACGACGAAGACGATGATGAGTTGCAAGGATTGTGACATGTATCACCAAAGCCCACCGTCGGCGACGGCGGGAACGCTTCTACGAAGCGTCGCGAACGAAAACTCACCACTTCCAGTCGGTGACACCGACGAGGTTCTGGATGCAGACTTTCGGCCAGCCGCCGTCGCGCAGGCTGATGACGATTTCGGCGCACATCTTCAGCGTATCATGCTGCGATTCGTGATCCAGCCCCGCCAGATGTCCGCAGAACAGGACGTTGTTGAACTCAAGCAGCGGGCTGGTCGTCGGTAGCGGCTCGACCTCGAACACGTCCAGCCCCGCCCCAGCGAGATGGCCTGATTTTAACGCGTCGTACAGCGCCTTTTCATCGACCAACAGCCCGCGGGCCGTGTTGATCAGGATTGCGCCGGGCTTCATCTTCGCCAGCGACGTCGCGTTGATGACGTGCTTGTTTTCCTTGCTCATCGGCAGGTGGAGCGAGACGTAGTCGGCCCGCGAAAACAAATCGTCGAGACTCGTCAGTTCGATGCCGTGCTCGCGCACGAAATCCTGGTTGGGGAAGGGATCGTAGGCGATCACGTTCATGCCGAGGCCACGGCCGCGCATCGCTGTCGCCTGGCCGATGCGGCCTAAGCCGACGAGGCCCAATGTGCGGCCCATGATGCGCGGCGTCGAGAACCGAATCCACGTCCCCTTCCGCACGAATTGGTCGCGGGCCGGAAACCCGCGGGCCACCGCCATCAGCAGCGCGATCGTATGCTCGGCAACTGCGTGATGGTTCACGCCCGGCGTCGTGGCGACCACAATGCGCTGCTTATCCGCCGCCGGCACGTCGATGGCGTCGAACCCAACCCCCATCCGCGCGATGGCCCGCAGCTTCGGCAGTTTGGCCAGCGTCTCCGCGGAATACGGCTCCGACCCGGCAATGATCGCCGAGGCGTCCTGCACCACGGAGATCAGATTCTCCGCCTGGAACAGATCGACATCCCGCGGCGCAATCCGCGTCTCGAACCCCGCCTGCCGGAGCAAATCCCAATGCGGTCCCTGATCGCCATTCAAACCGGTGACGACGACAACTGGCATGCTGGTCTTTCAATAAAGTGGAACGAGGACGATTTTTCGTGTCAGATGACAATGTCGCGATTTTTCTGTTTGCCGCGAATCTTTCGTCCGTAGACATGCAGGCCGGCTTCAACGAGGCCCTGTGACTTCTCGATATTGACGAACTGCAGCGCTGGCTGTGTCGATTCTTGCCAGTTCAGATAGTTGACGCGATTGCCGACGAGGAACTGGGCGAATAGCACATGATCGAAGATAGCCGTCTCGGGGGCGGAACCGTCGTGAATATGCATCGTCGGAAAGAAAAGACTCTGCGGATCGCGTCGCGGAAAGATAAAAGCCATGGGATGCACACGCTGCTTGCCCGACTTGAGCTTGAAAACGGCGAAGCCCCAATCGCGGTAGCGGGGCAACTTATCGGTCCAAATTGTCTCCGGCAGTCGAAATCGCTCGTCGAGCCGTGCGAAGTCTTGAACGGTCGGCACAAACGAAGCTTCGAAATCGCCGACTTCCACGACTTGCAGCTTGGCCGCCCCACCAGCACCGATCCCGCCAAATGCGAATGCTCCCGCACCTTTTCTCTCGATCATTTGGGGAAATCCCTGTTCCAGATCTTTAAAGAAGTCGGGGTATTCTTCCAAGCTGATAAATTCAACGGCCGTTTCCTTGGAACGTTTCGGAACCGGCAATGGTAGAATCATGGCCAATTCATCGTCTGCCTTGTATTGCATTTCGTAGACGATGGCCTGCCGTTCGTCGATGCCGCCGCGAGCGAAGATTTTCGTATCCGCCACATGTTCCACCGTCCCGGAAAAGCAGCACATGTCAGGCTCCTAGGGAACTTGAGGCACGACGCTTCTGCGAAGCGTCGCTAAGCGAGGATTTCTTTGACGACGCGGGCCGGTTCGACGCCCGTGAGTTTGTTGTCCAAACCTTGGAATTTCACGCTGAAGCGGTTGGCGTCGATGCCCATCAGGTGCAGCAGTGTGGCGTGGATGTCGTGGACGGAGACGCGGTTGATGGCGGAGTGGTAGCCGAAATCGTCGGTCTCGCCGTAGCTCGTGCCCCCTTTGATGCCGCCGCCGGCGAACCACATCGTGAACCCGGCGAGGTGATGGTCGCGGCCGTTCCCCTGCGCCATCGGCGTGCGGCCAAATTCCGAGCCGAAGACGATGATCGTGTCCTTCAGCATATCGCGCTGCTTGAGATCGGTGATCAATGCGGCGGCGCCTTGATCGACTTCCTTCGCCGAGCCGGCGACGTGTTCCTTCACCGCGCCGTGATGGTCCCAATCACGGTGATACAACTGAATGAAGCGGACCCCGCGTTCGGCCAAACGGCGAGCCAAAAGGCAATTCGAACCGAACGTGCCGTCGCCGCCTTTGGTGCCGTACAGATCGAGAATGTGCTGCGGCTCGTCGGAGACGTCCATCAGTTCCGGCACGCTGGTCTGCATGCGGAACGCCATTTCCGTCTGGCTGATGCGAGTCAGAATTTCCGGGTCGTTGACGGCGTCGTTCTCGATGCGGTTGAGCGCCGTGACGGCATCGACCACGTCGCGCTGTCGCTGCGTCGTCACGCCCGCCGGACTTTTCAGATAGAGGACCGGATCACCTGTGCTGCGGAATTCCACGCCCTGATAGCGGCTCGGCAGGAAACCCGAATGCCATTGCCGGGCGGCGATGGGCTGTTTCTGGCCGAAGTTGCCGGTGGAGATCATCACCACGAAGCCCGGCAGGTTTTCGGTTTCCGCACCGAGTCCGTACCACAGCCACGACCCCATCGACGGCCGGCCGGCGGTCATCGTGCCAGTGTTCATGAACGTGTGAGCCGGATCGTGATTGATGGCGTCGGTGTAGAGCGAGCGAACGAGGCACATGTCGTCGGCACACTTCTCGCCGAGTTGCGGCCAGATGACGCTGAACTTTTGGCCCGACTGGCCCCATTCTTTGAACTCGTGCTGCGGGCCGAAACAGTTGAGTTTCTGCCCCTGCAACTGTGCGATCTGCTGGCCGTTGGTGATCGATTCCGGCATCGGCTGCCCGTGCATCTCGGTGAGCTTGGGCTTGTGGTCCCACGTATCGAGATGCGTCATTCCGCCCGCCATGTACAGCCAAATGATCCGCTTGGCCTTTGGCGCGAAGTGCAGCGGGTTGAGCACGCCGTTCGCTGGTCGATTCACGGCCGAAACCGCGTCCGCCGCATTCAACTTTCCCGGCCACAGCGACGACAACGCCATCGCCCCGACGCTGAGGCCGGAGTTGTAGAGAAAGGACCGTCGGGCAATGGGGGACGGAAGGTGCATGCGCTCTCCGAGGCTATACGGCAGCGAATTTGGCCACACTGATTGTCATCGAACCGACAGCCGCGCTCAAGAGTTGTACACCGAATGCCGAGCAATCTACGTCAAGCGGTCATTCCACGGCGACGAAACGATGCGTGACCGCGGCGGCGGTTTCAGCCAGCCCGATTGCCGGCCCCACCACGTCATGCCGAGACCCGACAGGAAGCCGCCGACGTGGGCCCAGAAGGCAACGCCCCCCATGCCCGTTTCGGTGAACGCCGCCGATGCCAGTTGGAAGACGAACCAAAAGCCGAGGAAGATTGGCGCGGGCAGCAGGATTGTCGGCCACAAGAGGCCCAGTGGAATGATCGTGACCACCCGGGCGTGGGGATAGAGGAGCAAATACGAACCCATCACCCCGGCGATGGCGCCGCTGGCGCCGACCGTCGGAATGACGCCGGACGGATCGGACACGATCTGCAACACGCTTGCCGCCAGGCCGCTCAAGAGATACATCACGAGATACGGCAAATGTCCGAAGCGGTCCTCGATGTTATCGCCGAAGATGAGCAGAAACCACATGTTGCCGACGATGTGCATCAGCCCGCCGTGCAGGAACATGCACGTGAACATCGTCACCCACGGCGGAACCTCGAGAGCGGGCAACTCCTGCTCTTTGTTGACGACGACGATTCGGCCGTCCGGCCCGCGGGACGGTGTTGGGAGTGCGGCAAGCAGCGGCCCGGCCTGATTGTGCGTCACGCGGTACGGGGTCATGCCGTATTGCAAGGCGATCCGCTCGCCGTCATCACCGGCGGACATCTGCAGCAGAAACACCACGACGCACGCCGCGATCAGCGAGTAGTTGACCAGCGGCGCCTGTTGCGAGGGGACGTCGTCACGAAGGGGAAACACGGAAACGCTTTCTTT
>CAZDGB010000411.1:0-4948 GCA_964504645.1 uncultured Planctomycetaceae bacterium | reverse complement strand
CGCCGCGATGGCGACCGCCGCCACCGCCTTCCGCAAGTCGCTCACGCCCGAGCAGCTCAAACAATGCTCGTTCGGCTACAACGACGAAGAGCGGCTGAACTGGCACTTCATCCCCCGCGAACGCAAAGGACTCCCGCTCAAGGATCTCGAAGGCGACTCGCTCAAGCTCGCCCGGGCTTTTTTTCACACGGGGCTGACGGAAGCCGGCTACGACCAGGCGCTCAACATCATGAGCCTTGAAGAGATTCTCTATCTGCTCGAAGGGGGCGAACGCGATTATCGCCGCGACCGCCGAGATCCGGGCAAATACTACCTCTCGATCTTCGGCGAGCCGGGCGACAAAGGATTGTGGGGATGGCGGTTGGAAGGGCATCACATCTCGCTGAACTTCTCGATTCAGGACGGCAAGGTCGTCTCCAGCACGCCCGAATTCTTCGGCGCGAATCCCGGCACCGTCGACGCCGGGCTCGAACGGCAAATTCGCGTCCTCGGCCCGGAGGAAGACATCGCCCGGCAGATCCTGAAGCTCTGCACGCCGCAGCAACTGGAAGTCGCACTGGTCAGCAAGACGCCGCCGAAGGAAGTCCCCGGTCCCGGTGCGCCGCAGGCAGAAGTCGGCCCCGCCGTCGGCCTGTCGTACGCGAAGATGTCCGACGATCAAAAGAAACTGCTCGAAACGCTGCTGAGCGAGTATCTCAAGAACCTGCCGTCCAGCATCGAACAGGAACGCCGCGCCGAGATTCAAGCCGCCGGGCTGGACCACCTCCACTTCGCGTGGTGGGGCGAGAGCGAACTGAACCAGGCCCATCATTACCGCGTGCAGGGCCCGTCGTTCGTCATCGAGTACAACAACACGCAGAACAACGCCAACCACGTTCACTCGATGTACCGCAGCCTGAAGGGGGATTTGAACGTTCCCCGCGAACCGGCGAAGTGATCGTCTTGCCAACGAATCGCTGTGCCAGCGCATCCTTTCGAGCTTGTCGCCTGCCCTCATGCCGCTAGAATGACGGCGGCAACTGAGAGAACGAGCCGAAATGTGGTCTGCCATGATCCACCCGATCTCCGAGCTTGAGCTCTATCTCACGCTGTTCATCTCGAACGGCGGCGGTTGGTGACATGGTCGCTGACCTGCGCAGCCTCTGGCTGCGCAACGCGTTGAACTTCTGAAACGCTTCAGAATTCCGCAGTCTTCTCCCGCGCCCGACCTGACGAGCTAAAGTCCGTACGGGTCGCCCTTCGATACGGAGATGCTTCCATGCCGACCGCACAACCACCGTCGTCGCTGTTGATCGTCTTTGTTCGGGTGTTCTGGATGGCGCTCGGGCCGCTCATGCTCGGGCTGCTCGTGCTCGCCATCATCCGCAACGGAAAGGGCTGGTTCACACCGGCCGATCTCTGGTTTCTGGTCATCTTGAATGCCTTGATTCTCGCCCGCTGGGCCGAGTTCAGGACGGGGCACGCGCTGAACTCGATGGGACAACCGGCCAAACCCGATGACTTTCGCCGCTATATCACGGGAGCCGCGGCGATCGGACTGGGCGGCTGGGTGATTGCCAACGTGATCGGGAACTATGTGATGCCGCGCTAACGGGCTTGACGTCGCGACCGCGCGGATGCGCAATTGGACTCAGCGATTACCCTAGAAGTCTCCTGGCGATTCGTTTGTCGCCCCAGTCAGTCAATTCGCATGCTCACAATTTCCGTGCAGTTCCTGGTGTTGGCGGCAATTGTTGTCCTGGCGGGAATCGTACTGGCCAAGGCGTGCGATCAAATTGCGGACCTCACCGGTCTGGGCCGTCTGCTGATCGGCAGCGTGATGCTGGCCGGCGTGACGTCGTTGCCGGAATTGAGCGTGGATATTTCCGCCGTGCGCCAGGGGATGCCCGATCTTGCCGCGGGCGACTTGTTGGGCAGCAGCCTGATGAATCTCATGATTCTCGCCGCACTCGACCTGTTCCACTATCACGGCGGGAAGATGCTGTCGCGGGAAGCGGCGGCTCACGCGCTGTCCGGGACCATGGCGATTGCTCTGACGGGGTTGGCGGGCTTGGGAATTCTCACGGCGTCGCAGTTGCCGGCGCCAACGCTTCTGGGCATCGGCGTGTGGTCCTGGACTATTCTGGCGGCCTATCTCTTCGGCGTGCGCATGGTCTTTCTCGACCAACGCATCTCCGCCGCGACGGTCACAGAAGCAGACCCTGCGACCGTAGCTGTTCACGAACCGCTGCCGCCGTGGTGGAAGCCGGTGTCGAAGTTTGTCTTGGCCGCCATCGTCCTGTGCCTGACGGGCCCCCGATTGGCCGAGACGGCCGGCCAGATTGCCGATCTGTCCGGGTGGGGAAAGACGTTTGTCGGGACCACGCTGGTGGCGCTCTGCACGTCGTTGCCGGAATTGGTGGCCTCCCTCACCGCGCTTCGCATGAAAGCCTTCGATCTGGTCATCGGCAATATCTTCGGCAGCAATACGTTCAACATGATTTTGTTCGTGCCGCTCGACGCCGTGTTTCCGGGACCGCTCTTTGCCGCACTTTCCCCGACCCACGGCGTGACTGCCTTGGCGGTGATCGTCTCGTCGGCCATTGCCGTGCTCGGGCAACTCTATCGCGTCGAACGGCGACGCCGATTGATCGAGCCGGATGCGCTGCTGATGATCGTCGTACTAACGGGAGCGTTGTGGCTGGTGTATCAGTTGTCGTGAAGAATGCGGTCGACGCTCAAGCCGCGAAATCGCACAGCGCCTCTATGCCGTGTTCGATATGGCTCATCGCTGCATCTCGAAGTACACGCGTTCTTCCGTCTCGCGCAGACGCCGGAAGCCGCATGCTTCCGCGACGCGAATCGAGCCGTGGTTCTCCCGTCGACTGGATGCGGTGAGGGTTGAGAACCCGCCGGTGCCCAGAGCCGCGGAGACCATGTTCCGAACGGCCTCGGCCGCATAGCCGTTCCCCCAGAATCGTCGGCGCAGGAACCAGCCGCAGTCGGCGGAATGCGGGCCGGTCCGGGTGTAGCCGACGCTGCCGATCAACTCACCGGAGCTCAGCAACTCGACGGCAAAGAAGAAGCGAACTCTATCCGCGGCCGTTTGCTGTGCAAGGGCATCCAATAGCGCCGCTTCGGCCTGACTCCGTGCTCGCGGCAGCCAGGAGACGTAGCGACCGACCTCGGGGTCCATCTGCAATTCACAGAACGGCTCGAGATCGTCGACGACGTGCTCGCGAAGCCGAACGCGCGGCAGAGTTAGGGGCCGGCAAAAGACAAGATCGCCCGACTCGTAACTGGCCAGTTGCGGGGCCGATGGGAGAGGAGCTTCCACGTACCCGGATCGACGCAGTAGCGACTGGCATCGCAAATTGGCGGGCACAGTGGTGGCCCAAAACTGAACGTTCCCCGCCTCGCGAGCCACTTCCGCATGGAGCCATGCCAACCCTGCGAACGCATAGCCTCGTCCCCAGACAGCGGGCGCGAAGAGGAACGCCACCTCGGCGATGCCGCGGATGACCGTGGATTGCAAACTGCCGAGGACTTGACCTGTCTCCGCATGACGGACCAAGCAATTAAGCCATCGTTCGTGCGAACGGCTTGCAGGCGGACCTGCGATGGCCATTCTTAAACCGAGAACGAAGTTCTCGAACGAAGGCGTCTCTCCGCCAATATGCTCGTAGACGGCCTCGTTGCGAATCGCCTGGGCGAGTTCCGGCAGGTGTTCTTCGCGAAGCGTTTCGATCCGAAGACGTGAAGGCATCGTTAGCCTTGCAGACGGGTAGCTCGGACAAACACACACTATACCATCGTGAGTAAATTGTTGGACGACTCCGTTCGCCTCAACCGATCTCGCGCAGTGGAGACGCCCCGCGCACCCCGAAAGTTCGGCAGCGGATGTTTTTCCTCCCGTGGAATCCCCATCTCCCAGCGGTTTCGGGTTGAGAATTCCCCCCGCATGAGCGAGCCTATTAGGACCGACTTTATAATCTGCGAAAGCTTGACATGACTCGCCTTGCCTTGATGTGCGCCGCCGGACTCCTCGTCGTGCAGACTGCCCTCGCGGCGGAGCCGGACGATTACCTGAAGCGCGTCAAACCGGTGCTCGCCGCACGGTGTTTCGCCTGTCATGGAGCGCTGAAGCAAGAGGCGAATCTGCGGCTGGACACGGCGGCGTTCATCGCCAAAGGGGGTGACAACGGCTCGTCCGTTGATCGTGGCGACGTCAACGCGAGTCTGATCGTGCAGCGCGTCTCGGCCGCAGAAGAAGCCGAGCGGATGCCGCCGGAAGGGGAGCCGCTCAAACCGGAGGAGATCGCGGCGCTGAAAGCCTGGATCGCCGCCGGCGCGGCTGGTCCTACCGATGAGCAGCCCGAACGCGATCCGCGCGATCACTGGGCGTTTCGGACGCCGGTGCGGCCCGAAGTTCCAACCGTCGCCGATCCGCGCTGGGCCAGGAATCCGATTGATGCGTTCCTGGCGGCGAAGCATCAGGAGCAAGGGGTTGTCGCGCAACCGCAAAGCGACAAGCGGACTTGGTTGCGCCGCGTCACATTGGATTTGATCGGCCTGCCGCCGACGGTTGCGGAGACACAGGCGTTTCTCGCCGATGAGTCGCCCGGCGCGTACGACGCCGTCGTGAACCGGCTGCTCGACAGCCCGCAGTACGGCGAGCGGTGGGGCCGGCATTGGATGGACGTCTGGCGCTACAGCGACTGGTGGGGCCTCGGCGCGGAGGTCCGCAATTCGCAGAAACACATCTGGCACTTCCGCGATTGGATCATCGAATCGCTCAACGCCGACCAGGGCTACGACCAGATGCTCCGCGAGATGCTCGCCGCCGATGAACTGTACCCGAACGATCTCGACAAGCTGCGGGCGAGCGGGTTCCTCGCCCGGCAATACTTCAAGTTCAACCGCACGAGCTGGCTCGACGAGACGATTGAGCACACCTCGAAGGCCATGC
>CAZDGB010000410.1:0-4954 GCA_964504645.1 uncultured Planctomycetaceae bacterium | reverse complement strand
GACACGATCGTGACGGCTCTCCTGGGAGCATACGACAACATCGGCATCAAGGTGCCGCTGGTGGTGCGGCTCGAAGGAACGAACGTCGAAGTCGCCAGAAAGATGCTCGCGGACAGCGGGAAGAAGATCGTCACGGGCATGGATCTGACCGACGCCGCGAAGAAGGCTGTCGCCGCAATTTAAGGCGGGCCGCTCTCACTTTTACTCATACACACTTTCACTCAGGTTTTACTCATGTCGATATTGGTTGGTCGTCATACGAAAATCATCTGCCAGGGAATCACCGGCAAGGCCGGGTTGTTCCATAGCCAGCAATGCCGCGCCTACGCGCAAGAACACCGTCCGGGCGAGGCCGTCTTCGTCGGCGGCGTCACGCCGGGGAAGGGGGGCACCGAAATCGACGGCTTCCCGGTTTTCGACAGTGTGTCGCAGGCCCGCGACAAAACCGGGGCGAACACATCGCTGATTTTCGTACCGCCGCCGTTTGCCGGCGACGCGATCCTGGAAGCCGCCGACGCCGGGATGGAACTGATCGTCGCTATCACCGAGGGCATTCCGGTCCTCGACATGGCTCGCGTCAAGAAGCAATTGGCGAACTATCCCAAGTCGCGGCTCGTCGGGCCGAACTGTCCCGGCGTGATCACGCCCGGCGTGGCGAAGATCGGCATCATGCCGGGCTATATTCACAAGGCCGGCACCGTCGGCCTGATCTCGAAGAGCGGCACGCTGACGTATGAAGCCGCGTGGCAGCTCGGCAACCTGGGGCTCGGGCAATCGACGGCCGTCGGCATCGGCGGCGATCCGATCATCGGGACGATCTTCACCGATCTGCTGGAACTGTTCGAGAAAGATCCCGCCACCGAGTCGATCCTGCTGATCGGCGAAATCGGCGGCAACGCGGAAATCGTCGCCGCCGAATACATCAAGAAACACGTCACCAAGCCCTGCGCAGCGTTCATCGCCGGCAAGACGGCTCCTCCCGGAAAACGGATGGGCCACGCGGGGGCGATCATCTCCGGCGGCAGCGGCACCGCGGCGGAGAAGGTCGCCGCCCTCGAAGCGGCCGGCGTGGTCGTGGCCGAAAGCCCGGCCGACATGGGCGCAGCGCTGCAACGGGCGATTGGCAAGCGGAAGAAGAAATAGTCGGAATATTTTTCCGTCCGCAGGACTCTCCCAGTTGTTCGGAATTCCGACAACTCGGAGTCCGCTGATGCAACTATTTTACCGATTCGCCGCCGATGCCGTCGTCATCGCGCACATGGCCTACGTGCTGTTCGTGATCGTCGGCTTCGTACTGACGCTCGTCGGCTGCGTTTTGCGCTGGCAATGGATCCGCAATCCGTGGTTTCGCGGCGTCCATCTGGCGATGATTCTCATTGTTGTTGCGGAGGAGTGGCTTGGCATCACGTGCCCGCTGACGACGTGGGAGCACCAACTGCGCGAATTGGCCGGCGGAGAAGTCTACCAGGGAGCGTTCATCGCGAACCTGGTGCACGACTGGCTGTTCTACGACGCCCCGCCGTGGGTCTTCGCGGTGCTGTACACGCTCTTCGGCGCGGGCGAGCTCTTGACGTTTCTCGTCGCGCCGCCAACGTGGAAGCGGCGCTCGCCGGAAGTTTGATCAGTCTTCCCCGGCGAGAATCGCGTCGAGATCCCAACTCGACTCCACCTGGCTGTCCGGCGTGCGCAGCGCGGCGATATCCGTCGAATCTCCTTGCTTGAGGAATTCGAGCCGCTGCGGCCGGCCCTCCGCTTGCGGCACATACGCAGTGACATACGATTCGCCGACAACCGAGAGCCGGCGGCCTTTCAGTTGCACGACGAGGGCCGTCCGCTCATCGACACCCAGACCGATACACTCGGTGTGCGCTTCCAGCAGCTTGGCGAGCCGGTGCAAACGGTTGCGTTTGAGAAAATGCTGGTCGATGACGGCCTCCGGAAAGAATCCGAAACCGCGGCCTTCGATCGGGTCGCGCTTGCCGCCGGCGATCATCCAGTCGGACATGACGGCGGCGCCGGCCGACGTTCCGCCGATCACGCCGCCGCGGTCGAGTAATCGCCGCAAGCGTTCGTGGACAAGCGTGCCGCGATACCACGCCGTCAGCCAGGTCTGCTGCCCGCCGCCGAGCCATACGCCGGTCGCCGATTCCAGGCAGCGCGAAAACTGGTCCTCGTCGGCCCGCGTACGCGTATCAGCGTGCAACGTCGTTACCGATTGCGTCGCGAACTCATCCCACCGTTCCTCGTAAATCTTGAGCTGCTCCGGTTCCATCTGCGATGCGGGAATGACCACGATCCTCGCCTGTGGCCCGCCTGCGAGGAGCCAGAAATGCTCCTGGATCGAGCGCGGCAGCATGCCTCCGCCGGCGATCAACAACACGCCTTGAGACGAGTCGATGCTGCGGTCGGTCTCAGCCGTCAACCGCGCGACCAGCCGGTTCGCCCGCCAGCGGACGTAGCCGCCGAAGCCGACGGCCATCAAAAAAATCGCACTCCAGACGATCCAACGCTTGCCGCCCGGCGTCTTTCCAAGACGCAATTTCCTCAAGCGCATGGCAATGCTCCAGAATCGGCCCATAATCTGGACGGTCGCCGCCGAAGAGAAATCTTTACGGAAGGGAGAAAGTGGAAACGCGATGCGAAAGGAAATGATGTGCGTTCGATCCTACGCAGAGATTCGCCGATTCGCGAGAAAAATTTTAGGGAACCACCGAAGGTCGAGATTCAGTCCTCCAATTCGTCCACCGTGCGCGGCCAGTCGTCTTTGAGCAATCGCGACAGCGAGCGATCGGCGAGAATGCGGCCTTCGGTCTGGCACACCGGGCAATAGTTGGTCTCGTTGTCGGCGTAGACGATCCGCTGCACTTTCGCGCCGCAGTCGGGGCAGGGGAGTCCGAAGCGGCCGTGCACCGCCATCTCCGGGCGAAACGCCGTGACGCGTTCCGGAAATTTTCCGCCGGCCTGCGTGCGCAAGCGCTCGATCCATTCCTGCAGCACCGCTCGCACGGCGGCGTGCAGGCGGCGGATGTCTTCGTCGCGCAGGTTCTTCGTCTGCACGAACGGGGACAAACGCGCCCGGTGTAATATTTCATCGGAGTACGAATTCCCGATGCCGCTGAAGAGCGACGGATCGGTGAGCGCCCGCTTGACGGTGTGATTCCGCCGTGCGAGCTCCGCGTGAAATTCTTCGAGCGACGCTGAGAGAACTTCCAACCCGCCGCGCTGGTGCGCCGCCAGCGCCGCTTCCCCTTGGACGAGATGCAGCGAAGCCCGGCGCTTCGAGCCGGCTTCGGTGATCGTCAGCGATCCGAGTGGAAAGTCGAACGCCGCCAGCGCCGATTTGCCGGCGAGCTTCGCGCCGGGCGGCTTCCAGTGCAATCGCCCGGCGATCATCAGATGCAGGATCAGCCAATAGTCATCGTCGAGACCGAAGACGATCCGTTTGCCGAAGCGCCGCAGTTCCCGCACAGATTTGCCGTGGATTTCCTCCAGCGGCGGCTCGAAAGTCCGTACGAGAAACGGCGAGTGGACGCGAACGGCCTGAAGCTTCTCGCCGACAATCCTCGGTTCGAGCGCCTCGATGTAGACCGTGATGTCCGGCAACTCGGGCATGGTTCCAGGCCGGAGAGATCGCGCGTGAATCCGCGAAATTGTGGTCCGCGGATCTTCAATTCACCGAGAACGGGAAGTCGCTTCCCGGCCCGGGCGGCTTCTTGTACGGCGGAATGATATCGTCATCGTCCCACGGAATCATGTCCTCCGCAGCCGATGACGCGGAGTCCTCTGACGATGGGCCGGTGGGTATGTCCTGTTCGAGTTCGCTCCACTCTTCATCGCCGGCTTCGTCATCATCCTCTTCGTCGTCATCGAAAAAGACCCAGCCGCCGCGCTCGTCCTGGTACTCGGGATCGGTGGGCAGGATATCGAAGCCAAAACCTCTCCCGTCGCAACCGTGGATGGGACAGCACCAGAAACCGCGATCGACGCCGTCGGCATCCTTGAGCATCCGCCATTCGATCTGCCAACTGTCGTACGTCTCGCCGCAATGCAGGCAGCAGACCTCCGTGGGAATGGCGGGCGGCGCGAAAGGATCGGAATCGCGATTGGGCGGCATGGCTCCTTCTCCGGATGAATCGCGCGGCTACTTCTCGTCGCTCGCGCAAGTCCAGGGATCGAGCGTCGACGCGTGCGAAACCAATTCCTGCGCCTGGAAGTAGAGCGGAATCTCCCGCGCGGCCGCTTCCGGGCCGTCGCTGCCGTGCACGAGGTTCATCTGCCGGCTCAGGCCGAAGTCGCCGCGAATCGTTCCCGGAGCCGCCTGACGGCCGTTCGTCGGGCCGAGCATGTTGCGGACGACCGTGATGGCGTCCGGCGCTTCGAGGACGAGCGCCACCACCGGGCCGGCGGTGATGAACTCTTCCAGCAGCGGATAAAACGGCTTCGAGACGTGTTCGGCGTAATGCTTCTTGGATAACTCCGGCGTGACTTGCAGCAGCTTCAGGCCGACGACTTTCAACCCGCGGCGTTCGAATCGCTGCAGGATCTCGCCGGTCAAACGGCGGGCGACGGCATCGGGCTTGAGCAGAACAAACGTACGTTCGAGAGGCATGGAGAAAACTCTTTTCAGGAAACGATGTCGACGATTAGTCTGTTGTGCGAAGTTTGGTCAATCGGCTCGCCGAACGCTGGCGGGTTCGTAGGCTTTCACGCCGGCATCATCTGTCGAAACTGCTCGAAGAGATACCGGCTGTCGTGCGGTCCCGCGGCGGCTTCGGGATGGTACTGCACGCAAAACGCCGGAGCGTCTTTGTGCCGCAGGCCCTCCACGGTCTGGTCGTTCAAATTGATGTGCGTCACTTCCAGGCACGACGGCAAGTTCTCGGCGGAGATCGCGAAACCGTGATTCTGCGACGTGATCTCCACTTTGCCTGATTGCTGGTTGAGCACCGGCTGA
>CAZDGB010000409.1:0-4968 GCA_964504645.1 uncultured Planctomycetaceae bacterium | reverse complement strand
CTTTGACTTTCCAGCCGGTGAGATTTTCGGGCATCTTGAAGTCGATCGACGCCACGCCGTCGGCGTCGGTGGTGACGCTTGCCGCCCAGTATGCGGTATCGGCGAAGTTCGACCGGACCGTCGGCTGCAAGGCCTCAGCGCCGCCGCCCGGTTGGCCGGGCGCGCGGTCATCCGCCAGAGCTTCTGCAGCAGGAGGAGCGGCCTCTTCGGACTTGGCAACCGCACCATCCCGCGCCAGCGCATTGGCGGCCATCGGCATGGCGCGGCGTCCGCCGCCGCCCATTCCCCCCATCGCGAAGCTATAGGTCGCTAGCTGTTCATTTTGCTGGAAGTCACTCCAAATCGTGCCGCCGAATGCGCCGAGATCATTCATCGCGAGCTCGCCGGCTTTAAGCAGGTTGCCGAAGGCGCGATCGAGCGTCGTTTCCCGTTGCGGATGGTGGTGCCGCCGCCACTTCCAGAAGAACTCCTTGATGTCCGGAACGTTCGAGCCACCGGAGATGTATTCTACGGCCTTGTCATAAACGCTGAGGACGGTCGAGCCGACGAACGGTTTGCCGTCGAGTCCCGTTAGTTTGACGACGATCTTCGCTTCCTCGCCGGGTTTGTATTCCTTTTCCGACGGTTCCACGGCGACGTTGATCACCCGCTTCTCCGGCGGCACGATCACCTCGCGCATCTCCTGGAAAAATTTTCCGTCGGCGATGGTGAAGGCCTCGACGAAGAAGTTCGGCATGTCCTTCTGCACAACGGCGACGTCTTCTACCGTGCTCTTGCCCTTTAGCCGGATGATTTTCGGCGGGAGATAGATGCCGTTCGTCGGCCGCAGGAAGACGACCACGGCGCCGTCGGCGCGGTTGGTGTTGATCAGCAATTTGACGGTTTCGCCCGGCGCGTATTCGCGTTTGTCGGTGACGAGTTCGATATCGTTGAAGCGGAAATCGCGGCCGTCGAAGCCTTCGCCGGTGACGACGAAGATGTAGCCCCCTTCGATGGCGTTGTTCTTGGCGTCGGTCAGCGTGTACGAGAGGCGGTATTGCCCGGCCTTCGAGGCGGCAATCTCTCGCTCGACTGTGCCCTGCTCATTGGTGTCGATGTTCCAACTCGAAACTTCGGTCTCGATCGGCTTGCCGTCCTGTTCGTAGGTGATGCGATACAGCTTGAGGACACCTTGGCCTTGGACCGGCTTCTGGTCGAGCGTGAAGGCTTGGAAGTGGGCGTGGACCGTGTCGCCGACGCGGTAGTGGCCGCGATCGATCCAGGCGAAGACTTTAAACGGCTTGCGGGCGACGAGGACTTTCCCTTCTCCGACGATCGTCCGCCGCGATTCATCGGTGACTTCGGCGGTGATGGTGTAGGCGTGGTCCTGGTTGCCGTGAATTTCCTTCGCGGGAAGCGTGTCGATGTCGACGTGGACTGTGCCGTCCGCGCCGACATCGTCGGCGCGCGCGGCGACGACTTCCGGCTGCGGCTGCGCGCCGCCCCACCACCATGGAACCGGACGCCAGCAGCCCCAGTTGTTCCAGCCGGGATACCACGTGTAATCGGAAGCGAACCACCAATAGCCCTTGCCGTAGAACCAATCCCAGCGTCCGATCGGATACCACTGGCTGCTGTGGCTGCTGCGGAGGACTTTGTATTTCACTTTCCCTTTGGCGACCGGCGCGCCGAAGAGGTATTTCGCCTCGATCTTCGCGGTGATTTTGTCGCCGAGCATGACCGGTTCCGTCGGGGCTGCGACGGTGACTTCGAATTCCGGCTTCTTGTACTCTTCCACCCGGAAGCTGCCGCCGCCGTGATTGACGATCATCAGCGAATAGACGCCGAGCTGCGCTCCCTTCGGCAACGCGTATTCCCCTTCGAGGCCGCCGTATTTGTCGGCTTTCAGCGTCTGCTCGTAGACCTTCTCGCCCTGCGGCGTGTTGATCTGGACGGTGAATTGCTGCTCGGCGAACGGCGAATCGTCCCCTTGATCGTACTTCGCGTGGCCGATCCAGAACTTGAACTTCACCGCCTGCTCGGGCCGATAGACGGGCCGGTCGGTGATCGTGAAGACCTTTGTCGCGTTGTATTCGGGATCGTAGTAGTTGCCGTACCATACGCCCGTAAAGCCGAGATACGCCAGCCGGTCTTTGCCGTCGCGAGCCGTGATCAACCACTGATATTCCTGAGGTAAACGCTCGGCTTTGAGAATCACCTGTCCGTCGGCGTCGCTATTCTCCGCGAAATTCTTGGTGATCACGCGGAAGTTGTTCTCGTTCGGCTTCACCTGCTCTTGCCGCCAGCCGAAGAATTCGACGTTGGCTTTCGGAATCGGTTTGCCGGTGACGGCGTCGGCGATGAAGTACCACGTCTGCTTGTCGAGTTGCTTCTTCACGATGCTCGTATCGGCCACCCAGATGATGATGCGGCTGATATTGCCGTCCTTCATCGTGCCCGTCAGCAGATACGCACCGGACTTTTGCAGCGGCGTCGTTACGGTGACGCGGCTGTCTTCGTGTTTCGGTTTCGGCTTGAGGTCGAGCGTCCAGTTGGCGATGTTCGCGCCGAGATATTTCTGACCGTTCTCGGCGACGAGGCGATACCCGATGTCGGCGATGTTTGTCTGCTGCCAGTCGATCTGCCGGGGATTCGATTTCAGATACTTCTTCACGTCGTCGAGAAGTTCAGCGACTTTGATCGCCTTCGCTTCGAACACGACGAGTTCGCCGTTGCGAAAGCGGAACTCGACCGTCGCCCCTTTGCCGGCGGGCTGGACTTGTGCGTTCTCGAAGCGGCCCCAGTTTTTGACAATCTGATTGAGCCGCTGCTGGCGATGATTCTCGTCGCCGAATTTGCCGAGCGCGAATTTCCATGCTTCGGCGGACTTCGGATATTGCCGGCGGTCCTCGTAGACCTGCGCGACGGCATCGGCGGCCTGTTTCGCGTACTGATCCGCGGCGCGCTGCGCGAGATCCTGGAAGATCTTGAGCGGGTTGAACTCGTCCGGCAGATCGAACCGCTTGATGCCCGTCGCGAGCCTAGCGATGGTTTCGTTGTCCTTGAGCGTGTTGACGGCGAACGGTCCGGATTCGTCTTTGTCGTCCTCCTCATCCGACGACTGATTCCAGCCGAAGTGCGCCATCGTCTGCACGCCGAACTGCGATTGCAGAAACTGCGCCCAGGTCCAATCGGCTTCGTTTTTCAAGCCGGCGTCGTATTCGACGGCCTGCAACAGCATCCAGCGCCAGCGCTCGCCGTCGTTTTTCGCATCCTCGAACGACTTCGGCAGTTGATAGAACACGGGGTTGCCATTCTCGTCTACGGGCGCCCCTTTCGGTTCATTGCCGCGGCGGCCCCACCAGCCCCACTGCGGGGCGTCTTCGTAGTCGGGCAATTGCGTCAGGTCGGTGAAGACCTGCAATTTCCACGAATCGCCGCCGTGCATGGACCCGTGCTGCAACGCGCCTGCGAACTCCAGGCACATCCGGCCGACTTCGTTCTTCGCGGGATCTTCCTGCGCGAGACCGATCGCTTCTTGCAGGAGTTGTAGCGTGCGGACCCGGTCGCGATCGAACGAACTGACAAACTTGCCTTGTCCGCGGCGGCCGCCGCGCTCGAACTTGCCGGCGATGATGAAGCCGTAGTGTTCGATCCGCTGATAATTCTGCGCCGCCGCGCGGAGCAAGCGCCAATTTTTCGGCTGCGACGCGACGCTCTTTTCGATGAGGGCATCGGCCTCGTCGATGCGGCCCAAATTCGCGAGGCAATCGATGGCGCGGGCGAGGTCGTTGCCGATCTGTTTTTGGTCGGTCTCCGCCTCGGTTGCCAGATGGGTATAGAGGTCGAGAGCGTCTTTGAAATTGCCGTCCTTCAGCAGTTTCTGAGCCGTATCTCGATTGGCGGGTTTAGGTTTTTGATCGGCGGCGAAAAGCCAGAGGGACGCAATCACACCGCCAAATACCGACGCGAGCACGAACGATCTGAGCATGGGGACATCCAACCCAAAAGAAGGGACCGAGAATCCTGCCTCTGGCGGCAGTATACCGCTGGCGAACCCAATTAGGACGCGGCAAATGGTGGCGGCGTTCCCGGATTCTCGCACCGGGGTGAAGTCGATTTAACCTGATATCCGGCAATGGGAAAGAACGACACTTCCGAGTCGGAAAGACCGTCGCTGATGCTTCCGGCTCGAACTTTGTCGCTATTCCCCTTCCGCCGGCGGCGCGAAACCGCGGCGCATGGTGTTTTCGGTGATGTTGATCGGAATCAGGAACTGCTTGAGGTAATCTGGACCGCCGGCCTTGCTGCCGATGCCGGAGAGCTTGTAGCCGCCGAACGGTTGCCGGGCGACGAGGGCGCCGGTGATCGGGCGGTTCAAATACAGATTCCCGACGTGGAACTCCTGCCGCACGCGTTTCAGACTCGCGGGGCTGCGGCTGTAACAGCCGCCGGTAAGGGCGTAGTCGGTGCCGTTGGCGATGGCGAGCGCGTCGGCGATGGTCTTCGCCTTGAAGACAACCAGCACCGGGCCAAAGATTTCCTCCTGGGCAATGCGGGCCGTCGGCGGGACATCGATGAAAATATGCGGCGCGACGAACGGCCCGTCTTTTGCGAGCTTGCCGACATCGCCGGCGTATAACAGGATTCCTTCGGTCTTGCCGATCTCGACGTAGTCGTGAATCCGCGCGGCGGCCTCAGCGTCGATGACCGGGCCAAGCATCGTACCGGGCTCTTCCGCCGAACCTATCTTCAGGGCCTTTGTCGCCTCCACCAGGCGCTTCAAAAATTCGTCATACGCTTCCGAGAGGACGATCACGCGGGAACACGCCGAGCACTTCTGTCCGGCGTAGCTGAACGCGCTGTGCAGCACGCCGAGCACGGCCTCGTCGAGATCGGCGTCGTTATCAATAATGATCGCGTTCTTACCGCCGAGTTCCGCCAGGACGTGCTTGATGCCGCGCTGCGACGGATGCGTCTGGCCGGCCT
>CAZDGB010000408.1:0-4969 GCA_964504645.1 uncultured Planctomycetaceae bacterium | reverse complement strand
CGACCGAGTAGATGCTCTTCTCCTCGATCGAGCCGATCGGCACGTCGCTTTTCATCACGTTGATCACGAAACCCGTCATGGTTTGAATTTCCACGAGGGGATTCAAAGTGACTTGCGGGCGATTGCCGGCGGCGATCGACACGGCCATCGTTTCGCCGACGCCGCGGGCCAAAGCCAAGAGAAACGACGCGAAAATGCCCGAGAGCGCCGACGGGACGACGATCTTCCAGCAGACGTCGAACTTCGTCGAGCCGAGGGCATAGCCGGCTTCCCGCAGGCTCTGCGGCACGGCCCGCAACACGTCCTCGCTCAGCGAGCAGACCATCGGCATGATCATGATGCCCACGACGATCCCGCCGGCCAGCGCGTTGAACGTGTCGACGTTCAAGCCCATCCAATCCTGAAAGATGGGTTTGATGACGTTCGGCGTCAAAAACTTCAGCGCGAAATAGCCGTAGACGACCGTCGGAATGCCGGCGAGCAACTCCAGCGTCGGCTTGAGGATCTTCCGTGTCCACGGCGCGGCGTACTCGCTGAGGTACACGGCCGAAAATAGTCCCACCGGCAGGCCGATCACCGCCGAAATCGATGTGACGAGCAGCGTTCCCATGACGAGGGGCATCACGCCGAAGTGCTTCGCCGCGAACTGCGGCTCCCACTTCTGCGACGTGAAGAACTCCGTGAACGAGACCTGCTGAAAGAAGAAGACCGATTCGGTGATCAAGACGAGGATGATGGCCGCCGTCGTCAGCACCGAGAGCAGCGCACAGCCGAGCAGCGCGTAGCGGATGGCGACTTCCGACGCCGTCCGCAGCGTGAAACGACGCCGCAAGTCCGACGGTGCGCTCGGAGGCGATGGCTGCGTGACTCCGGTCGTCGCCGACATGCTTTAGGGGGCCTGAGTCGCTTGGGTGAACCGCTGCCGCATTTCTTGCAGGGTGGCTTCCGGCAGGCGGATGTATTTCCGCTCTTCCACCACGCCCTGGCCTTCATCGCTGAGATAGTATTCGACAAACGCTTTGACTTCCGGCCGCTTGAGCGCTTCCTGGTCGACGTAGATGAACAGCGGCCGGCTGAGGGGCGCGTATTCGCCGCTTTCAATCGTCGCCTTCGTCGGGGCCACCCCTTCCGCGCCGTCTTCTTTCACGATCTTGAGCGCCTTCAGCTTGTCGGCCGCGACGACATAGTAGGCGTACCCGAAATAGGCCAACGCATACTTGTCGCCGGTCACGCCGGTCACCAGGACGTTGTCGTTTTCGTTCGGCGTGTAGTCGCCACGGCTCCGTTTCGCTTTGCCGTTGACGACTTCGGTGAAGTAGTCGAACGTCCCGGAATCGGGACCCGGACCGAGCAGCTTCAAGGGCTTGTCGGGCCATTCCGGTTTGACGTCGCTCCATTTCTGCACCGGGCTGTCCTGGTCCCAGATCTTCTTCAACTCGGCGATCGACATCGTGTCGACCCAGTCGTTGTCCTTATTCACTACGACGGTTAATCCATCGATCGCGATTTGCAATTCCAGATATTCGATTCCCTTTTCCTGGCATTCCTGCTTTTCCTTGTCGTCGATCGGACGCGAGGCGTCGCAGATTTCGACTTCTCGTAGGATGAACCGCTTGAAGCCGTTGCCGGTGCCGTGGCCGGCAACGGTGATGTCAACGCCGGGATGTTTGTCGCCGAAATTGACGGCCACCGCTTGAGAAACGGGATAGACCGTGCTGGAGCCTTCGATATTGATCGTTCCCTTCACTTCGACGGCGGCTTTGCCTTCGGAGTCGCCGGCGGCAGCAGGCGATTTCCCGCCGGCCGAAGGAGTGGCGGTGGGCTGCGACTTCACGCATCCTCCGCAGCACGCGGACGCGACGAGACTCGCCGCGAGGATTGTCATTCTGAACCGGGGAAGCGCGAGCATGAAACCTCCTGGAGTTCGCCGCGGCGTGGACTGGTCTGGCCGCTGGACGTCGAGCGTACAATACGCGGCAAATGTGAAGATTTCATCCCGCCGAATGTGAAGAATTGATGAATATTTGGAATGTTAAGACCGTAAAGCATTATTCCTGAGAATGTTACGACTTTGGGCCGTTAAGTCAGCGCGTTGGACAGGGCTCGCTTGAGCCGCACGGTGAATGTGCTCCCCTGGCCGACCTGGCTGACGACCGAGACCGATCCGCCGAACATCTGGCACCAGTGCTTGACGATGGAAAGTCCCAGCCCGGTGCCGCCGACCTCCCTCGACCGGGCCCTGTCGACCCGGAAAAAGCGTTCGAAGATCCGCGCCTGATGTTCCCGGGCGATGCCGACGCCGGTGTCGGTCACGTCGATCTGGAACCATTCGCCGGCCGCGGACCAGCGGACCGTCACGCAGCCGCCCATGGGCGTGTAATTGATGGCATTGTCGAGCAGGTTGTCCATGACGATGCGGACTCCCTCCGCTTCGGCCAGCACGTCGGCTTCGTCCTGTTCGCCGGCAACCGTGAGCTGAATCCGTTTCGCTTCCGCCACTGCCTGGTGCGCGTCGACGCTCGCCTCGATGACCTTGGCGGCGTCGACCGGCGTCAGTTCCAGCACCGATTCCTCCGCCTCCATGTTCGCCAGCGACAACAGATCGACAATCAGCACCTGCAGCCGCTCGGTCTGCTCTTCGATCCGCTGAAGAAACTCGCGGTTATGCTCCGGATCGTCCATCGCGCCGTCGAGCAGAGTCTCCGTATAGGCGGCGATGGAGGTCAGCGGCGTTTTCAACTCGTGCGACACGTTGGCCACGAACTCCCGCCGCAACCGTTCCAGTCGGCGCAGTTCGGTGACATCGTGCAGCACCAGCACGGCGCCGGGGCAAGGCTTGCCCGGCAGTTGCGAGACGGCGACGGAGATCGTCGATTGCGAGCGGGCCATCTGGAATTCCAGCCGTTCGCACGCTTCGCCGCGGAGCGCGCGCCGCACGAGCTCCTCGATTCGCGGATGGCGGACGGCCTCCCACAGGGGACGCCCCACCATGGCCGTCGGCGACATTTCCAGCAGGCGAAACACGGCGTTGTTCGCGAGAATCACCTGTTCGCGGTCGTCGACGGCGATTACCCCTTCCACCATCGCGCCGAGCACCGTGGCGAGCTGCTCGTTGTTGTGCTCGAGTTGCCGTCCCTGCTGCTGCAAGTCGGCGATCCGCGATGCCAGTTGCCGGTTCATCGAATCGAGCGCCTGCGCCAGCGTGCCGATCTCGTTGCGGCTGCGAATCGGGACTTCGCGGGGCTTTTCGCCGGCGGCGATCTGCCGGGCGGCTGCCGTCAGCGTCTCCAGCGGACCGATAATGCGGCTCACCACGCGGTAGGTCAGCACCAGCCCCAATCCGATCATCAGCAGCGCGGCGGCCCAGAACGACAGGTCCAGAACGGCCACGCCATTTGTCGTTTCCAGCCGCGGCAACGACACCCGCAGCACGCCCTGAGGGGATTCCTGCGGTCCGACGCGCAGCGCGTAGAACATTAACGGCAGCCGCTTCGCGAATCCCTCGCCGTCGCGGAGCGCCTGCCGAACCTCCGCGTCGGTCGATTTGGACGCCTCGGCCAGGGGCAGCCACGTGGCGTGCAGCGGAAGTTTCCCGCTTTCCGGAGGACCGTCCGACAGATCCCGAAAGATCAGCGCATCGTCTTTCAAACGTTGTTGCAGTTGGCGATCAAGATCGGCCTGATGGCGCACCGACAGAATGGCCGCGAACATCAAGGTGGACAGGACGGTGAGCGCGGCGTAGACCGCGAAAATCCGCCAGAACAATTGCGAGGCCAGCATACCGGGGAAACTCTCATGTCGATTTGACGATGCATTCGGCTCTCCGTATCCTAACGTCAATCCCTCGCGGCGGCAGTTCCACGCGCGGGTCCGCTCGAAGCCCCCATCAAATCCCCCGAAAGGAGCCTGCCGATGAACACCCTCTGTCGTGCCGTATTGTCCGGAATTGCCGTTCTGACCCTGGCCGCGGCGCTGCCGGCCGACGAGCTGAAAGTCGGCGACGCCGCGCCGAAATTCTCGGCGAAAGATGAGACCGGCGCCGATTGGAAGTCCGCAGACCACGTCGGCAAGAAGGTCGTCGTCGTCTACTTCTATCCCGCCGATTTCACCGGCGGCTGCACCAAGCAGGCCTGCGGCTTCCGCGACGATTCCGCCGAGTTGATCAAGGCCGGCATCGAAGTCGTCGGCGTCAGCGGCGACTCGGTCCAGACTCACGCCGCGTTCAAGAAGTTCCACAAACTCAACTTCGCGCTTCTCGCCGATGAAGACGCCAAGCTCGCCGATGCGTTCGGCGTGCCCAACGAAAAAGGGGAAAAAACGTTCGAGTTCGACGTCGAAGGGAACGGAACGAAGACCAAGTTCACGCGCGGCGCGACCATCAAGCGCTGGACATTCGTGATTGGCAAGGATGGAAAAATCGCCGCCGTTGACAAGATGGTCAATGCGGCGGAGGACAGCAAGAAGATCCTCGAACTGGCGAAGGGTTTGAAGTAGGCGCTGCGAACTCGCGAGCGTTTGCGACGCGAAACGTCCAACGAGAAGCCCGGCGACAGCGTCGCCGGGACTTTTTTTGCGCCCGCCTCAGCCCCAGAACTTTTCCCCGTGCCAGTTCGCCGGAGGCTGCGTCTCGACTTCGATGTCGCCGTTGACGCGCGTCTGGCAGGCCAGGCGGATTTCTTTTTCGTGTCCCAGCCGGGCCGCGAAGTAGAGCGGGCTCATCGGCATTTTCTCGCGCAGCTTCGGCCGATTGAGGTTCTCCATCCCCTTTTTCACCAGGACGCAGCACGAGCCGCACAGGCCGAATCCCATGCAATTCAGGAATTTGTGAATTCCCGGATAGAGCTGCACGCCGGCCTTGCGGGCCTCTTTCCGCAGATTTGCACCGGCGGGAACCTCAATCGTCCGCTTCTCTTTGGTGAACGTCACAGTCGGCATGATGGGCGTCGGCTTTCACGAATCCGGGGCAAAT
>CAZDGB010000407.1:0-4989 GCA_964504645.1 uncultured Planctomycetaceae bacterium | reverse complement strand
CCTGGCTGGAGCGGCATCTCGACCAGGACCCCGGCACCGTCGTCGCCGTCACGCACGACCGTTACTTCCTCGACAATAGCTGCCAGTGGATTCTGGAACTCGACCAGGGGAAGGGGATCCCCACGGAGGGGAACTATTCGTCGTGGCTGGAGCAAAAACAGGAGCGGCTGCGAAAAGAGGAGAAGGCCGCATCGGCCCGGCAGAAGACGATCGAGAAGGAACTCGAATGGGTCCGTAGTTCGCCGCGGGCCCGGCAGGCGAAAAGCAAGGCCCGTTTGCAAGCCTACGAAAAGCTCGTCGCTGAGGAACAGGAAAGCCGCGATCAGACGATCGAATTGCAGATTCCCCCGGGACCGCGGCTCGGCGACACGGTTGTCGTCTTCGACAAAGTCACCAAGGCCTTCGGCGACAAGTTGTTGTTCGAAAACTTGTCGTTTCAATTGCCCCCGGCGGGCATCGTCGGCGTCATCGGCCCGAACGGCGCCGGCAAGACGACGATGTTCCGCCTGATCACCGGCGAGCAGCAGCCGGACAAGGGGAAAGTCACCGTCGGCAACACGGTGAAGATCGCCTACGTCGAACAGAACCGCGAAAGTCTCGACGGCGAGAAATCGGTCTACGACAACATCTCCGGCGGGAACGACAATCTGAAATACGGCAACTTCACGATCAATAGTCGGGCTTACTGCGGCAAGTTCAACTTCAAAGGCCCCGATCAGCAGAAGCAAGTGAAGTACCTTTCCGGCGGCGAACGGAATCGGTTGCTGCTCGCGAAAACCGTGACCGTCGGCGGCAACTTGCTGCTGCTCGACGAACCAACGAACGACCTCGACGTCGACACGCTGCGGGCTTTGGAAGAAGGCCTCTTGAACTTTTCCGGCTGCGCCGTCGTCATCAGCCACGACCGCTGGTTTTTGAATCGCGTCGCGACGCACATTCTGGCGTTCGAAGGCGACAGCGAAGTCTACTGGCACGAGGGGAACTTCGATTCGTACGAAGCGATCCGCCATGAACGCCTCGGCGCGGATGCGGATACGCCGCATCGGATCAAGTACAAGAAGTTGGCGAAGTGACGCATTTGCGTGGCACACATTTCTTAACGTGTGCGTGATTGGCACGTTGAAAACGTGCCCACGTTACGCGATCTCGAACCCGGCGCGCTGGGGCCGAATCAGAAACCGGTTCGCCTCCGCGTCGTCGACGAACTGCTCTTTTTCCGGGTCCCATTTCAACGGGCGGCCCAAGCGCTGGGCAATGTTCGCCAGATGGCACGCCGTGACGGAGCGGTGTTGCGTCTCGACGTCGGAAATCGGCGTCTTCCGCGACAACAGGCAATCGTAGAAGTTCCCCATGTGGTTCACGATGGCGTCGAGCTTGCCGGCCCGCGGCGGGCGATCCAGGTTGTCGGAGTCGTACAGCTTGTAATCCTCACGCGGCAGCGGCTGCGTTTCGAGGGCGTCGACTGGCTTGCCGGCGAGGTTTTCGCGGTTGACGAAGATGCGGCCCCCTTCGCCTTCGAACATCACGCCGTTGCGGCCGTGGTCGGCGACTTCCACCACGAGACCGTCAGCGAAGACGTAGCGAACGTCGAAGTCGATCGGCACGTTGTAGCCGTCGGCGGCGTCGGGATAGCGGGCGTTGCCGGAGATTTCCACCGGTCCGGACTTGTCGCGGCCGATGCCCCACAGCGCGATGTCGACGTGATGCGCGCCCCAGTCAGTCATCTGCCCGCCGGAATACTCCTGCCACCAGCGGAACGTGTAGTGGCAGCGTTCCGGAACGTACGGCACATCCGGCGTCTGGCCCTGCCAGAGGTTCCAGTTCAAGTTGGACGGCACCGGTGCCGTTTCAAACGGCCCGCCGGCAACGTTCTTCCCCAGCACGACGGTGACTTTCTTGAGCTTCCCGATCCGCCCCGAGCGGATCATCTCGCACGCCAGCCGGAAACGGTGATCGCTCCGTTGCCACGTGCCGACTTGCACCACGCGCTGGGTCTCGGCGACCACGCGGCGGATGTGCTTTCCTTCGTCGATGGTCAACGTCAGCGGCTTCTCGCAGTAGACGTCCTTCCCCGCCCGGCAGGCGTCGATCAGCATCTTCGTGTGCCAATGATCCGGCGTGCCGATCGTGACGGCATCGATGTCTTTCCGCTCCAGCAAGTCGCGGTAATTTTCGTAAAGCTCCGCCTGCCCGCCGAATTTTTCGCGGGTCTTCTCGAGAATGTCGCGGTCCACGTCGCACAGCGCGACGAGGTCGCCATAGGGGAGAATCTTCTCGGCGATGACCGAGCCTTGATACTTCAACCCGATCGCGCCGACCCGCAACCGGTCATTTTTCTGTGCTGGCGCGGCGTTCACTCGCGGTGCGCTGAATAACCCCGTGGAGAGCGCCGCCAGAGACGTTCTCAGGAAATCGCGGCGAGGAGTTGTGGGACGTGACATACGAGGCCCCTTGAGACGAATCGAGTCGTCGAAGCGCAAACGACGATCGCGATTATCCCGCGTTCCGCTTGCCCATCGCAATGTCGAATTCGCTCACGGCGGGGATCAGCATCGCGACGGCCGTGAAGCCGTAGGCCGCCGTCACGAATACGGCGACACCCAGCGTCTGACCCAGGAGGAAGCTCACAATCGCGTAAAACGTGCAGAACGGCAGAACCCACGCGGAAAGCCACAAGGCCGGCGACGGCGTGCGGGCGTTGAGCGACGCCCCGAGCGCCAGGCTGCCGCCGACGATGAAGACCAAAAAGCTCGGCAACTGCAACGCGTACGATGAGCGGGCCTGCAGGATGAGCACCATGCACAGGATGATGCCGACGAACAGGAAGAACATCGTTCCCAGACTGTTTGCAATCGCCGTCCGCGAACTGCCGTAGTTCAGCCCGGCGTGCAATCCGAGCATCGCCGCGAAGACCACCAGCGTGAAGAAACCGAGCGAGATGTAGACGAAGTTCTCGACAGTGCACGCGCCGGTCACCGTCAGATACAAGAGAAACAGCCACGGCGCGGCGATCAGTTCCTTGCTGTTGTAGAGGACGCCGCCGAGTTTGCCGTAGATGAACTCCTTCGCCGTGATCTCCGTGACGAGCAAGAGTTCCAGCGTGGCCGCGTCGCGTTCGCTGGTGAGCGACGTCACCGCTTGCGTATTGACCAGCATCAGCGACAACAGGCACAACCCGATGAACGCCGCGCCCGCCGTCGGCACGATGCCCAGGCTCGATTGGGCCGCCGGCGGCGATTGCAGCGACGACCAGATCAGGAACCCGGCGAGCAACAGGTACGCCAGCTTGATCACCAGCACTTTGCGGCCGTAAGCCCGCGTCCGCATCTCCCGCCAGATGACGGGCGATTCCCACACCACCCGCGCCGGCCGTACGCGGCCGGCGGCTTCGTCGTCCTTCACGGCGTTCTCGGTGATGCTCCGCGACGGATTCCAGATCCGCAGTTGGAAAATCGCGGCCAGCGTGATCCCCGCCGCGAGCAGCGTTAGCTCGATCACCGACTGCATCGCCGGGCGGAACTGCGCCTGCCAGTTCCACGGATCGAGCACGCCGATCATCGCTCGAAACGGATCGAGCAGCCGGATCGCCTCGGCCGCAGCGGGAACAGGGTTTAACAGCACGCCGAGACCTTCGACGACGGCGAGGTACACCACGACGCCGAGCAGCGAAATCGACAGCGTCTGAAACGTCTTCTCCCGCCAGAACGCGACGAGCGTCCCCCACGATCCGGCAAGCAGCGCCGCCGCCGCGGTGATCGCCAGCGCCGCCGCAATCTGTCCCAGCGAAACGCCGCCGAGAAGATAGATCATCAGAAAGACGGGAATAGAAATCGCCCATAGGACTGCGGGCAACAGCAGGCTCGCACAGAGTTTGCCGAGGACCAGCTCGCGGTCCCGCAGATCGGTCGTCAGCAATAACAGGAGCGTGCGACGGTCTTTCTCGTTGGCGACGTTCCCCGCGGCGAACAGCACGGAAAAGAAGACCAGCAACAGCAACTGCACCAGCGCCACGATCTGAAAAATCAGGCTGCCGAACCGCGCGATCTGGCTAATGTTGCGGATCGACTGGAAGCCGAACGTCGTCTGGGCCGCCGTGTAAATCAGCACGGCGAACGCGCCGACGTAGCCGGCCCGCGTGAGAAAATGCGACAACTGCCGCGGCGCCGTCAGGGTTTCACGGCGGAACAAGGGACCGACAAGATACATGGACAGCTCGCGACGATTGCAAGTTGGATGACGAACAGGCGAGTATATCGGGGGAAATCCCGGCCTTCAAAGCCGCGGTTGGCAACCGCGGTCTTCTGACTTTGGACACGCTCGAAAAAGTCGATAACCCGCGGTTGCCAACCGCGGCTTTGGGGAGCACAGCATGCCGCTCAATCGTCGGGATTTGTTGGGAACGGCTCTAATGGGAACGGCCGCGGCCATGCACGGACCGTTCGGTTTGCCGCTGGCAGCGGCGGCGGTCGATGGTCCGCGAAGCGGCAAGCGGTATGGCTTCAAAAAATCGATTAATTTGTGGGCGTTTCCGTATCCACAAAAGATGTCGCTGGATAAATGCCTGCAACTCGCGAAGGACGCCGGGTTCGATGGGATCGAATTGAACTACGACCTCGACAACGATCTCTCGCCGAAGTCCGGCACGAAAGAATTCACGGCAATCCGGAAGACGGCGGAGAAGATCGGCATCGCCATCAGCGGGTTGTGCTCGTTCCTCTTCTGGCCGTATCCGCTGACGAGCAACGATCCCGAAAAACGGTCTCGCGGGTTGGAACTCGCCGGGAAGATGACGCAGGCCGCGCACGATCTCGGCACCGAGAATCTGCTCGTCGTTCCCGGAGCGGTCTGCATCCCGTGGCGGACCGATCACGAGCCGGTGCCGAACGACGTCTGCGAACAACGGGCAAAAGAGGCCGTCAAAAAGATGATCCCGCAGGCGGAGAAGTTGAAGATCAACCTCAACATGGAGAACATTTTTTTCAACGGGTT
>CAZDGB010000406.1:0-5020 GCA_964504645.1 uncultured Planctomycetaceae bacterium | reverse complement strand
GCACCAACGCCCAACCAACGGAATTCTCATCTCACAACTCCTGCAACGAGCGGATGACCGACAGGATCAACAAGCAGCGCCCGGTCATGGAAAAGGAGCGCCGCGGGACAGGCTTTCGTTTTCTTTAGTCTACTCACGGCAAACGATGGGTGAGAAGCAAATTCCCGCGGAATTCTCCGGAATTGCCGGAACCGCGGCCTCTACGCCTCTCCAAAAAAGCTCATTCGCCGCGCGGCTCCGCCGAGGGCAATCTCTGGGAGTGAATCGACCATCGCCAGGAACGGCACGCATTTGTTTCCGCGACCTGCTGCGATGCAACTTGTTGTCGCTTTTGATGCAGACCGAGGGAACCGTGTGACACGAAAATCTTAACGGAATCGAGAGGATTCCCAGGCGGCGACAACGCTTTGGCAGAGGCGGAGAATCTGTGCGGAATTTGCCAATTCTAATGAATGTCCTCGCCGGAGCCGGCCGATGAACATTATTTATTGCAGTGCAACACCCGGAGAGCGCGGCGTGCGGGTTCTCGAACAGTTCCTGTCGCAGCCCTGGTCGCTCGCCTCCCTGGTCCTGCTGATCGTGGCGCAAATCGCCGCCCGCCAGCCAGCGCCACGACGGCCTGGATTGCCGCTGGCGATCTCTTCGTCCGCGCGGTCCGTTGTGAACCCCGAGCGCGTCGAGTTTGCCATTCCGCAAGGGGTCTCGAGAGACGCCTGGCTCGTCATCGGATCGCTGGCAGACGCCGGTGAGACGCTCACCATCAAACTGGATGCGGTTCGGGCGCCGAACCTGAGGTCGGCAGTCTCGCAAATCGTTCCCGTGGCGTTCTCCCCCATCAAAGCGATCGAAGCGGAGACCTTCGGTCGGCAGAGCGGCGGGGTCAGGAGACCCACGCCGAACAGCGGCAGGAGTCCCTCGCCTAACGGAGGGGCGAATGGGCGTCGCGAGACGGAGCGGACGTTCTTTCTGCAGACGGGAACAAACGCCAACGACCCGGCCAGCTATCAACCCGTTTCGACGCGGCTGATGCTGGAGTCGGCGCAAGTGCGGATCTGGCGGGACGAACTGTCTGCCGTCGCCGATTCGACGTTTCCGGCCTGGCTGGCCGACTGCCTGGAACTCGGCGTGCTGCCGCGTCTATCGGCGTTGTATGGCGACATTGCCGATCTCGATCGGGATGGGAAGCTGTCCGTCTGTCTGACGAGCCGGCTCGGCACAATGGCGGGGAACGGCACGCCGGTGAAAGGACTCGTGCAGTTCAACGATTTCTGCGGCGAGTTGCCGCGTCCCTTCAGCAATCATGCCGACGTGATGTTTCTGTCGCCGTCGCTGTGGCCGGGCGGAGAGGCCCAATCCATTGCCGCGCACGAAGCGGCGCATCTGGCCGTCTTCAGTCGCCGCCGCGAAGCCGAGCCGGAAGGAGCAGCCATCGAAGACGATTGGATCAACGAGGGTTTGGCGCACTATGCGGAGACGGCCTGCGGCGGAAATTGGTCCAATCTGCACGAGCGCATCGCCGCGTTCCAGCGCGAGCCGCAATCGTCCCCGCTGGTGGTCGTCGACGGGCAGCAGCAAGGACTGTGGCGGCATCCCGGCTCACGTGGCGCCGCGTGGTCATTCTTCCGCTGGCTGGCGAACGAATGCGGCGAGGAGGCGCTCGCGGCGGTTGCCCGCCATCCGCAGACGGGATGGCAAAAACTCGAACAAATCAGCGGGCGGCCGTTTGACGAGCTTTTTCGCCGCTGGTCGGTTGCCGTCTGTACGGAGCGAGAAATCCGATCAGCCACGAACCAGGAAATCGTGTTGCGGGGAACGACGCACATCGCTGTCCCTTTGCCGCGAGCAAGCCGGGGATATCGACTCACCACGGATCGCATCGCGCCCCTGCAAGTGACGCTCGTCGACACAGCCGTGAACCCACCGAGGTGCTGGATTGTGCGCTGATCTGCGAAGCGAACGGCGTCAGTTCTTCTTGGAACCGGCGGCCACTTCGCCGGTCAATTCCTGGCGCTGAGCGTAGATCTTCTTCAGCCGCGAGATCGGATAGATCCGCACGGGTTTGTTCTTGTAGGTCAACTGGCCCTCATCGTTGTGCGAGAGCGATTCGGCGACGCTATCGATCGCATCACCGGAGTAGAGTGCCGCGAACGTCTCCGGGTCGACCCCTTTGCCGTCTTCCAGGTCCTTCACCGCGTCGACGCCCCCCGCCAGGATGGCGTAGCTGTTGAGGCCTTTGGTCGCAGGGTTGTAGCGGTTTTCCTGCTTGAGCGAATCCATCGCCGCCCGCAGCGCGTCATAGGCGGTCTGAATCTTCTTCGCCCCTTCCTCGGAAACGGGATCTTCCTGCGCGAAGAGCCGCGGCAATTTGAGGGCTTCAACGCTCCCCAACAAGTATCCCACACCGATCAGCATCGCCGCCGTCATCCAATGTCCGCGCCGCATGATGTCTTAGCTCCTCAAGGAAGAGAGTCGATCCGCCGAACCCGTTCGATCTGCCGCGTATCGTCCCGGAGAGGCGGGGGATTTTCAAGAGTGGTCCGACGGCCGCGCCTTCCGTCCCCGTAGCGAGTCGTAGGGACGGAAGGCCGGATTTCAGTTCCGACCGGGTTGTCAAAGAGCGCGGGACGAGCAAATCGTCCTCTCAACTCACCGGCCGCTGTTGCGCAACAAAGTGTTCGCAAAACAGGTATTCCGGTCGAGTCCGCTGCGCGCTCGTAATTGACGCCTGAATGACGCTTCATGACGCCTTCGCGACGCTTGGCTGACGTATATCTCGCGTTAAGCGTGTGGCTGCCAGGACATATCAATGCGTGCTGATGCGTGTTTTGAAGCTTCGATATTATTGGAATAGCGCTGCCCCAATTCTCTACCGTATTGCGCAACAAACTGTTTGAAAATCCCCGGCAACTATTCTTCGCAATCCTCAAAATCAACGCCGCTTCCGCAATCCCGAGGGTGGACCGGCTGGCAAAGCTGTCAACTTCGTCTCTATCGAGAGAGTCGAGCGCGCGATCCGATAATATCCGTGATGAGCGTGCGAACCGGATCTGCGAAGCTGCTTTGCGTGGTGGTGCTGGCCAACGCCGCCGGCTGTAATCCGTGGTACTGGCACTCGAAGGTCTTCATGACGCCCGCACCGACGGGGGCTCGCTTTTCGGACAAAGCGCCGCAGGATTACCAGTCTCCGCCCGTCTTCGTGGCAGAGCCGGTCCGGATTGATCACGGCCCGGTCCACGAGACGTCAAAATAGCCGCGGCTGGCTCGCCGGGCCTTTGAGGCCCATGTGCACCAGGCCGGCGGATGTGATCATCCGGCCGCGCGGCGTGCGCTGCATGAAGCCGCACCGCAGCAGAAATGGCTCGACTTCGTCTTCCAGCGTATCGCTCGGAATGTTCAGCGTGTGGCCGATCGCCGAGAGCCCCGCCGGTCCGCCGGAGAAGACGGTGATCAGCGTCTGCAGATAGCGCCGGTCCTGCGCTTCGAGGCCGAGATGATCGACCTCCAGCATGGCCAGCGAACGGTCGGTCATGTCGGGCGTGATCTGGCCATCCTCGTGATGCACGGTGGCGAAATCGCGCGCCCAGCGCAGCAGGTTGTTCGCTTTGCGGGGCGTTCCCCGGCTGCGGCGGGCCAGTTCTTGGGCCGAGTCCTGCGAGATGTTCGTCCGCAGCTTGCGGGCGTTGCGGGTGACGATTTCTGTCAGCTCCGGGTCTTCGTAGAAGTCGAGATGCTCGCGGAACGTGAACCGGTCCCGCAGCGGCGCGGTGAGCATGCCACTCCGCGTCGTCGCGCCGATGATCGTGAACGGCTTCAGCTTCATGTTGATCGTGCGGGCATTCAGACCGTCGCCCAACACGATGTCGACGCGGAAATCTTCCATCACCGGGTAGATGAATTCCTCCACCGCCGCCGGCAAACGGTGGATCTCATCGATGAACAAGATCGACCCGAACCCCGCGTTGGTGAGATAGCTCAGCAGGTCTTTCGGGGCCATGAGCGCCGGCCCGGACGTGATCTGGCATTCGACGCCGAGTTCTTTGGACAACGCGAGGGCCAGCGTCGTCTTGCCGAGTCCCGGTGGGCCGTCGAGCAGCAAATGCCCGAGCGGCTCTTTCCGCTTGCGGGTGGCATCGAGCATGATCCGCAGCCGGTCGACGACTTTCCGCTGGCCGACGACTTCATCGAGCTTTTGCGGCCGCAGTTCGTCATCGAACCGCTCGTCGTCCGGATTGAAGGCGGACCCGTTCCCGTCCCGCGGCGGCTCGTCGCCGGGCGGAGTTCCTCCCTGAATCACCGTATGCCGCGCCATCCGTGAATTGCCTGAAGCCGGTCCGTGGTCGATTCCGTTTCGCAGCCCGATAGGTTACCACACGGCCACGAGGCGGCAATAGCATTGAGCGATCGGAAAAGGCCCATCTCTCGCGGAGAGTGTAGAGGTGGTACAGAGTTCCGCGTTCTTCAATTGGGCCGGCGATGTCTCCGGCGCAACGGTTTTTCCGACACGACGCCTCGCCGCTTCACCAAGTCCGACAATTCCGTGAGTTCGGCGTGCAGGGATTCCTGGCCGAGAATGGTCGTCGCCGCGATGTTGCCCCCTTTCACGCGCTCGAAGAATTCTTCCAGGGTGATGTCCATGACCGCGAGATAGCGGTGAATCGGGCCGTTGACGGAAATGTGCATCGTCGACAACCGTGAAGAAAGACAAACCTCTGTGCGTTAAGAATTCCCACGTGTTGCGGCAAATTAACCAGCCGACATTCGGGAAGTGCGAAGAATCGATGAAGAAATGATGTGCAAGCCGACCGTCACCAGCGACCGCAGGGGACCGGTCTGCACAGGCCTGAATCGCTGAAAGTCCGTAGTTCCGATCACCGTCGCTTCGTGCCGAGTCGTTAGCCTGCTTCACTTCGCCGCCGAGAGATTGCATACTTGGTTCACGGTCGCTTGGCGGAATTGGCAGACGCTCAGGATTTAGAGTTCTGACAGCGTGAATCCGCTCCTGTGACATTTCGGAGAATCG
>CAZDGB010000405.1:2477-5042 GCA_964504645.1 uncultured Planctomycetaceae bacterium | reverse complement strand
GCTCAACGGCCGCGACCACAACCATTACGGCTTCACCTGCTGGCTCGCCGGCGGCGGCGTCAAAGGGGGCACCGTCTACGGAGCGACGGACGAATTCGGCTTCCGCGCCGCGGAAAACCCGGTCCACGTTCACGACCTGCACGCCACGATGTTGCACCTGATGGGCTTCGACCACGAACGCCTCACGTTCCGCTACGCCGGCCGCGACTTCCGCCTGACCGACGTCCACGGCCGCGTGCTGCACGAGTTGATCGCCTGACCGTGGGGCACGTTTCCAACGTGCCAGAGCAGTTCAATCCGCAGATTTCGCAGATTCACGCAGATTTCGGAAAGAAGAAGCGAAGAGCTATAGCCACAAAAGGCACAAGAATCACAAAAGGACCAGGTCAAGGCTCTGAGCAGCTCTTTCTTCCTTTGTGACTTTTGTGCCTCTTGTGGCAAAAATTTGCTGGTCTTTTTAATCTGCGAAATCTGCGGATCGATTCTTCGTTTTTGGAACGACGCCATGACCATCCCAGCGCTGCTGACATTTCTCGTCTGTTCGCAAGCCCTCGGACAGCCCGACCGCGACCAGCCCGGCGATGAGATGATTCAGAGCTTTCTCGCCAAAGAAGCCGCGCGGCTCGACGCCCAGTTCGCCGAGGATTTCGCATCCAAAGAAGCCTGGGAAGCGAAGCGCGAGCAATACAAGCAGGAATACCTCTACATGCTCGGCCTGTGGCCGCTGCCGGAGAAGACCGATCTCAAGGCGACGATCACCGGCACGTTGGAACACGACGGCTACGTTGTTGAGAAACTGCACTATCAGAGCAAGCCGGGCCTGTATGTCACGGCGAACCTCTATCGGCCGGCGAAGCGCAAGCGAGACGAGAAATTCCCTGCCGTGTTGTACGTGTGCGGTCATGCCAACGGCGGCCGCAATGGCAGTAAGACGCCGTACATGGCGCATCCCATCTGGCTCGCCAAACATGGTTTCATCTGCCTGATCGTCGATACTCTGGAGCTGGGAGAAATCGTCGCACCGAGTATCCACCACGGCACCTACAACCTCGAACGCTGGTGGTGGCATTCCCGCGGCTACACACCGGCGGGCGTCGAGTGCTGGAACGGCGTCCGCGGCATCGACTATCTCCTCAGCCGCGACGACGTCGATGCGGACAACCTCGGCGTCACCGGCATCAGCGGCGGCGGGGCGGCGACGTTCTGGATCGCCGCGGCCGACGAGCGCATCAAGTGCGCCATCCCCGTCAGCGGCATGGCCGATCTCGAATCGTACATCGGCAACCGCGTGATCAACGGCCACTGCGACTGCATGTTCCTCTACAACACGTTCCAATGGCCTTGGACCCGCATCGCCGGCCTCATCGCCCCGCGGCCCATGCTCTTCATGAACAGCGACAACGACCGCATCTTCCCGATGGACGCCAACGACCGCATCACGAACCGCCTCGAACGGCTGTACAGCCTCTACGGAGCGAGCGACAAGTTCGACACCGTCGTCAGCATCGGCGGCCACGCCTACCGCGAAGATCTCCGCCGGGCGTCGTTTCAATTTCTGCGCTATCACCTGCAGGGCAACGCCGAGCCGGTGACCGATAGCGAAGTCGATCTGGTCGATGACAGCGTGAAGCCGGCGAAGTACCCGATCCCGCCCGAAGAACTGCGCGTCTTTGCGACGGATGACGATCTGCCGAAGGATGCGATCAATCGGACGATCGACGAACACTTCGTGCCGATGGCGCAGCCGGAGTTGCCGAAAGACGGCGAGTATGAAGCGTGGCGTAAAAAAATGATGGCGGAGCTGCGTCGAGTGGTGTTTCGGGCGATTCCGGAAAAAGTGCCCGGCATGATACAACTCAACAATCCGCTTGAGGATCCAAAGTTCGCCGCAAAGCAGGAGACATCGGAAGGTGTGATCATTGAAAGTCGCATTTTTGACTTTGAACTCGCCGATCGCATGCACGTGACGCCTGTGATCTTGAATCCAAAGGAAGCCGGCGAAACTCCCAACTGGAAGCGCACGATTGATGGGCGCAAACAAACCATCTTGTATGTGGAGCCGCGCGGGGTAGGAAACAGCCGCTGGACGAGCAAAAACCCGCCGAACTACGTGGAGCGGTCGCATGTCTTGGTGGGGCGAACAGTCGATTCCGGTCGAGTGATGGATATCCTCTCGCTGGTCCGGCCGGTCGAGCCGAATGTCGATGCTCGCTTGGAACTGGCGGGACGTGGTTCAGCGGGTTTGATCGCCGCGCATGCCGCTGTGTTGAACGACAAGGATGTTCACGAAGTCTCGCTCATCGACCCGCCCGCGACCCACATGTCCCCCTCCGCCCCGCAGTTCTTGAACCTCCTCCGCGTCTGCGACGTGCCGGACATGCTGGGGCTGATCGCGCCGCGGCCGCTCAAGATCGTCACGCCGGAACCGGAAAAGTTTGAGCGGACCAAGCGAATTTATCAGGCCGCGGGGGCGGTAAAGGCGCTGACGATCGTTAAGCCGTAGGGTCGTTGGAACTCGTTGGAGTCCCGGGGTCAGCCCGGCGTTTGTGCCGGGTTAGTACCCCC
>CAZDGB010000405.1:0-2467 GCA_964504645.1 uncultured Planctomycetaceae bacterium | reverse complement strand
CGTTTTTGGTGGTTTTCCGTGTGGGGGGCCCGGGCGCCCGCTGTTGTTGGTTCCGGCGTTCCACCCGGGGGCCCCGGGGTCACCCCGGGACTCCAACGCAGCGTCGCCAAAAATTCTCCCGAGACCGGTCTCGCAGCGATCAGGCGAACCTGTTAACTTACGCCCCGCGCGAGTCGGGGGGTTCGCGCGCAAGGGTGTTCGCGTGACTTCCAGTCCGATTCTGGCTTTCCCCCGTCCCACTCCCAATCCGCCTTCGCCAAAGCAGGGACCGTTCTGCGTCTGGCACGGGTTGACGTTCGGACTTTGGCTGCGGCTCCTTGCCCGACGGCCGCGCATCGATCTCGCTCACATTCCCCGCGCGGCGTCCATCACCGCCGTGTCGCTCTTGAACTCGTTTCAGGCTGGCATCGAATCGCTGCTCTACGGGCGCGTGAATCGCATCGAAATCGCTAAGCAGCCGCTGTTCATCCTCGGCCATTGGCGGAGCGGCACCACGCTGCTCCACAATCTCCTGGCGATGGACCCGCAGTTCGCCTATCCGAATTTGTACCAGGTCCTCTACTCCGGACATTTCCTCACGACCGAACGGATCGTCGCGCCGCTGACGGCGGGCCTGTTGCCCAAAACCCGCATGATCGACGACATGCCGGCCAGTTGGGACATGACGCAGGAAGACGAAATCGCCCTGCTCCTCACGACGCTGTCGTCTCCGTATTTGATGCTCGCGTTTCAAGGAGACCGGGACAGCTACGGCCAGTATTTTTCGCTCGCCCAATCGACGCCGCGCGAACAGCGGGAATGGCAACAGAGCCTGCTGCAGTTCGTGCGTAAGCTCACCTATCGCTACGGCGGGCGACAGATCGTTCTCAAATCGCCGTCGCACACATTCCGCATTCCGCTGCTGCTTGATTTGTTCCCGCAGGCGAAGTTCGTCTACATCCATCGCAGTCCGTATCCGGTCGTGAATTCGTCGCTCCATCTGCGGCGGAAACTCTTCGCGGAGAACGGCCTCGCCGCGCCGAACTACGAAGGCCTCGAAGAAGACATCCTCATCACGCTGGACGATTGCATCCGGACGTACGAGGACACGAAGTCGCAGATTCCCGCCGGCCAGTTGCACGAACTGCGGTTCGAGCACCTGGAGGCCGACCCGCTCGGCCAAATGCGGGAATTGTACGCCGCGCTGGATCAGGACGGCTGGAGCGGCCTGGAACCGATTCTCACCGAGCAGCTTTCCGCGTTGGCCCGGCATCGCAAAAACAAATTCTCGATGGACGACGCGCTCCGCCGCCGCATCTTCAACCACGTCCAGTGGATCTTCGAGCTGTACGACTACCCGAGCGACCTGCCGGAGTCCGCCGCGCCGCATCGCCGCGCCGCGTGATAGTTTCTCCGAGCGGGGGGCGTGAGCCCCCTGGTTACGGCCACTTGGATTATTGCGAGCACAATCAGGGGGCTCACGCCCCCCGCTCGGACGGAACAAGCTCACGCCTCGCTATGCTTCGTGATGCCCGTTGCTCTGCGAGCGATAGCGATCGATCTCCCGCTGCAGCGACTGGCGTTCGGCTTCCAGGTCCGACTGGGCCAACCGATGGAACGCGACACTCGACGCCAGATCGCCCAGGGCTAGCAGCACCATCCAGACGACGAGCCCCAGCACGAACAGCCAGTAGATCACGAACAGCCGCGGCGAACGGCGGAAAATCGGAGCCATGTCGCCGATCGGGATCAGCACGCCGACGAGCGCCAGCATCGCGCTGACCTGCAATCGCCGCCGCAGTTGCCGGCCCGCGTGCAGCCGCGTCTCGTCGTCTTCAGGTAACTTCGCCGGCCCGCGCTGCCACGCAAAATTCTGATACCACGCCGATGCGCCCGCGACGGCGACCAGCAATCCCCCGGCGATGAGACCAGGCAACCAATCGGGCATGAGAGGGGTCCGGGGAAGCCGGTTGGAAAAAAGTCTACCGAGGGTTGTTTGTTGGAGGTGGTGGGTTGGGGGTTGGGGGTTGGAAAAGAGTAAAGTGATTTCGGTTTTTCTCCCCTCTCCCCTGGAGGGAGAGGGGCCGGGGGTGAGGGGGATGTCAGCGACGTTGTGTTCCGAGAATCCCGGTTCGTCTTCTAACCGGGATTCGCCTTTTGAAAGCAAATCCCGGTTAACAGAGCTGAACCGGGATTTTGATTCGCCACGTCAGTGACATCCCCCTCATCCGGCCTTCGGCCATCTTCTCCCTCCAGGGGAGAAGGGGAAAACGACACAACCCCCAACTCACCACCCACAAACCATCAATCACTGCAACAAACTCCGCTGCAGCACCGCTTGCGCTTGCTCGAAATACGGCTGCCAGACGATTTCCGGGCGGCCGTCTCGCAAGCAATTGCGTACTTTCTGCAGCGTGTTCCGCGCCATGTGCGGGCAGCGGTTGCAGGCGCACGTCTCGCCCGACGACGTCATGATGCCCGGCACCGG
>CAZDGB010000404.1:0-5065 GCA_964504645.1 uncultured Planctomycetaceae bacterium | reverse complement strand
CAGTACCTCGGACGCGGTGAACTTGCCGTCGGGACCGAGTTTGCCCTGTACCACGGCGCCCTTGCCCTCCTTGAAGAGGTCGGGAAGGATGCCGGTGTAGGCCACGGGGATTTCCTTGACGGTATCGGTGACGACGAAATTCACCGTGACGCCGTCGCGCTTGATCGAGCCTTCCTTGACCATGCCGCCGATGCGGAAGGCATTCTCCTTCGGCGCCTTGCCGGCGGCGACTTCCGAGGGGGTGACGTAGAGGGCGATGTTGCTGTTCAGCGCGTTGAGCACCAGGGCGGCGGCGATGCCGATGGCGGCGAGGCCGCCGGCGATGATGGCGAAGCGTTTGTGGCGGGGTTTCACTGGGCGTTTTCCTTGTCGAATTCTTCGGCGAGCTGGACCACCGGCAGCGGATGCACGCCCCGCAACGGATAGTAGAACCCCTGGTCGTTGTCCAACTCCAACAGCCGCAGGAAAATGTCCTGTCGCTGTGCGTCGCCCGCGAAGCGCAAGGCGAGCGACAGAGCTTCGCGCGCCGCCATCGCTTCGTTGCGGGTCAGCATCACCAGCGACACGGTTTCTGCCAGACTGCTGACGAGGGCCGGATACTTCTTCGCCCCCTTCTGATAGGCGCGTTGAATCGCCTTCTTCGCGGCGTCGTAGCCTTCGACCTGCAGTTCGGCGAGCGCATAGAGCACTGTGGCGAAGTCGCTGTCGGGATGCGCGGAGACCCACGGACGCAGGATGTCGCGCGCCGCCACCGCCTCGCGCGATTCGAGCAGAATGAGCGCCCGCGTCGTGGTGATCCATTCGTTCGACGGATGCTTCTTGTCGAGCGTCTCCAGTTGTTTGAGCGCCGCCCGCAACTGGTTGTCGTCGATCAGCCGCTGGATCCGCTCCATTTCATCGGCGATCGCCGCACAACAGAACTTCAGCTTCTTGCCGCTCCCGCAGGGACAGAGCGAGTAGGGATCATAGGCCATCGATATCCATCCTGATCAACAGCCGGCGTCAGCAAAGCGTTCCGGCTGATAAGAGATTGCGGTTTTCCAGTCCACGCCGCGCCGCAGCGAACCGCGACGGACCTCCATAAATTATCACAATCCGCAGCGGATGGCACGCGACGAAGAGCAGCAGATACTCCGTTCGGCCAACAATCCCTTGGGGGTTACGCAGCCCTGGTTCGCAGGATATCATCGAAACAGTCAGGCATCTTGATCATTCCTACTCATCGCGACGGGATGAAGGCCGCCCATGCTAGACGGCAAACGATGCGGCAAATCGCTGTTGGAATTGCTGATCGCCATGGCCATCATCCTACTGATGATGAGCATGCTGGCTCAGGTCGCCGCCGTGGCGTTCAAGAAGGCGATGTCCATCGGGAGTTAGCGCCGCTTGATCTGAGTTGATGCCATGCTTTCTGTTGCCCGCGGATTACTCGACTTCTACGCCTCGCGGCTGCGGCGGAACTGGCCCGGCTACGTCCGCGAATTCTGGCCGTACATCGGTCTGGCTGTGCTCGCGGCGTTTCTCGATCTGTTGACGACGTGGCGGTTCATGCATGCCGGGAGCGTGTATGACGAGTTCCACCCCGTGATCCGCCACGTCTCGATTCTCACGGGACCGTGGTTCGGCCCGGTGATCGGCAAGCTGGGGCAGTTGGCGGCGCTCTTCCTGGTGACGATCGTCTTCCGCCCTGCCGCGCGCGTGATTTTCATTCCGGTGATTCTGATTTACCTCTACGCCGCGTGGTACAACACTTGGGGTTTCCAGCTCTACACGCCGCGGTTTCTGCAGTGGTTTGCCGGTTGACGGCTACGAATGCGCGGGGATCGCGCCGGGGTGCTCGCCGCGCTCGTAGACGATGTGGGCGCGGCCGACAAGCAACGGGTCGAGAGGGCCGATCGCATCCCCGTCTTTCTTGGCGTATGCCAGCCGATGCAGCACGTAGCGCATGGCGTTCAGGCGGGCCCGCTTCTTGCAGTCGGATTTGATCACGGTCCACGGGGCGTCGGCCGTGTCGGTTTGAAAGAACATCGCTTCCTTCGCCTGGGTGTAGTCTTCCCATTTGTCGAGCGAGGAGAGATCGACGGGCGACAGTTTCCACTGCTTGAGCGGATGTGCCTTGCGCTCCTCGAACCGCCGGCGCTGTTCCTCTTTACTGACCGAGAACCAGAACTTGATCAGGTGGATGCCGCTGCGCACCAGGTTGCGTTCGAAATCGGGCACTTGCCGCAAGAACTCCTGGTACTCGGCGTCGCTGCAGTAGTCCATGACCCGTTCGACGCCCGCGCGGTTGTACCACGACCGGTCGAACATCACGATTTCGCCGGCCGTCGGCAAATGCTCCACGTAGCGCTGAAAATACCATTGGCCGCGCTCCAGTTCGTTCGGCTTTTCGAGCGCCACGACCCGCGCGCCGCGGGGATTCAAATGCTCCATGAAGCGTTTGATCGTCCCCCCTTTGCCGGCTGCGTCCCGGCCTTCGAACAGGATGACGACTTTCTGCTTCGCCGATTTCACCCACGCCTGCAACTTCAGCAACTCGACTTGCAGATGATATTTCTGCTTCTCGTACGACTTGCGTGAGAGAAGATTTTTGTACGGATAGTTTCCCTCGTGCCAGTCAACGGCAAGCTCGGTATCGGGATTGACTGGCGCTGCCGCACCATCGTCGGCAGAGTTCCCCCGCAGGACGCCGCGCAACATCGCGGCGTCATCCGGTGAAGCGCCATCCAGAATGACCTGCAATGAGTGAGTCAGCGATGTGATGTTGTGCGGCGGCGTGCTCGTCACCACATCCCGCACGGCTTCCGACAGTGTTCCCTGGGCGCTCGCCACCGATTCGCCCACCACGAATTGTTCGAGTTCCCGCGGTTCGGTGTCGGGGGCGATATCCCCCACGGCGACCTCGCGAGGCGGCTTCAGTTGCCGCACGACCGACGCCGTCAACGGCGTGTTCAGTGGGGAACGAACGCGGCGTTTCGAAGATTTGGACATGCGCGCGGTCTTAACAGAGTTAGGGAAGAGTTGCGAATGCCGGATCCGGAACGAGTTGGCTTCTCTTTATCCTCACTTCCCCGCGAAGCGAGTGCAAGCCGGTCGCTGCGATGTGTCGCCAAAACGCGAGCGACGGACGTCCGCACACTACGTCGCCACCGGGTGCGGCAGCGGTTCCACGTGCGGCAGGCGGAGTTTGACGGTTGCGAGGCTCTCCGCACAGATCGCGTAGAGCGTCGGCAGTACGACCAGCGTCATGAAGCTGCTGGTGATCACGCCGCCGATCACCACCGAGGCGAGCGGCCGCTGCACTTCGGCCCCCATGCCGGTGCTGAGCGCCATCGGCACGAAGCCCAAGCTGGCGACGAGAGCTGTCATCAGCACGGGCCGCATGCGGGTCAGGCCGGCTTCGACAATCGCCGATCGCAGATCGCGGCCTTCGTGCCGCAGGTGCCGGATGAATTCCACCAGCACGAGGCTATTGAGGACTGAAATGCCCGACAGCGCGATGAAACCGACCGCCGCGGAGATCGAGAACGGCATGTGCCGCAGCGACAGCGTCAGCACGCCGCCGATGCAGGCGAACGGCACGCTCGTGAAGACGAGCAACGCGTCGAACATATTTCGGAACGTGAGATACAGCATGCCGATGATCAGCAGCATGGCGACCGGCACGACGAGCTGCAGCCGGGCGCTGGCTCGCTGGAAGTTCTCGAACTGGCCGCCCCACTCCACGCGGTAGCCCCCTTCCGGCAAGGTGACGTCCGACGCGATCTTCTGCTGGCAGTCTTGCACGAACCCCGCCAGGTCGCGCCCGCGGACGTTGCATTGCAGCGTCAGACGCCGCATCCCTTGCTCGCGGGAAATCACGCGCGCCCCGCGGACTTCCTCGATGCTCGCCAGGCGCGACAACGGCACCCGCTCGCCCGATGCCGACGTGAATGTGATGCCCGCGATGGTCGCCGGGCTTTGCCGCAGTGATTCCGGCAAGCGAACTGTGAGCGGAAATCGGAGTTGATCCTCCACGACTTCGCCGACGACTTTGCCGCCGATCGATTCGACGACGTCGAGCACCGATTGCGCCGGGATGCCGTAGCGGGCGATTTGACCTTGATCAATCTTGATCCGTAGCACCGGTTGCCCTTTGATCTGCTCGACCGTCAGTTCGGAGCAGCCCGGCACTTTGCGGAGCGCGTTTTCCATCTGCCCGCCGACGTCGATCAGCTTCTCCAGGTCCGGGCCGAAGACTTTGATCGCCACGTCGGCTCGCACGCCGGAGAGCATTTCGTTGATGCGCATTTCGATCGGCTGCGTGAACCAGACCGTCTGCCCCGGAAACGTTTTCACGGTGTCGGAAAGCAGTTCCACCAGTTCTTCCTGCGACGTCGCTTTCTTCCAATGCGACCGTGGATGCAGCGCGATGAAGACGTCGGTCGATTCGATCGTCCCCGGATCGGTGGCGACTTCCGGCGCTCCTTGCCGCGACCACAAGTGGTCGATCTCGTCCGGGAATTCTCGTAGCAGCGCCTGTTCCAGCCGCGTGTTGATTTCGATTGATTCCTCCAGGCTCGTGCCGGGCGGACGCAGAATGCCGATGACGAGTGACCCTTCGTTCAACCGCGGCACGAACTCGCCTCCCAGGCGGATGGCGATGGCCAGTGCGATTGTCAGCGCGATGCCGGTCGCCGAGAGGACGAACATCGGCCGATCCATCGCGGCCCGTAAGAGCGGTTCGTACATCCGGGCGAAGATCCGCACAACTAGCGGATGATGATCGCTGACCTGCTTCGGCAGGAACCAGTTCGCCAGCACGGGAATCACCGTCAGCGACAACACGACCGATCCCGCGAGGGCGAAGATCACCGTCAGCGCCATCGGCCGGAACATCTTTCCTTCGACCCCCTCCAAGGCCAGGATCGGCAGGTAGACGATCATGATGATCAGCACGCCGAACAGACTCGGCTTGGCGACTTCGCTGCAGGCCTGCCGGACGACCTCCTGCCGCGAGGCGTGCTTTTTTTGCTCCGAAAGCCGCCGGACGACGTTTTCAATCGTCACGACGGAGCCGTCGACG
>CAZDGB010000403.1:0-5074 GCA_964504645.1 uncultured Planctomycetaceae bacterium | reverse complement strand
AACCAATTCCTAGTCCTTATTTATCTGCGAAATCTGCGGTTCCTGTCTTTTAACTTAGCCTTCGCAACAGGCATTTCTCTATGACGGCTCCGTATTCTGAAATTGTCCAGCATCTGCGGCAGGCGTTTCCGCAGCCGGTGTCGGACCGGGTGCACGACGCGTACTTCGTCTTCTCGTTTCTACGGGCCCTGGATCAACTCGACGGCATGAAGTCGGCGTCGCCGCTGCTCGGGCAGCCGGCCGTGCTCGATTATGAGGCCGCCAAGCAGCAGCGCATCGCCGCCGATCCGCAATCGCTAGAAGATGTCACGCGGCTGCTCGTCGATCATCTCTCGGGGATGTTCATCTGGGGGCATCCACGGGCGCAGATCAACGTCATCGCGTACCCCACCATTCCCAGCGTCATCGGCGGGCTGTTGCCGTCGATCTACAATCCGAATCTCGTCAGCGAGGAATCGTCCCGCCAAGTCGCCGCGGCGGAAGTCGAAGTCGCGTCGATGACGGCGGACCTCGTGGGCTACGATCCGGCGCACTCGGCCGGTCTGTTCACGTTCGGCGGCACGGGAACGTTGTTGTACGGGGCGAAGCTTGGATTGGAAAAAGCCTGCCCCGGTACGCGGCAACACGGCCTGCGCGAACAGCCGGTCATTCTCTGTTCGGAACGGGCCCACTATTCGTGCCTCAGCGTGGCGAACTGGCTCGGAATGGGGCAGGAAAACGTCATCCAGGTTCCGTGCACGCCGGAGAACGAAATTCGGACCTGCCTGTTCGAGACGATGGCCCGCGATGTGCTCAAATCGGGCCGCAAGATCGCCGCGATCATCGCGACGATGGGGACGACCGATCATTTCGGGCTCGACGATTTGCAGCAGATGCGCGAAATCCGCGATAAGCTCGTCGAAGAGTTCGGCCTGGACTATGTGCCCCATCTGCATGCGGACGCCGTCATCGGCTGGGCGTGGAGCGTCTTCAACGATTACGATTTTCATCACAATCCACTGGGGTTCCGGCATCGCACGGTGCGGGCGCTGGCGGGGACGCGGCGGCGGATTCAAGCCTTGCCGCTCGCCGATTCGGTCGGCATCGACTTCCACAAGACCGGCTTCACGCCGTACGTCTCTAGTTTGTTTCTCGTGAAAGACGCCGAGGATTTGGAACTATTGAGCCGCAATCCGTCGGAAACGCCGTACTTGTTCCACGACGGCCACTATCATCCCGGCCGCTACACGCTGGAGGTGACGCGCGGCGGCAGCGCGCCGATGGCGGCGCTCGCCAACCTGCGGTTGTTCGGCAAGAACGGCTTCCGCGCGCTGCTGGGTCACGTGGTGACTATGGCCGAGATTCTGCGCGAGCATCTCGATGGCCACGCGTCGACCACCGTCGTCAACAAGGGCAACTTCGGCCCGGTGACGCTGTTCCGCGTCTACCCCGGTGGCGTCGACACGTTCAGCATCTCCGAGAAAGAGCAGCACGACTCGTCGCACCGCGAGCAGCTGCGGGCACACAACGAATACAACCGCCGCATCTTCCAACTCGTGCAGGCTGATGCGCTGCAAGGCCACGGCGTCGTGATCTCGATGACCGGCTGCTACCGCGAAACCGACTACGGCGAACCGATCGTCGCGCTGAAGTCGTACATTATGAGCCCGTTCTCTGAGGAACAGTACATCGACGCCGTGCTGGATTCCCTCTGGAAAGCCCGCGCCCAACTGGCCCGCGAAGGCATTTCGTAGTGCGCTGTGCAGACCGCTCTGTGCCACGCTAATGGTCCGCACAGCGGACCCGACCGCGCCGCAATTGGCAGCGCTGCGAGCGGACGCCATAATGGCGGCGTTCGAATATTCGATGTTTTTCCTCGGAGAGTCGCTCATGCTGTGCACCCGTGTTTTGCCGGTCGTCCTTTCGTTGGGATTGATCTCCTCTATCGCCTGGTCCGACGATGTTGAGCCCACCGTCGTGCCGGTGCCAAAGGTCGCTGCGCTCGCTCCCGCGAACGATTGGATCACCAGCCTAGCGTTCTCGCCGGATGGCAAGACGCTCGCCGTCGGCTCGAAGGATTCCGTCACGCTCTTCGACGCGGAAACCCGCCAAAGCCGCGGCTCGCTCAAGGACATCAAGGGCCGCGTGCGGGCACTAGCCTATTCTCCGGATGGAGGCCAGTTGGTTGTCGGCGGCTATCAATCGGTGCAGTTGTGGGACGTGGCGAAGTCCGAACGCGTCCGCGAGTGGAAAGGCCATCGCGGCTATGTCACCGGCGCGTCGTTCTCCCCGGACGGGCAGCGAATCGTCACCAGTTCCGAGGATGAAACGGCCCGGCTCTGGACGCTCGACGGCAGCGAGGCTCAGGCCGTGCTGTCGGGCCATGCGTTTCCGATCTACGGAGTCGCGTGGTCGGCGGATGGGCGCAGCATCGCCACCGCGGCCGGCGACGACACCCGCGTGACCAAGCCGGGCGAAGTGAAAGTCTGGGACGCCGCCACCGCCAAGGAACTGTTCAGCCTGGGCGACCACAAACGGGCCGCGACGTGCGTCGCCTTCTCGCCGGACAACAAAGTCCTCGCGTCGGGGGGACTCGATGAGAAAGTCATCCTGACCAATCTCGAAACGCAGCAGCCGATCGGTTCGTTCAACGAACACCAACGGCCGATCAACTGCGTCCTGTTTCATCCCGACGGCAAAACGGTGATCAGCGGCAGCGGCGGACGGTTCGTCGGCAAGCACACCGTGAAACTCTGGAACCGCGAATCGGGCGCGGAGCTCGCCAGCCTCGAAGAACACGAAGGCCGCATCTCGGCGCTCGCCCTGACGAAAGACGGCACGGTCCTGGCGACTGGCAGTTACGACAAGCAGGTGATTCTGTGGAGTCTCGCCGCGCTCGGCCCCAAAGTCGAAGTCGCTGCTGCGGCGGTCGCGCAGGCCGAAAAGAAATTGATCCGCGTGGGCATCATCGGCCTGGACACGTCCCACGCCGGCGCCTTCGCCAAGGAAATGAATAAAGAAACTCCGGAAGACGACGTGGCGGGCGTGAAGATCGTCGCCGCATATCCGAAAGGCAGCCCGGACATCAAATCTAGCGTGGAGCGCGTGCCGCAATACACCGAGGACTTCAAGAAGATGGGGATCGAGATCGTCGATTCGATCCCGGCGCTGCTGGAAAAAGTCGACGCCGTCTGCCTGGAAACGAACGACGGCCGGCCGCACTTCGAGCAATTGATCCCCGTGCTGCAAGCCGGCAAGCCGTGCTTCATCGACAAGCCGATCGCCGGCACGCTGGAGGACGCCGTCGCGATCTTCGAGACCTCCAAGAAATACAAAGTGCCGGTCTTTTCTTCGTCGTCGCTGCGTTACATGCCGATCGCGCAGAAAGTCCGTGCGGGGGAAATCGGTGATGTCCTCGGCGCTGACACCTTCAGCCCGGCGTCCCTCGAACCGACGCACCCCGATCTATACTGGTACGGCATCCACGGCGTCGAAGCGCTGTTCACGGTGATGGGAACCGGCTGCCAGAGCGTGCAGCGGGCCTCGACGCCGGGCTTCGACGTCGTGATGGGGACGTGGGACAAAGGCCGCATCGGCACGTTCCGCGGCATTCGCGAAGGGGGCGGCGGCTACGGCGGCCGCGCGTTCGGCACGAAGGGCGTCACCGACCTCGGCACCTACGGCGGCTACCGCCCGCTCGTGGTCGACATCGTGAAGTTCTTCAAGACCGGCGAGTCTCCCGTTGCCGAGGCAGAAACGCTCGAAATCTACGCCTTCATGGAAGCCGCCGATGAAAGCAAACGCCAGGGCGGCAAACCGGTGAAGCTCGCCGACGTGATGGAAAAAGCCCGCGCCGGAGCGGCGAAAAAGATCGAAGCGTTGAAGTAATCGAATCGTTCGCGAAGCCCAGGGATCGCAATCCCTGGGCTTCTTTGTAAGGCGTTGCAAATGCCGAACGACACCGCCTTTCAGATGTCGGCCTCAAACATCCGCTGCGGGCAGGGCGTGACGCGCGAGATCGGTATGGATCTCGCCGAACTCGGCGCGCGGCGGACCATGCTCGTCATCGATCCGGCGCTCGTCGATTTGCCGGTCGGCCGAACGGTGCTCGACTCGCTGCGGGACAATCGCGTCGAGTTCGCGCTCTATGATCAAATCCACGTTGAGCCGACCGACGTCACGTTTCGGGACGCGGCGAAGTTCGCGGCCGACGGCAAGTTCGACGCCTATGTCGCTGTCGGCGGCGGCAGCACGATCGACACGGCGAAGGCGGCGAACCTCTACGCCACGTATCCCGCCGAGTTCTTCGACTACGTCAACGCACCGATCGGCCAAGGCAAACCGGTCCCCGGCCCGCTCAAACCCCTGATCGCCGTGCCGACCACCGCCGGCACCGGCAGCGAAACGACCGGCGTCGCCATCTTCGATTGGCTGGAAAAGAAGGCGAAGACCGGCATCGCCCATCGTTATCTCAAGCCGCTGCTCGGCATCATCGACAGCGACAACACCCGCACATTGCCGGCCGCCGTCGCCGCGGCATCGGGGCTCGACGTCCTCAGCCATGCCCTCGAATCGTACACGGCGATTCCCTTCGATTCGCGGCCGCAACCGGCCCGGCCGATCGAGCGGCCTGCGTATCAAGGGGCGAATCCGATCAGCGACGTCTGGGCGATAAGGGCGTTGGAGCTCGTCGCCGAGTTTCTCCCCCGGGCTTACGACGACCCGTCCGACGACGAGGCCCGCGGGCAGATGCTGCTCGCTTCAGCGATCGCGGGGATCGGCTTCGGCAACGCAGGCGTGCATCTGCCGCACGGCATGTCGTACCCCGTCGCCGGCATGGTGAAGAACTATCGCCCGCCCGGTTATCGCGTCGATCACCCGCTGGTGCCGCACGGCATGTCGGTCATTCTGCACACGCCCGCCGTCGCGCGATTCACGGCCCCGGTGAATCCCGCGCGGCATCTCCGCGCGGCTGAGGCGCTCGGCGCCGACATCCGCGACGCCGGCCCGGAAGACGCCGGAGAAATTCTCGCCGACCGCGTGATTTGGTTCATGAAGCGTCTCGACATGCCGAACGGTTTGGAAGCCGTGGGCT
>CAZDGB010000402.1:0-5148 GCA_964504645.1 uncultured Planctomycetaceae bacterium | reverse complement strand
TGGTCGATCTGCGGCAGGATGAACTCATTCCAGGAATGCTCGGCGCCGATGGCCGTCAGAAACGCCTCGCCGCTGTACGGCCCCGAACCGGAATAGGGGAACGACAGGTGGATGTCGTGATAGTTGTGCAGCGCCAGGCCGAGCTGCTTCAACTTGTTGCGGCATTCGGTCCGCCGGGCCGCTTCCCGCGCCTGCTGGACGGCGGGCAGCAACCGAGCGATCAGAATGGCGATGATGGCGATCACGACCAGCAGCTCAACCAGCGTAAAGCCGCGCCGAACGGGCGAGCCGCGTCCGTTTCCAGGGAAAAATGGCTGCATGGGATCCCTCTTTCAGAAAATGAACGACTCAATCGCCCCGAGCTGGTAGACTCTTGCTTCAGACGGTGAAGTCTGGGCGTAACCACCCGGTGCGGTAACGTGGCATCGTAGCGATCGACGGCGGCAATCAGAAAACGGCGATTGAAAGACCAGCTTTCGACAGATTTGCGGTTGCCGTCGTGAGGAAACCGCCGTGCGACACGTCTTTTCTGTGCCGCGCTTGACTGCAACTGAGGCGCCTTGTTCCATGTGGGAGCAAGAACTGCCGGCCGAATGCCATCAGCGACGTGGAAACCTTTTCAACTCATCAATGTCGGTTCCGAAAACATGTCCAGTTTGCCGCCCCGGAACGTGACATGGCCCGGCGATGCCGATGATGCGGCAGACCTGGCATTTCTTGAGGCCCGGGTCCATTCGCTGCTCCCCCCGCTCTACCAGGGGTGCTTTGACAATGTGAAACCGAGGTCCATGGGTTCTGCGGCGCTGAAGTACGGCGCGGACTCGCGCGTCGCCTGGGATCAGATCTGGACGCACTACTGCGACCTCGCGCTAGCGGGCGGGCCGCCGCACCGCGGCACTCTATTGGAAGCGCCGACGCCGAGCGAAGTGGACTCGGAACCCGCCGGATATCAGTTGGTCTGCGACGAGATAGTCCGGGGCATCCGTCTGACGACGGGGATGGCCGCGGTCACGGGAGCGGAAAAAGGATGGATCGCCGTTCGTTGTCAGAGCGAAGGAATGGCGGCTTGGCTGTTGCGAGCGGTGATGGCCGAGAATGTTTTCGTGCGCCGCAGCGGCGACGAGTTGCTGGCGCCGGTGGTGGGAATATTCGTATCAGGAGAACCTGCTCCGATACGGAATGTGGCTGGCGAGGGGTTCTGATCCTGCCAGCCGAAAGCGAACGACGTGCCGAAGTTCAAAAACCGGACCAACGGGAAGTCCGATTCCTGAAACGGCCGCGCATTGAGATACCCGACGGTGTCCACGGCGTTGTTGGGACTCTCGAAGGAATTACGCGAACCGTTGAACACGCCAATCGCGTAATCGAGCCGCTTGTCGAACCAGTAGCCCCACGCCATCGCTCCGATCTGGCGATTCAGGCTGAGATTGGTCGTGAATAGCGACCGCTCGGGGGTTAGCAGCCAGTAGTTCGAGATCGCGTACTGGTCGTAGGGGAACGGCGTGAAGAAGCGCCCCACACGGAGTTCGAAGCGATCATCAAAGTGGAAGTTGAGATACGCATTCAGCAAGTTGATATTGTTTACGCCGCGATTGATCGAGAGCTCGTATTCGACGTTCTGCGTCACCGTCCCGTTGAAGAAGAACCGTTGCCGCGGCAGGAAGAAGCCGTTGTTTCCCGGGTTCTCCCGGCTGGGATCCCACACCCGCCCTTCGATCTGCGATTCGTAGTGAATCTGCAGGGAAAACTGTTCGTCCTTGGTCTGCAACTGGAAACCGGGGCCGAACGTGGCGCGCAGCGGCAGCCGGTCGAAGCTGATGACGTTGGAACTGGGGTAACCCGGCGCGGGATCGAATGGAACGAACATCCCTTCCGTATAGTCCGGGACCGGAGTGGACCGCGCGCTCGAGCCGTCGCTCCCTTCGTAAGGCAGCGTGCCGTTGACGACCGGCATGCCGTCGGGGCCATACGTCACTTCGCCGGTGGCTTCCAGGAATTGCTGCAGCAGGCTCTGGAACTGCTCGTCGTGCTCCCGATCGGATTGTTCCAACCGCTCGATGAGCTTTCGATTCGCTTCCTCCAACGATTGAACCCGCTCGGCGATTGGATCGAGGATGTCTCCTTCAAAACCCAATTCCGGCAATTCGGAGGGCGGCGGTTGCGACCAGGCATTCGCGCAGAACGCAACCAAGACCACCACGCCGGGCATCCATCCCCATAAGCGTGGCGGCGACAGGGAAAAGCACATCCGACGGACTCCTCCCCCGATTGGGTCGCGCGCAGCCGACAGCGATCTTTCCCAGCAGGAAGGAGCAATACCTCCGGCGGAACAGCAGAGACGATTTGCGAGTGGACGAACAAACTCACCGGCCCCGCAGGATCAGCAGCGGCGCCTGTGGAGGCATTCATTTTTCAGACGAAAATCAGGAGATAGGGGGGCTTGTAGCAACGACCGGCTTCGGGGTCAACCCCAGCGGTTTCAAGCACCCACTGCCAGTGAAGAGCGACGAAAACTTTCTCTTCTTGAATGAGCGTCACGCGAAAATTTCCGTCCCCAGCGGGCGGTTGGGTTCCGGCTGCGCGGGGAGCCATTGGCCGTGCGGCAACCGCGCGGGGAGCGGGCGCAGGCAGATGTAGCCCATCCACCCGAACCACCCGCACGCGCCGACGAGCACCGGCCACAGCCAGCTTGGGTTGTGAAAGACGTCGACTTCGCGACGACGCGCGGCCCAACCGGTGGCGAGGCCGATGAGCAGCGAGGCGACGAGCCAAACTTTGAACATCCGGAAGAAATCGCCGACATGTCCGAAGTAGGATGACGGCTTGTCGCCCCGTTGAGCATGCAGAACGTGCTGAGCTTCGGTGAACGGTGCAACGAAGGCCGCGACAAAAGGAATAACCGGCGCGGGAAACGCGGCGGCTTCGAGCCCTGCGGGATTCCAGGCTCCACCCACGGCGTATTCCGTATCGACCTGACGCTCGACGCGGCCGGTCACGTCGATCCAGAAAATTCGGGCGGTATGGGGCACGCTGGGATCTTGGGAATAGAGACTGCTCACGAAAATTCGTTGGCCGTCGGACAACTCGTAGTACGTTTCGTTTGACGACGGTTGTTGCAATTCCAGCGCAATCGCTTCCTCGGCCAGCGTGCGGGGATCGAGGATCGTCAATCCTGTGTCCGTGCGGAGCAACAGTTCCAGCTTACGATCCTTCTCTCCCCGCAGCGTCAATCGCGTCAACCTGCGGATTTCCGGGCGATGCTCGATCAGTTTCCGCACCGTGTGTTCGGCCAACCGGATTTCGTACAACGTTCCGTTCGACAGCATCCACATCGCATCCGCCCCCGCATTGGGAGGGATCGGAGAATTGGCCTGCGGACCTGTACGGGGCTCGTAGGGTTCGCCATGGAAATACTCCGTTTGCGCGGCGGCGACAGCGCCAAGGAACGGGTTGCGCGCTGTTCCGAGATCGAACGATTGGTCCGTGGCAGGAATTTGCGAGCTGAATCCCTGCGTTCCCAGATAGCCGACGTGCCGGTTCGACAGTTGCTCGAATCCGGAGAAATAACCGGTGCCGTTCCGGTCCGGCGGAACGATTAGGTACCAATTGACGGTCGGACTCTGAAAGTCGATGAACGGACTGATCCGATTCTCCCATGAGGAAGGTCTCCCCGCGAGACGCGGGTAAAGATTCACGCCCTTCGCCACTTGGCCGATCGGCCCGTCGATGCGTGTGCCGTCCAATCGGCGATAGGCGACCCGAGCCATGTTTCCTACGGAAGTCTGGATTGCGATCACTGGACCGTCGCCCTCCACAACCTGCAAGTGCTCGCTGGGAGTGGTGCCGCCGATCGCTTGCAGCACTGAAAACGCCCACAGCGCGGCGATCATGTGCACGACGGCATAACCGATCGTCAGCCACGCGAACATCAGCAGGTTCGAAGGTCGGGGCGGAATCATCGCGGAATGCCTTTGGTCTTTGTCCCGTCTCCCGCGGCGGGGGTGAGGGACCGGAAAAAGACGTCCTCTACCCAGTAGAGTCCGCTGTGCGGACCAATCCGTGTGCCGAATGACGTCCACTTCAAACGGTCCGCACAGCGGACCCTATGGATACTCCCGCCGTTCGGCGACGTCGAGAATCGAATACATGAGCAACGCCCCCAACAGCAGCAAACCAGTGTAAATCAACGGTGGCCAAAGCCATTCAAACTCGAACTTCAGGAGCAGCGCCAACAGCACGGCGGCAATCGCCGGCCAAGTGCGGGAACCGAGCCAGTACGCCGGACGCAGCCCACTCAGAAATGCGCCAAGGTAGCAGACGAGTGCCGCGGCGATCGTCCGCCACCAAGGTTCGGTCATGCTCCAGTAGAACGGGCTGGCGTGCGTCCCCGGCGTCGCGGCCCACAGGCTGTAGACCGCGAGCGGAATCGCCGTGATCGCAACCAGCAATATGCCCCCCGCCGCCAACTTCGCCACGAACATCTGCCGCCGCGGGAGCGGGCGGTGCAGCAGGAACAACGTCGTCTGCCGCCACGATTCCCACAGCGTCTGGTGCAGTCCGATGACAATCGCCAGGATCACGGCGACCGTAGTGAACTGCGTTTCCCGCGTGAATACGTAGCTGGGGACGAAGGGAATTTCCTGCCCGCGCCCCGAATCGAGAAACGGAATCAGCGGTAGGTCCATCCCGGATCCGACGATCTGCACCAACGCGAGCAGCGCCAGCCCCGCGTACAGGCCGCACTCACGCAGTTCTTTCGACAACAGAGCCGTCCACACGGTTCTTCTCCCGGGCGAATAAGGGCAACGAACGTTTTGAGCCGCGCGTGTATTCAATGAATGCGTCTTCCAAATTCAGCTCCGCCGCGTCGATCCAGCGCGGCTCCAGCGATTCGAGGATCGACTGCTGCAACGGCCCCCAGTTCACGACGACGAGTTCCAACTCCAGGCCCGAACGCCGCCAGTTGACGAGTCCTTCGCAGCCGGGGAAATCGGGGGGCTCGCTCGCGAAGCCGGCGGTGATTTTGCGGACGGTTTCGTCGCGTTCGATATAAAATTCATTTTCTCGCGGACTGCTGATACGGGCCACGCCGCCGTCAAAGAGTTCCAGTTCGCGAGCGGTGCTGACGTGCAGGATATGCAAACGGGT
>CAZDGB010000401.1:0-5163 GCA_964504645.1 uncultured Planctomycetaceae bacterium | reverse complement strand
CAGCAGGTCGCCCGTGTTCGCGTCGATGCTGCCGAGCTTCCCTTGCAGCGACGCATATGTCAGCTCGTGCATCATCGTGTGCCCGGCGAGCGTGGCGTGGTTCGTCTCGATGTTCAGCTTCACGTGGTCCCACAGATCGTAGGCCCGCAGGAAATTGCAGCATGCCGCGGCGTCGAAATCGTATTGATGCTTCGTCGGCTCCTTTGGCTTCGGCTCGAACAAGAACTGCCCCTTGAAGCCGATCTTCTTCGCGTGGTCGACCGCCAGGTGCATGAACTTCGCGAGGTGATCGAGCTCGCGCTTCATGTCGGTGTTGTAGAGGTTCATGTACCCTTCGCGGCCGCCCCAGAAGACGTAGTTCACGCCGCCGAGTTCGTGCGTCGCCTCCAGGGCTTTCTTCACCTGGGCCGCGGCATAGGCGAAGACGTCGGCGTTGCAGCTCGTCGCCGCGCCGTGCAGAAACCGCGGATGCGAGAACAGGTTCGCCGTGCCCCACAGCAGCTTGATGCCCGTTTCCTGCTGCTTTGTCTTCAACTTCGCGACGACCTTGTCGAACAGGGCGTTGGTCTCCTTCAGATCGTCCCCTTCGCCGCTCACGTCGCGGTCGTGAAAGCAGTAGAACGGCGCGCCGAGCTTTTCCATGAACTCGAACGCGACGTCGACGCGCTTCAGATCGTTCGCGTGCCGGTCGGCGTCTTCCCACGGCCGGATCATCGTCGCCGCTCCGAACGGATCGCTGCCGGTCCCGCGGAACGTGTGCCAATACGCCACGGCAAACCGCATCAGATCTTTCAGCGGCTTCCCTTCAACGACCTCGTCCGGGTTGTAATGCTTGAACGCCAGCGGGTTCTTCGACTTCGGGCCTTCGAACGGAATCTTCGGGACTTCGGGGAAGTAGGGCATGGTGGTTTCCTGGATGTGGTGAGTGGGCTTCGCCGAGTGTAGCCGGTCAGAAAATCGTTCGCAAAGGGGACGCAAACGTCGCTTGGCGGCGTTCGGCAACCTCTCGACGATATGAAGAACAACACATCGTTGCCGTAAAAGAACCAGGTGACCGGGCATTCCTGGAAAAGGCTCCGAGGGCTGCGGCGTGACCCTTGAAAGGGTGTGATTACCAGCCGCGGCCAGAAGGCGAGAGATAACCCAGTTCGCCGGGGTTTTTTCGTTTGTTAATTTTTGATGAAGCGCCGCAGAATCGGCAACCTCGTCTTGACCAGTTGCTTTTGCGTGATGAAATAGACAGTACTGTACTGACACATCTCAAACACACAGGATGGGGGTTTGGATCATGGCAAGCACTGGCGGTGGTGTTACGTTGCTCAAGGTTTTCAGTATCTCATGTTTAGCGGTGACCGCGACGGTGGTCACCATTCACGTTGATAAGTTGGTGAACATTGATAAGAGGACGGAGAACCATTTCCACGTTCAACCCGAACAGCCGCAGCGGCACGAAGACCCGCCGAAGCTTGGCTGGCAGTTGAAATTGGAACCGGATACGGAAGTGGAACCGCCAGCCGGTGCATACAACGATCCTCGGCCACGGGAGCAGATCATCGCTGAGACGACGCCGATTCGGCCACGGAAACGGTCGGTAGAAAGGCGGATGCGTCCACAACTTCCGCCGTTTGAACCTTACGTTGATCCGTCCGAAAGGTCGGTGCCGGAACCGAACGATGTCGAGCCGTTTGAAAAACCGTATGGCAAGAGCGGTCGAAAGTCGCCCGTACCATTCGATCCTGACGACTTTGAAAGACCGTACAGCCAGATCGGAAAAACGCCGATCCCGGAGCCGGAATATCTCCCGCCGATTGATGACGGGTCGTTTGAAAGGCCGTTTGATCGTCTGGGAAGAATTCAGGAAGAACCACAGCCCGCCCCTCGCTTCAACCCCACCAAGCTGTATTACGAGGAACAGTTTTTCGTCGATGGGCAATGGTACTTCCGATATTCCTGTGCCGATTGCGGGCGGGAAATCGTCACGTCACCCGTGCGGTACACTGGACCGAACATCATCCGACGACCCACGATGGAACCCGAAGAATTTCCGCCAGCGTGAACAGTGCATGAGAAGCCCCGGCGACGGGGCTTTTTTTGTTAGCGGTGCGACGATACGGTACAGCTAGGAGGATCAATCATGCCCACACCTGCGATTGGATCAAACGCCCCAGCATTTTCCCTACCAGCCTCGACCGGCAAGAAAATCTCCCTCAAAGACTTCTCCGGCGAGAAAAACGTCGTCCTCTACTTCTACCCGAAGGACGACACCCCCGGTTGCACCAAGGAGGCGTGCGGTTTCCGCGATGATCTGAAGAAATTCGCGGCGAAGGACACCGTCGTGCTCGGCATCAGTCCCGATTCGGTCGAGTCGCATCAGAAGTTCACCGAGAAATTCTCGCTGCCGTTTCCGCTCTTGGCCGACGAGGGCCACGCCATCGCCGAGAAGTACGGCGTGTGGGTCGAGAAGAACATGTACGGCAAGAAGTCGATGGGCGTCCAGCGGGCGACGTTTTTGATCGACAAGGAAGGCAAAATCGCCGCCGCCTGGCCGCGCGTGCAGGTCGACGGCCACGTCGACGCCGTGGCGGAGGCGGTGAAAAAACTGAATGACGAAAGATAGTCACGTTCGGGTGGCCGGGGCTGGAGCCGTTTCGGCGAAGCCCCGGTGATCGTTGGCAAACACACCGGGGCTTCCTCCCGTTGGTCGTCCAGCCCCGGCCACCCGCCGAGATGAGCGAACCATGCCGCCGAGAACGTGTTTGCTGCTGATCTTCGCCATCTCTTCGGCTCTTCCCGCCGAAGACCGCATCGTGATGCGCACGGCGGGCGGCAGCCGTATCGGGACGTCGTGCATCCTTCACGATTACACGGGTCGCGAAGTCGTCTATCAGGCGAAAGCCGGCGGAGCGCTGCGGCGGATGCCGCGGAAGGACGTGCTCGAAGTCACGACACATTACAGCGAGCCGCACACCGCCGGTCGGCAACTGTTGTCCGAAGGCAAAGCGAAGGAAGCGTTCGACAAGCTCGACGCGGCGCTCGATAAAGAAAATCGCGTCTGGGTTCGCCGGGAGATTCTCGCCACGCAGATCAAATGCGCCCTGTGGAACGGCGACCGCGTCGCGGCAGGGGAACGGTTCCTCGCGATTTTCGACTCCGATCCGTATACGATGTATTTCTCGCTGCTGCCGTTGTCGTGGAGCGACGCCCGGCCGTCGGCGGAACTGATCCAGGCGTCGCGGCAATGGCTGGCCCAATCGACGAACTCGGCGGCGCGCTTGCTCGCCGCGAGCCATCTGCTGACTGAGAAGCAGCATGCCGACGCGGCGTTGCGCACGTTGAAAGACCTGGCCCGCGACGAGAATGGGGATGTTCAGCGTTACGGCCAGATTCAACTCTGGCGGGTGAAGGCGCTAACGGAAGACGTCTCCCGCGAGGAGTTGCTGCGTTGGGAACGATCGTTTGACGACGCCGGCGATCTGCTCGGCGGCGGGCCGCGGTATATTCTCGGCCTCGGCTGGAAGCGGCAGCACAACGACGTCGCCGCAGCGGCCGCGTGGCTGTGGCTGCCGCTCGTCGCCAGCGAAGACCGGTGGCTCGCCGCCGAAGCCGCGTGGCAAGCTGGCCAGGCGTTGGACCGTGCCGGTCAGAAGGACGAAGCCGCCGCGGTCTATGCCGAGATCAAGGCTCGCTTCGCCGACACTCCGTCCGGGCCGCTGGCCGCGGCGAAGACGAAATGATGTAGAGCACTCTGCGAGTACGGGTTCGCAAAGCCGCGGATGGCATCCGCGTCGCTCAGAAGACCGCGGTTGCCAACCGCGGCTGTTGGATGCGTAAAATTCTGTGGCGACCGGAGTTGAACTCCGCGGGCGAAGCGGATAGATTACTCAATTCCCCCGGATTGCGGGGAGGAAAGCGGCGCGACCTAAGTGCCGACACATTCGATGGATGCAGCCGAAGACCGCTTCGGGCGTCCGCTCTGAGATGGATCAAGCGTCATGACGAATCCGATGCCGAAAACCACGCTCGTCAAGCCGGCGGACGTCCAGCCGAAGTGGTACGTGGTCGACGCCGCCGGGCAAACGGTGGGCCGGTTGGCGACGCAGATCGCGACCGTGCTGATGGGCAAGCACAAGCCGGAATACACGCCCAGTGTGGACACTGGCGACTACGTGGTGGTGGTGAACACCGAGCAAGTCCGCTTCAGCGGCGGGCAGATGTCGCACGCCAAGCACGAGCACTTCTCCACGAAGATGTCGAAGAAGTCGTATCGCTGGCACACGCAATGGCCGGGCGGGCTGCGGGAGATCGCCGCCATCGACCTGTGGTCGAAGCAGCCGGAAGAGATTCTGCTCAAGGCCGTCAAGCGGATGATGCCCAAGAGTGCCCTCGGCAAGCGGATGCTCGACAAGCTGAAGCTGTATGCCGGACCGAATCACCCGCACCAGGCGCAGCAGCCGGTGGCGTTCCCCGAATATTTGATGCCGTGAATCTGCGGATTCGCGATTGGAAATTTGAGATCAAAGTTCTCACGGATTAGACCATGTCCGACGAAACGACGACTTCGACCGTTCCCGAATTGACGTTCAACGCTCCTGTGGAGACGCCGACGGCCGAGCCGGCGGTGGAAGCCGCTCCGGTTCGCCATCGCGGCAAGCTCGACAAGAACGGCGTGGCGCTCGGTACCGGCCGCCGCAAGACGTCGGTAGCCCGCGTCCGGTTGCAGGCCGGCAAGGGCGAGATTGTCATCAACGGGCGTCCGCTCGCCGAGTTCTTCCGATCGGAGCGCAACCGTTTGCAGGTCGAAAGCCCGCTGCGGGCGACCGATCAACTGGGAGCGCTCGACGTCTGGGTCCGCGTCGAAGGAGGCGGTACCACGGGTCAGGCCGGCGCGATTCTGCTCGGTATCTCCCGCGCGCTGGAAGCCGTCAACCCGTCGTTCCACGCCACGCTGAGCGAAGGTGGATTCCTCACCCGCGATCCGCGCATGGTCGAACGCAAGAAGTACGGCTTCAAGAAAGCCCGCCGCAGCTTCCAGTTCTCGAAGCGCTGAGGAAAAGTCGAGAGTCGACTTCTTATGACGGCTCCCGGCATCTTCCATCATCTGCTGCTGCCCGACTTGCGGCTGATGCTGCAGGAAAACGACGGCCACGGGTTGCGGGAATTTTG
>CAZDGB010000400.1:0-5167 GCA_964504645.1 uncultured Planctomycetaceae bacterium | reverse complement strand
AATTCCACGGTTTGAGTCGGAACATTGAACTTTAACGCAATCACTGAGTAACACCGACGTAAGGAGCACGACATTGTTGGCAGCGCAAGTCGCAAAATATTTGGAAGAGAACTCGGGAAAATTCGTCACCGAGTTGCAGGACTTCCTCCGCATCCCCTCCGTCAGCGCCGACCCCGCGTTTCTGCCGCACATGACGCAGGCCGCGAATTGGGTCGAACAGCAGTTTCGGCAACTGAGCTTCAAAACCGAACTCGTGAAGACGCCGGGGCATCCCATCGTGTATGCGGAGTGGCTGCAGGCGCCGGGTGCGCCGACAGCGCTGGTTTACGGGCATTACGACGTGCAGCCGCCGGACCCGCTGGATTTGTGGACGACGCCGCCGTTTGAGCCGACGATTCGCGACGGGGCGATTTACGCCCGCGGGGCGACCGACGACAAGGGGCAGGTCTTTACGCACATCAAGTCGGCGGAGGCGTGGCTGAAGACGGTCGGCAAGCTGCCGATCAATCTCAAGTACGTGATCGAAGGGGAAGAGGAAGTCGGCAGCAAGAATCTCGACGACTTTCTGACGGCTCGCAAGGACGCGCTGAAATGCGACGTCGCCGTCATCAGCGACACGAGCCAGTATTCCGCCACCGTCCCGGCGATCACCGTCGGTTTGCGGGGGATCATCGCTTGCGAAGTGACCGTCACCGGGCCGAAGAAGGATCTGCACAGCGGTGTCTTCGGCGGGTCGGTCGCCAATCCGGCGACGGGACTGGCCCGGATGATCGCCGCGCTGCATGACGAGGCGGGCCGCATTCAGATTCCCGGCTTCTATGACGACGTCGTGTCGCTGTCGAAAGACGAGCGGGCCGAGATCGCCGCGTTGCCATTTGAGGAAGCGGAGTATCGGCAGGAACTCGGCGTGCCAGCGGTGTTCGGCGAAACCGGCTTCTCGACGACCGAACGCCGCTGGGCGCGGCCGACGTGCGAAGTGAACGGTTTATTCGGCGGCTACACGGGCGTCGGGCCGAAGACGATTGTGCCGTCGAAGGCGACGGTGAAGATCACCTGCCGGCTGGTGCCGAACCAGAACCCGGAGAAACTGCTCCACAGTCTGGAGTCGTTTCTGCGGAGTCGGTTACCAACCGGGCTGACGATGGAGTTCACCAGCTTCCACGGCGCGCCGGGATTTCTGATGGATCGGAACAGTCCATATCTGAAAGCGGCGGCGGAAGCGGTCGCGGAGGGCTTCGGCAAGCCGCCGGTATCGATCCGCGAAGGGGGGAGCATCCCGGTGGTGACGACCTTCAAAGAAATTTTGGGAGTCGATACACTCCTTCTGGGCTGGGGCCTGAACACCGATAACCTGCACAGCCCGAACGAACACTTTTCGCTGGCCAACTTCCAACGCGGCATCAAAGCGAGTGCCGCGCTGTGGGAATGCTTGGCGAAGTGAATCAGAAAGGCTGATCCGCAGATTTCGCAGATGGACGCAGATTTGGAATCAGCAGTTGTTGTCCAAGACCTGATCAAATATCTGCGTGAATCTGCGAAATCTGCGGATAACTCTTTGTTTTCTCAAACTCGTTATTGAAACGATATGCTCGACCTCCAATTCATCAGCGACAATCTTGATCTCGTCCGTGCGAACAACCAGAACCGCGGGGTGACGGTTGATCTCGACAAGTTGCTCGCGCTCAAGGAGCAGCGCAGGAAGTTGATTGTCGATGCCGATCAGACGCGGCACGCGCAGAAAGAGACGTCGGCGAAGATTCCCAAGGCCGACGCCGCGACGAAGCCGGGGTTGATCGAGCAGGGCCGGCAGTATCGCGAGAAAATCGCGACGCTAGAAACGGAATTGCAGACCGTCGAAGCCGAGCTGCGCGACGTGCAGATGCAGATTCCGAACCTCACGCATCCGGATGCGCCGATCGGGAAGACCGAAGCCGACAGCGTCACGATTCGCACCTGGGGCGAGAAACCGAAGTTCGATTTCCCGCCGCTCGATCACGTGGCGTTGTGCGAGAAGCACAAATTGGTAGATCTGGAAGCCGGGGCGCGCGTCACGGGGCACGGATTTTATTTCCTCAAGAACGAAGCCGTGCTGCTGGAGTTGGCGCTTATTCAATACGCCGTGCAGATCGCGCTCAAGCGGGGTTTCACGCTGCACAGCACGCCCGACTTGGCCCGTCGCGACGTGCTGGAAGGCACCGGTTACCAGCCGCGCGGCAACGAGACGCAGATTTATTCCATCGCCGGCACCGATTTGTGTCTCGTGGCGACGGCGGAAATCACGCTCGGCGGCACGCTGCGGGACCAGATTCTCGACGAAGGCGATCTGCCGTTGCGGCTCGCAGGGATTTCGCACTGTTTCCGCACCGAAGCCGGCGCGCACGGCAAGGCGACGCGGGGCATTTACCGCGTTCATCAATTCACGAAGGTCGAGCTGTTCGCGTTCACGGTTCCCGACTTGAAAGCGTCGGACGCGATGCACCAGGAGATCGTCGCCGCGGAGGAAGAGATTTTTCAGGGACTGAAGATTCCCTATCGCGTGATCGACACGTGCACCGGCGATCTCGGCGGCCCGGCGTACCGCAAGTTCGACCTGGAAGCCTGGATGCCCGGCCGCAACGAGTTCGGCGAAGTGACGTCGGCATCGAACTGCACCGATTTCCAGGCCCGCCGCCTCGGCACGCGCTGCCGCTCCGCCGATAAGAAGGGAAACCAGTTCGTCCACACGCTGAACGGCACGGCAATCGCCATCACGCGGGCCTTGATCGCGCTTCTGGAAAACCATCAGCAAGCCGACGGCAGCGTGGTGATTCCCGAAGTCCTGCGGCCGTGGGTCGGAAAAGACCGCATCGGCTGACACCGTAGAGCAGGCGGCCCGCCTGCGTCTCTCTGAGACAATCTCCGAGCAGGCGAGCCGCCTGCTCTACGGGCCGGTTTTGCCACAACGCCTCCGCGTCTGTTACAATTCTGTCGGAAACTTCGTCGGTCTCTCGACGCCTCCTCCCGCAATTCGACGCAAGGGCCTGTTCATGTCGGACAATCTCGACGGTTATTCTCCGGAAGAGCAGAAGCGGCGGCGAATCGCCATCGACTGCTACAAGAAGGGGGGGGAAGCCCTGGCGCGGGGGAACTTCGACTACGCCGTCGAAATGTACACGCAGTGCGTGCGGATCGTGCCCGACAATCTGCTCTACCGGCAGGTGCTGCGCGGGGCCGAATGCAAGAAGTACCGCGACAACGGCTCCGGCGCGAGCATGGCCTTCATCCGCTGCGCGGGCGTCCGCACGAAGACCAAGAAGCTCCGCTATCAGAAGAACTGGCGCGAGCTCGATCAGGCTGCGGAAGAAGGCCTCACGATCAATCCCTGGGATGCCCACTTCAACGCCGACGTCGGCGAGGCCGCCACGCATCTGGGATACCAGGAAGTCGCCATCTTCGGTTACGAGAAGGCCGTCGAAGGCGATCCGAAGAACAAGGACTACCTGCGGGCGTTGGGCCACGCTTACAAGAAGAAGTCCCGCTACTCCGATGCCGTGAAAATCTGGCAGCGCGTGCAGCAACTGGACCCGCTCGACACCGAGGCCCGGACGGAGATCACGTTCAACATCACCACCGACACGATCCAGCGCGGCAAGTTCGAGGAAGCGCCGACGCTGCAGGAGGTCGTCGTCAAGCAGGGCTATGAGGAATCGATCAAAGGAGACGTCGAGAGTGACAAAGCGCCGTCGGCGCCGGGGGAATCGGCGGAGGCCGACCTGCTGCACGCGATCCGCAAGGAGCCGACCGCCGTCGGAAATTATCTCAAGCTCGCCGATTTGTATCGCAAGGAACTCCGCTACGACGACGCGATCGCCATCTATCAACGGGCGCTGGAGGTCACCGGCGGCGACATCAACATCCGCGAGCGGCTGGAGGACGTGCAGTTGGAAATGGGCCGCCGCAACCGCGACCTGGTTAAACAGGACGCCGCGCGGCATCCGCAAGACGCGACGTTGCAGCAGCGGTTGCAGGACGTGAGCAAGGAACTGCTGCAACAGGAAATCACCGTTTTCAGCTCCCGCGTCGAACGCTATCCGCAGGATCTGCGCTTGAAAGCGGAACTGGCGCAACGGTTCTTCCAGGCCGGCCGCGCCGCCCAGGCGATCCCCCTCTATCAGCAGGCGGCGAAAGATCCTCGCCTGGAGGCCGTCGTGCTGGTCAGCCTCGGCAAGTGCTTCCTCAAGGAGAAGAAGAACGATCTCGCCGAGTTCCAGTTCAAGAAGGCGGTCGTCAAGCTCAACGCGAACGACCACAAGACCGTGCTGTTGGACTGCCAGTTCTGGCTGGGCCGCCTCGCCGAAGAGGCGCTGCGCAACGAAGACGCCATCTCGCATTACAACGAAGTGATCGCGCTCGATTACAACTACAAGAACGGCGAGGCGCGCAAACGCCTCGAAAAGCTGCAAGGCGACCGCGGCGAAGAGGGCGGCTTGATGGACGAAGTCTGAAACGACAAATCTGGTGATGAACTCCGTGGCTGCGAACCCGCAAGCGACCTTCGCTTGCGGGTTCGCAGCGTCTTCCGATCCAATATCCGCTATCCGATATCCCCTCTTCAACAATCCAGGAGTGACATCCAATGGCTGGCAAAAAATGGAACGTTGCAATCATCGGTCTCGGCTTCGGGGCGGAGTTCATCCCGATCTATCAGCACCATCCGGATGCCGCCATGTACGGCATCTGCCAGCGGAACGAAGCCAACCTGAACAAGGTCGGCGATGAGTTCGGGATCGCCAAGCGATACACGAAGTACGACGACGTTCTCGCCGATCCGCAGGTCGATTTCGTCCACATCAACTCGCCGATTCCCGACCACGCATGGATGTCGCTGAAGGCCTTGAACGCCGGCAAGCACGTGATGTGCACCGTCCCGATGGCCACGACCATCGAGGAGTGCGAGCAGATTTGCGACGCCGTCGCCAAGACCGGCAAGAAGTACATGATGGCCGAGACCGTCGTCTACAGCCGCGAGTTTCTGTTCATCAAAGAAATGTACCGGAAGGGGGAACTTGGCAAGATTCAGCACCTCGCGGCGTCGCATCCGCAGGACATGGACGGCTGGCCGAGCTACTGGGAAAAGATGATCCCCATGCACTACGCCACCCATGTCGTCAGCCCCTGCCTGGGACTG
>CAZDGB010000399.1:0-5232 GCA_964504645.1 uncultured Planctomycetaceae bacterium | reverse complement strand
GTTGCGCTTCCCCCGGCCCCCGCGCGCGTTGGGCCGCCCGGGGTCGTCACCGGTTTCGACCAACTGCCGCAACAGAGCCGTTTCACCGATACCGTTTGGCAGATCTTCCAGCCTGAGGGGTGTCAAGTCCGCTATATTCGCAACGGCTGATTGCGGCCCCGTCGAGCGACCCCAGCACGCGAGTCTGCACGCCCTCTTCGACGAGCGTCATTACCCCTTTCGTGAATCCCAGATCCGGCAGCAGGTCCTCCGTGATCCGAGCCTGAATATCGACCAGGGCATTGCCGACGCCGTAAATATCATAGGACATGGGAAGGTTGAGGGTCGAGAGTTAAGGGTTGAGGGTCAGAGGATACAGATCGTAGACTTTCAACCCTCAACCCTCAACCCTCAACCAAACTACATCCCGCCGATGATCTCGACGCGGGCGGTGGAACCCTGCGGGTGATTGATCTGCACACGGAGTTCAGGGGAGTCGCGATCCGAGACTTCGATGCGCAGGATCAGCGTGTGCCGGCCCGGTTCGAGGCCCAGTTCGAACGGGTTTTGCGCCGGGGCGGGCTGGGCGTCGACCCAGGCCTGATACGGTTCCGTCGTGTCGATCTGAAATTTCACCAGGCCGCCGTTCTTCACGTCGAACTCACCGCGAAGAATCACGACCGCCGGGCCGTTCGACTTGCGCAATTCGTCGAGCGGCAGCGAACCCGCCACACGGGCGTACGCCGGCGTCCAGGTCTCCCCCGGGCTGCCGAGCACCAGATCGCGAATGTGATCCAGGTGCGGCACGTCTTTTGTCAGTTCGTCCGGCGGGTTCGCCATCGCCTGCCACCGCTGCAAACGGGGCGTCGTCTGCACGGCGTAATCGCCCGGCTTGCCGAGTTCCGACACGAAGCGGATCAAGTCGATCAACTCGTCCCGCGTGAGGAACTTCGTCAGCCCCTGCGGCATCATCGACTTCCCTTCGGATTCGTCCTCGATGTCCGCCGCCGGGATCACGATCACTTTGCCTTGCGCGTCGCGAATCCGCACGCGGGTCTCGTCGCGGTCGATGACGACGCCCGACAGAACTTTGCCGTCGGAGAGCTCGAAAACCCGCGTGACGTATTGTTCCTTCACAGCGAGATTCGGATTGAGAATCGAATTCGCGATGTAATCCAGCGGCGACGACCCGCCGACGGCGCTCAGCTCGGGACCGACTTGCCCGCCGGCGCGGCTCACGCTGTGGCAACGCATGCAACTCAGGTCGGCCCGGCGGAAGATCCGTTCGCCCCGCGCCGGGTCGCCTTTCGCAGCGATCTCCGTCACCAGTTGAGCGACTTCCTCCGGCGTTGGCGGCGGAACATCGGCGGCGATGCCCGCGGCGTCGCTGAGGGCGCTCGACAATTCCGCATCGCTGCGGCCGACGCCGTACATCGTCCGCAGCGCCCGCTTGGCGACATCCGCGGTGATCGTTTTCGATTTCAGGGCCGCGGCGAGGGCTTCCGATCCTTCCTTGCGGTCAAAGAACGCGGAGAGCAATGGGCCGGAATCGTCCTGCGGTGAGGCGGCGGCGAGCGTATCCGCCGCCTGTTCCGCGGCGAGTTTCAGGTCGAACCCGCACAATCCCGCGGCGGCCTGCATGCGGGTCGCAATCGCCGGCGACGATTGCGACAGCTTGAGCAGCGTGTCGCGGCTCGCATCGCCGCCGAGTGCGATCAACCCGGCAATCGCCGCCCGTTGCAAGTCGGCGGGAGATTTCTCGTCGAGCGCGATTTTGGACAAGGCCGGTTGCGCCGCGGCAACGTGACACGCGGAAGATAGTCGGAGCGCCGCCAAGCGCAAACGAGGATCGGTATCGTCGATGAGTTTCGCGATCGGCGCGAGATCTCCAACCGGTTTGAGTTTGCGCGTCGTCGCGGCGTCGGCCAAGCCGGCCATCGCTTTGAGTCGCGCTTCGGCCGGCATCGCTTTCGGATCGAGGACCCGCTCCAGCACGACGGCCAGATCGTGCTCGTTGCCGCGCGTGCAGATCATCTCCACCACGGCGGGCTGGCGCTCGGCGGGAAGTTTGCCGCTGCGGTAGAGCTTCATCAGCGGCCCGACGGCGGACGGCGGGTCGTCGGCCGCCATCAGCGGCGAACCAATCAGCAGCGCAACCAACATCGCACGACGCACAGCGCGGCCCTCGAAGCACTCACGAATGAACAAAGCCCGCCGTCGGCGACGGCGGGACGCTTCTGCGAAGCGTCGCTAAAATTCGACTATTTCCCCAGCGCCTGCACGCGGCGGTCGAGCGTCTTGTTCGTCTCGTTGAGCGCGTGCTTGATGTAGGCGTCGTCCGGGTGGATCAGCGCTTCGACGACGATCTCCGCGGCCTTCGCGGCGGCGGGTCCGTCGAAGAAACTCAGCCCCCAGATCGCCATCAGCCGCACGCGGGGATGCTCGTCGTTGACCTGGACCTGCAAGAGTTCGAGCGTCTCCGGAATGCGGTCCCGCCAGTACGTCAGCACCCGCGTCGCCGCGGCCCGCGCCCGGAAGTCGGGCGAGCGCAGCACGTCTTTCAAGAGCGCTGGCTGGACGATGTTCAAATTCTGGAAGAGCCACAACGCTTCGAGGCGGTGATGCTCGTACTCCGGATCGGATTTGTCGAGCGCCGCCTGCCACTTGAGCAGCGGCAATTCGACTTTTTTCGGATCGCGGCCCGACAGTTCGATTCGCGTGCGGTAGCGGACACGGCCTTCGTCCGACTTGAGCAGTTCCAGCAGATTCTCGATCGATTCGCCCGCGATCTTCGCCGGCTTCACGAGTTCGCGATCCTTGCACGTCACGCGGTACACGCGGCCATGCTCGCGGTCGCGGCTCGGGTCGCGGAGATTGTGCTGCATATGGCCGATGATCGGGTTCTGCCAATCGACGAAGTAGACGGAACCGTCCGGCGCCGTTTCGATGTCGGTCGGGCGGAAATTCGGATCGGACGACAGCAGCACCGGCTCCTGTTCGACGGCGGTGAAGCTCGAATCCTTGTCTTCCAGCTTGTAGCGCAGAATCCCCTGCACGCCAATGACGTTCAGCACGAGGATGTTGCCGCGCCAGTCGTCCGGGAAATGCTTCGTCGAAATGAATTCGGTCCCGGAGCAGGGGCGCGTCCGCTGCTGATAGACCTGCGGCGTGCCGCCGTGCTTGTGCGGGAAATCGAGATCGCCCGAAAACAGCACGGCGTGATACGGCTGCGCGCCGGTCCCGTCCCAGACGATGTCCTGCCCCCAGCGGTCGAAGATGTGGCCGTGCGGATTGGCGAAGCCGTAGGAAACGTAGACATCGGGCTTCTGGGCCCGCGGCTCGTAGCGGAAGACGGCCCCGTTCGCCACTCGGCGCGGCGGACCCCACACCGTTTCGATCTGCGAATGATGGAACGTCCCTTCCTGAAAGTAGACGGCCCCGCCCGGATCGAGGACGAAGCTGTTCGCCGTGTGATGCGTGTCGGCGGTGTCGAGACCGCCGAGGACGCGTTCCTTCACGTCGTACTTGTCGTCGCCGTCGGTGTCCTTGAGGAACAGCAAATCCGGACCTTGGGCGACGAGGACGCCGTTGTTCCAGAACTCGAAGCCGGTCGGGTTGTGGATGTCGCCGGCGAACGTCTTGCAGACGTCGGCTTTGCCGTCGTGGTCGGTGTCTTCGAGGATCAGCAGCTTGTCGTTCATCGGCTCGGTCGGCTTCCAGTGCGGATACGTCACCCAGCAGGCGACCCACAGCCGGCCCTTCGTGTCGAACGCCATCTGCACGGGGTTCGCCATCTCCGGGAATTTTTCCTCTGAGGCGAACAGTTCCACCTTTAGTCCGTCGGCGACCGTCATCTTGCTGATGGCTTCGTCGCCGCCGAGGAAGATGTGCTTGCCCCCTTCGAGCGGGCCGGGTTTGTTCGAGATGACCGGGATGAACTCCGGTAGGTCTTTATCGTACGGTTCGCTCTTCTTGCCTTGAGCCGTGTCCCAGATGACCTTGTCGCGATTGCCCGTCATCACGTCGAGAACTTCGAGCTCCCGCTGGCCGACGGTGTAGTTGGAGAGGCCGTCGCCATACCCGCCGGGGCCTTCCGCGAACTTGAGATACGCCCGGTCGCCGTAGGTGGAGTAACCATCGGTGACGCGATAGCGGTTGAACCAATAGAAGTTTTTGTCGAGGACGGCCTGGCGGAGCGGAGCGAGCTTCGTCCACCACTCTCCTTCTTCCCAAGGATGCGGACTAATAAGCTGATCCATTGCATACACGGCGGCCCAATTATCTCCGCGCTCGTTCAGATGCAGACCATTGATCGTAATCGGCCGAAGTCCCGAATTGCCGGGCGGTCCTTTGCCAAAATCTTTCGTGACTTCGAATAAATCAACATACAACAGATTTCTGGCAACGGCAGCCTCTTTTAAGGCATCCGCATACAGCTTGATACGAGCATTGATTTCGGCAACTTGGTCCTTGCTGGGGAGATTCGGATCGTCCAAGAATTCCACTGCCGTCGGCGAAAACAGCACCAATCGCGGCACCGAGTGCCCGTTGTATTTCTGTCCCAGCGTGTGATCGATGAACGCCGCGACGTTTTCCTTGAACTTCGCGAGTCCCGCTTCGTCGGCCCACGATTCGTTGTAGCCGTAGAACGCGAAGATCACATCGGCCTTGGTGTTCGTCAGCTCGAAGCGATTCTCGCGGTTCTTCCCCTGATCGCGCGGGCCGAGCTTCGCCGGCTGCGGGATGCCGGCGTTGCCGGCGAGCCATTCGTCCTGCGAGCCGAACGACATCGACCGCAGCCGGTGGTTCGGGTTTTGCCAGCCGTCGATCTCGTCGCCGCTGTAACCGAGATTGCGGATGACGAGTTCATGCTGCGGGAACTGGGCGTGGAGCAGCGTCTCCAGCCAGCCGTGATGCTGCATCCGCTCGGCGAGCGAATTGCCGATGAGGCAGATGTGGTCTCCCTTTTTCAGTTCGAGCGGCTCGGCGGCGACGGCGAACCCGCAAGCGAACAAAGACCAACCGAACGCAACGTTTCTCAGCATCGTGGCGGCTCTTTACGGAGGAACGACTCGGCACTCTCGGACGCAACTTCACGAGCGATTCACTATACCGGAGGCCCCGACCGTTTGCAGCCTGACGTATTCGTCAGCGCGTCTGCGCGCCGTCGACGGGTGACGTCAGCTTGGATTGTCTTCCCTTCTCCCCTGGAGGGAGAAGGTGGCCGCTTCGGCCGGATGAGGGGGATGTCAC
>CAZDGB010000398.1:0-5235 GCA_964504645.1 uncultured Planctomycetaceae bacterium | reverse complement strand
CGACGTGCATGGCCGGGTCGTGGAGAACATCCTGGCGTGACATCCCCGAGACTGGGGATGGACCGAGTCCCGGGGACGGGATTCAATTCCAATCGGGTTGTCAGAGAGCAAGGGGACGATGCATTCGCCCCTCAACCGAACGGGCGGCGTTGCGCGACAAAGTGTTTGCAAACAACACCTCGGTCGGAGCTCGCTCCGCGCCGATTTTTGCGCACTTTTTGGCCGCTGGATGGCTGTAGTGTGGCTGCTGGATGGCCGCTGCATGGCTGCTGGCGCGCAGTGGCGGGACTCGAATCAGCGCCCCCAGGTGCGTGTTTGGTTGCGTGGGCAAGCTGGCGAACGATCCGTGAAATCGGGCATGTCAGAAATTCTGGGCAAACTGATTTCGCCAAAACACCGGCAAAAATCCGCGCCCCCGATTCCTCTCGATGTTGCGCAACAAGTTGTTTACGAACCTCGGCACGGCCACGCGCGTCTGAGACGCGCGTGGGTCACGGCTCCCCTTTGGAAAAGGTCGAAGGTGCCGCTCCTGTTGAACACTGAGTATCGACGCATTCGAGACGGCCCTCCGGAGTTCGCTCCGGAGGTGATGTCTCATGCGGATCTCAGAAATTCTGGTCTCGCAGCGGAAGCTGCGCGCCGTGGAGCAATTGGACGACATGATGCGGGTCATCGCGAACGGCGGCTTTCTTCCGCCCATCGTATTGATTCGTGCTGCCGACGACCTGGTGCAGGTGCAGGACGGCCACCATCGACTGGCAGCCCTCTGGCTCGCAGGCCACAGAGAGCTGCGAGCCGAAGACTACCTGCTGGTGGAATCGGATCGCCTGCGGCCTCGATTCGGGAATATCGTCAATCTCTTGAATCGTTGCTGACCAGGACGCCCGACGGCATCTTTTAGAGGCGATCGCAATGCAAAAGCAACAACTGCGCGGCGACTTCATTTTCGTCATCGAGGACTTCCTCACGCCTGAGGAGTGTTCCGAACTAATCGCGGCGGGGGAGCGCGCCGGGTTTGCGGACGCGCCGATCACGACGCGGTCCGGGTTCGAGATGCGCAAAGACATCCGCAACAACACGCGTGTCATGTACGACGATGCGGAACTCGCGGCCCGCTGCTACGAGCGGGCAAAACCGTTCTTGGTCGAGACCTGGTTCTACCGGCACGTCTGCGGCTTGAACGAGCGGCTGCGGTTCTATCGGTACGAGCCGGGCCAGCGCTTCGCCCCGCACTTCGACGGCCGCTTCGACCGCAACGACCAGGAGCGAAGCGAGTTCTCATTCCTGATCTATCTCAACGAGGACTTCGAAGGAGGCGAGACGCGCTTCTTCGATCCCGAGCCGATCTCCGTCACGCCGCGCACCGGCCTGGCGCTCGTCTTCCATCATCCGCAACTGCACGAAGGGGCCGTCCTGCGCCGCGGCGTGAAGTACGTGCTGCGGTCCGACGTGATGTACCGGGGGAATGACGCTGGTTGAAAGCAGCAAACACCATGACCGCCTTCCGCGAGATCCGTGCCGACTATAACCGCACAACGATTGTGGTCTATCAGGCCTACAACCATGCGATTGCCGATGCAGCGCTGCAGTCGGGTCGGTTTGCGCCTCCGTTTTTCTTCCATCGCATGACGTGGATCAAACCTTCGTTCCTGTGGCTGATGGAACGCAGCGGCTGGGGCACGAAAAGCAATCAGGAGCGCATTCTGGGGATTCGGATTTCACGAACCGGCTGGAATCGCGCCTTGTCGCTCGGCGTCTTGACGAGTTTCGAAGCACGAGTTCATGAAACAGCGGCGGCTTGGCAGCAAGCTTTTGCCTCCGCCTCCGTGCATGTTCAATGGGACCCGGAACGGTCGTTGCGCGGCGCGAAACTGCAGCATCGGTCGATTCAGGTCGGACTCAGCCGGAGCGTGATCGAAGAGTATGTGGCCCAATGGACCGAGGAAATCGTGGACCTCACACCGCTGGCCGCCAAACTCCGACGGCTTCGTCAGGAAGGCCGTTTCGCTGACGCGCAGCGGCTGCTTCCTGCGGAGAGGAGTTATCCTGTCGACGCAGCGGTCGCAGAATCCTTGGGGCTGGGTGGCTGAACGCCGGATGCCGCGGCGGCGAAGAGCGGCTCCCAGCGAACTTTTCTGCCGGCTCGAGGCTCTACTCTCTCGACTTCCACACCGATTTTGTGGTGTAGTAATGAGACTTGCGGCTTGAGACCCGAGGCTTGAGGTTCAAGTTGCCTTCCCTCACGCCTCACGACTCGAGTCTCAAGCCGGAAAGCAAAGTGAGCATCGTGACGCAGACCCTTAACCGCCCGACGCTGGTTCTGAACCGCAACTGGCAGCCGGTGGGCGTGGCCTCGGTGGCCCGCTCGCTGACGCTGGCGGCGGCGGAGCGGGCGCGGATCGTCGATCCGGCCACGTTCCAGCAGTACACGTGGGCCGATTGGGCGCAGCTCGTTCCGCGGGCGGAAGAAATCTTCATCCAGTCGGTGACGTTCCGCATCCGCGTGCCGGAAGTGATCACGCTGACGGAGTACGACCGGGTGCCGACGAACTCGGTGACGTTCAGCCGGCGGAACATCTACAAGCGCGACCGGTACACGTGCCAGTACTGCCACAAACAGCTGGCGAGCGAAGACCTGACGATCGACCACGTGCTGCCGCGGTCGCGCGGCGGCACGAGCACGTGGGAAAACTGCGTGCTGGCGTGCCTGAACTGCAACAAACGGAAGGCGGACAAGACGCCCGCCGAGGCGCACATGCCGCTGCGGAAGGAGCCGATCCGCCCGAAGTGGAAGCCGCTCTACGCCCGGCACCACATGCGGATCGAAAGCTGGTCGAAGTTCCTGAGCGAGGCGTACTGGAACGTCGAGCTGGAGGAATGACGCGTGAAGCCCAGGGATAGCAATCCCTGGGCTTCTGCATTTGAATTGTAGGGTTTGCCGAGTCTTCGAGGCGAACCAGATGCAAGTGACTGCGAGAAAGGGTTCGCCTCGAAGACTCGGCAAACCCTACCAAGCCTCAGGCCTTTTTCACCGCAGCGACTGAATGTAGTGCCACAGCGCTTCAAACTGCCGCTGGGCGTCGCCCTCGAACACGCCCACTGCTTGCGTCGTTTTGCCGTCGAGGGCGAGTTTCGGCATGCGGATCGTCACATCCGTGCGCGGCGGGTCGAGGACGAAGCGGCGGTAGAAGTCGGAGCGCAGACGGTGCTTCGTTTCGGCTAAGTCGATGCCCGGCGCGATCTTTGTCTTGTCGTCGCCGGTCGGCTGCTGGCCGGCGACGGCGTGGCATTGCCGGCAGTCGAGGCCGTTGTCTTTCAGCGTCAACTTGCGGCCGATTTCCGCCAACTCCGGCAGCACGGCGAGCGATGGTTCCGGTTCGATCGAGAGGCCGTGCTCTGCCGCGAGGCCGGCGGCCAGGTCGTCGGCGTACGCGGGGAACGCCGGCATGCGGGCCTTCAGCCACGGGCGGATTTTCCGCGGGTGCACGCCGCGGAACAGCGTCCGCAACCAGGCGGTTTGCAACTTCTCGCCGGCCAATGTGAGGTTCGGCAACGCTTCGGGAGAGACGCCGCGGTCCGATTCGTCCGCGAGAATCTCGCCGCGCGGGCTGATCGTGTGATCGCGATGATGACACGCCGTGCAGTTCAGCCGGTGAACCAGCGCTTCGGTCCGCTGTTCCAACGGCGACGCAATCCACGGCTCGTTCTCCCGGCGGAGCCAGTCCCGCAGCGCGGCTCGATCATCGGCCGTTAGCGGGAACTGCGGAGCGGCGCCGGGCGCATCCTTCTCCAGCAAGCAGCCGCGTTTCAAGGAGAATTGCCCGATCACCAATTCGAGCGACGGCAAACGCTCCGACTTCTCGTCCTGGGATCCATGACATTGATCGCAACGGCGGGCGATAAAAATTTTCCGGCCGCGCTCGGCATCGGCTTGATCGAATTCGGGCAGCGGTTGCAACCGGCCTGCGGAACGCTCCCGCACGAAAGCCGCGAGCGAAGCGGTTTCGGCGTCGGTCAGGCGAAAATCGGGCATCCGCGTGAGGCGATGATGCCGTTGCGGCTGTTGCAGGTACTCAGTCAGCGCGCGGCCGGGAAATTTTTCCGCCGTGAAGTGCAGCGACTCGCGCCGCCACGCATCGTCATCGTCCGGCGGCGTGAACCGATGACAGGAGATGCAGCCCAGGTCTTCGTAGAGAGCTTCGTTCGATTCGCCGGCCGCGTCATCGCTCGGCTGCGCTGCGTCGCGCAACAGATACGCGGCCAGATCGGCGACGGCCTGACGATCGGCGGGATTCTCGGCGTCGAACAGCGCCGGCATCTCCGCCCGGTTACGGACCGCGCGGGGATTCAAGAGCCACGCGGTCAGCCACCGCGACGTCACGCGGTCCGACAGGGTTTTCAGGCTCGGCGCCGGCGGTTCGTCCGCACGCGGCGGCAAAATCGCCGCGTGATGGCAGCGGGCGCACTGGAAGCGCTCGACGAGTTCCTTTCCCTGATGGAACCGTGCCAGGTCCTGGCTCAACGGTTGTTCGGGACGATGAAACCACACCGTCGGCGGCACGGGTTCCTCGGCGAACGAATCTGACTGCCAGAGCAAACGGAAGACAGTCGGCCCGTCGGCGGCACTGCGGGCGGAAAACTGCACTTTGTTGTAGCCCTTGTGCAGCCGGAGTTCGGCGGCGTCCGTCAGCCGTTCGTCGTTGATCTTGAGATGCGCTTCCGCCGTCGTCTCCAACCGAAACCGATAGCGGCCGCTAATCGGCGCTTTCAGATACCCTTCGGCACGCAGTTCGTATTCGCCCGGCGTCATACGCGGATGGGGCGGCGACTCGGCAGGAAATCGCGCGGCGAGCATCCTCGCCGGGATGGTCTGCGCGCGATTCTCCTGCCGGGCGACGATCGCCAGGCCGGGAACCAGTTGGGCTTCCTCCTCACGGGTCAATCGTCCTTTTCGCGGGCGACGCGACGAATCGGGGACGGCGAACTCCCGTTCCGGCAGCCGGTGGATCGTGCCCGCGTAGGTGCTGGCCAGCGGCGATTGGTCCGCCGATTGAATCGTCCACTTCACGACGATCTGCATGACGGGCGTCAGGTCGGGGATTTCCAGGAAGACGGTTTTGCCATCGTCGAGCAGCGTGGCGGAGGCGACGTCCCATTCGTCGCGGCCTTCGACCGTGGAATGCGACGGCCGCAAATCGGGCGAGCCGTAGCCGGCGGAGTAGCGGTAATTGCAGG
>CAZDGB010000397.1:0-5267 GCA_964504645.1 uncultured Planctomycetaceae bacterium | reverse complement strand
GGGGCGGGGGGCGTCATGGGCGTGGGAGGCCCGGCTTCAGCCTGTCTTTATTGAGTATAAAAAGCCGCGAAGACCGGCTTAAGCCGGGACTCCAACGAAGCGGCGAATCGCTGTTCCGCCGGTGCTGGTCAAGGTTTCCGGCGCACGTCATACTACGTCGGGCCACGTCGCACGAAGACCGCGGATGCCAACCGCGGCTTTTCAATCGAAATCAAAACCCGCGGTTGCCAACCGCGGCTTTGGGGGGAGAACCGTCGGTGGACGAATCGGAGAAGATCACGCTGACGACGCTGTCGCGCAAGCAGCGGCGGGTGCTGGGGACGCTGGTGGAAAAGGGGCTGACGACGCCCGATCAGTATCCGCTGACGTTGAAGGCCGCGACGACCGGTTGCAATCAGAAGAGCAACCGCGACCCGGTGACGGAGTACGACGAAGACGCCGTGCAGCGCACGCTCGACGAACTGCGCGAGATGGGCTTGATCGGCGAAGTCCACACGGAAGGAGGCCGGGCGGCCCGCTATCGCCACTACATGCGGCAGAAGACGACGCTCACCGAGCCGCAACTGGCCATCATGACGGAACTGATGCTGCGCGGCCGGCAGCAACTGGGCGAACTGCGGACCCGCGCCAGCCGCATGCACGAGATCGATTCCCAGGAGAAGCTCAAATCCGAACTGCAGACGCTGGTGGACGCCGGCCTCGTGCGGACGAACGGCTCGCTGGAACGCCGCGGTGTGGAAGTCGATCACAATCTGTATCCGGACGGCGAGAACCGCGATGAACTCGCGCCGCTGTCGGAATCGCCCGAAGCGGTCGAACGCCCGGCGGCCGTTTCCGCGCCACCCGTGCGCAGCGCACCGCCGCCCGCCGACACCGGGCGGTTGACGTCGCTGGAAAACGATCTCGGCCAGTTGAAGGACGAACTGACGGAGCTGCGCGAGCAAGTAAGCCAATTGCGGGATGAGGTCGCGGAACTGCGCCGGCAACTGGGGGCGTAATGTCCCCGTCCTCCGGTCCGGCGCGCGGTGCGGCGGTGCTGTTCGCCGCGACGATCTTCTGCGGCGCGGCGCTATTGTTCCTGCTGGAGCCGCACGTCGGCAAGGCGCTGTTGCCGTGGTACGGCGGGACGCCCGGCGTGTGGAACACGTGCCTGTTCTTCTTTCAGTTTCTGCTGTTGGCGGGATATCTCTACGCGTTCGCGCTGCAGCGGTGGCTGACGTTGCGGCGGCAACTCGCCGTGCATGGTCTTCTGCTCGTCGGCGTGGCGGCGACGCTGCCGATCCGGCTCCAGGCCGAAGGATTGACGCACGCCGTGCAGCAGCCGGTGTGGAACGTGCTGGCGGATTTGTCGCTTTCCGTCGGACTGGTGTTCTTCACGATTTCGACGACGGCGCCGCTGTTGCAGGCGTGGTACGCGGCGGCGAGGTTTCCCGGAAGTCCATATCTGTTTTACGCGGCGAGCAATCTCGGCAGCCTCCTCGGGCTGATCGCGTATCCGTTGGCGGTGGAGGTCTGGCTGCCGTTGTCGCGGCAGTCGCAATTGCTGACGGGCGGCGTCGCCGGGCTGGTCGGGATGATCGGCTGCTGCGGGCTCTTATGCTGGGGCCGCGAACCGGCCGCAGAGTCGGCGGATGTTTCGCCGGCCGTGCCCATTTCCGCGCGCGAGCGTTTGTCGTGGTTCGCGTGGTCGATGTGGCCGTCGAGTTTGCTGCTCGGCGTGACGACGTATCTGACGTCGGAGATCGCGCCGATGCCCGCCCTGTGGATGCTGCCGCTGGGATTGTATCTGCTGACGTTCGTCATCGCGTTCTCGCGGCCGCCGGAGTGGATCGGTCCGTCGAGCGCCGCGGCGTTTGTCGTGATCGCGCTGATCGTGGCGTTGTCGGCGACGCGCAACGCCACAGCGGGTCCGCACGACGTCGCGCTGCAGGCCGGACTGTTGTACTGCGGCGCGCTGGCGCTCCACACGCGGCTCGCGCAGCATCAGCCCGACGTGCGGCATCTAACGGAATACTATCTCTGGATTTCCCTGGGCGGCGTGGCGGGGAGCGCGTTCAATTCGCTGCTCGCGCCGGCGGTGTTCAACTGGTTCGCGGAGTATCCGCTGGCCATCGCCGCCGTGCTGTTGCTGTTGCCGTTGCCGCAGCTATCGGTTTGGCGTCCGGCGACATTGGTCGTGAAAACCGCGGCGGCGATGATCGTGCTGCTGGGGCTGTCGTGGAACGTCTACTTTTCGGAGCCGAGCCGCCTGGTCGAGAAGCGCGTGCGGACGTTTTTCGGCGAGTTTCAGATCGTGCGCGGCAAGGAGGGCGTGATGCGGCAATTGGTGCATGGCCGCACCATACACGGCATGCAGATGGCGTCGCCCGAGCCGCGCGTGCGCCGGCCGCCGCTGACCTATTATTTCTTCACGGGACCGATCGGCCAGGTGGTCCTCGGCTTGCGCGGCATGCCGGCGACGAAGTCGGTCGCCGTGGTCGGCCTTGGTGTCGGCTCGCTGGCATCGTACGCGGAGCCCGGTGAAAGCTACACGTTCTACGAGATCGACCCGGCCATCGCCGCGGCGGCGCAAGACCCGACGTATTTTCATTTCCTCAGCGACGCCCGCGCACGCGGCGCGAAGGTGCAGACGATCCTCGGCGACGCCCGGCTGCGGCTACGCGAGGCCGACGACGCGAGCTACGGCCTGATCGTGCTCGACGCCTTCACCAGCGACGCGATTCCCGTGCATCTGCTGACGAAGGACGCGGTCTCCGAGTATCTGACCAAGCTGTCGCCGGGCGGCGTCCTCGCGTTTCACATTTCGAACCTCTACGTCGACCTGGAACCGGTCCTCGCGAATCTCGCCGAGGAACTGCAGCTCGTCGCCTACATCCAGGACGACCACCGGCTGGTCGAAGAGGAACGCAAACGCGGCAAGCAGGCGTCGACATGGATGATTCTGGCGCGCTCCGCGGACGATCTCGAACCGGTGTTGAAATCTGATCGCTGGCGTCCGGCACGGACGCGGCCGGAGCTCGGCGTGTGGACCGATGATCGCTCGAACCTGCTCGGCGCGCTGCGCTGGATTCAATCGCCGCCCAGGCCGTGACGCCGACTACTTCTTCAAATCGAGATCGATCGTCGCCGGTTTTTCGGTCAGCCGCATCACAATCGCGCCTTTGGGGCCGAGTTCGACGGCGTCGTCCACCGTCGGCTGGGCGATGATGTTCCCCATGTCGACGACATCGACGACGTAATCGCCCACCGCGGGACCGCGTTCGCGGCCGATGCTGTACTTGCCGTTGTGGATCATGGCGAACGCCGAGGGGAGATGCGGATTGTCTTTCGGCGTGAGGCGGATCTGTCCCCATTTCAGTGGCTCGCCGTTGACGGTGACCGCGCCGGTGATCGTGGTTCGCTGCACATCGGCCAGCAGACCGGAATTCCGCAGCCAGTCGTGGGCGTGATTCTTCCAGGTATTGATCGCCGCGTCGCCCGGCGCGAGCCCCACGCCGTGCGGTCCGAACTGATAAACGTGCAGTTCCGCGGGGACTTTGTGCTGCCGGCACGCCGCGTAGAACGCGATCGCATTCTCGACCGGGACGCCGGTGTCGTCCCCGGTGTGGAAAATAAACGTCGGCGGCGTGTTGTCTGTCACCTGCAATTCGTTCGACATCAATTGCGAAAGCTCGTCGCTCGGATTGTCGCCGAGCAGATTCTTCTTCGAGCCCGCATGCCCGAACGGCTGCGTCATGCTGATGACCGGATAAGCGAGCACGGCGAAGTCCGGCCGGGAGCTGACGTGTTCGATGGGATCTTTGGAAGCGGGGTTCGCGTCGACGAAATGCGTTGCCGCCGTGGAGGCCAGATGTCCGCCCGCCGAGAACCCGGCGACGCCGATGCGCGTCGGCGAGAGATGATAGTCCTTGGCGTGGGCGCGGACGTATTGAATCGCCCGCTGCACGTCCTGCATGGGGGCCGGATGCTTGTACCGCGGCGCGAGGCGATACTTCAGCACGAACGCCGTCACGCCGATGCGGTTGTACCACTTGGCGACCTGCGTCCCCTCATGATCGACGGCAAGAATGCCGTACCCTCCGCCGGGGCAGATGACGACCCCCGTGCCGTTCGCGAGCTTTTGATCTGCCGGATAGACCCACAGCGAAGGCTTGTCGACGTCTTCCGCGCCAACCGCGCCGGGAGCGCCGTCGGGCCAGAGGAGGACGGAGTCCTCGGCAAACGCGGCGGAACTAGCGAAACAGATCGCGACGAACATCGAGCGCATCATGGTCGTTGCCTTTCAAAGCCGCGGTTGGTAACCGCGGTCCCCCGCATGTCAAATTACGAACCTACTTGTGGTGTTCAAACTGTATCCGCGGTCATTGACGTGGCTCGCGCAACGAAGACCGCGGATACCATCCGCGGCTTTAATACAGGAACTTGTATGGTCGCGGACCGACTCCGCGGCGGTTGTTGTGGTCTTCGATGTATTCTCGTGCGCACTCCCACCACGCGCCGTCTTCAATTTCCGAAGCCCATTTTCCCTTCGACCAGACATGGCCTTGATGCGGCGTCCGGGTGTGAATGGCTTTGGTCATCTGTTGCGCGAGCCATTTCGATGTCGCATCAATGGGGCGGTCGGAATACGTCATCAACAGGTGGAAATGCGTCGGTTCAATGGCCGCTGCCGCGATCTTCCACGGCGAGGTGGTCTGGCATTCGCCGAGCACGTCTTCCACGACAACGAGCATCTCCGGAGTCAGTCGAACCGCCGGTTGAACCATCAACTCTTCGGCCATCCGTTTCCGCACCGGGTCGCCTTCGTGCAAATGATGCGGCTGGCAGTAGCCGATCTGCTCGTCCCAGGCGCTCGACCAATGTCCTCGCTCATCACCCGGCAACCACGAACCGTAGGTTGATTTCACGAGGTGGTAGCCGAGGATCATGAGGGCTCCCCAAAGCCGCGGTAGGTAACCGCGGTCTTCCGGATTGAAAGCCGCGGATGGTATCCGCGGGATTTGATTGGCCACGTCGAACGAAGACCGCGGTTGCCAACCGCGGCATTGAAATCGTCAGTGCACGCGCATGCCGGGTTGTGCTCCGCTGTCGGGGCTCAACAAAAAGATTTCTTGGCCGCCGGCGCCGGCGGCGCAGACCATGCCTTCGCTCACGCCGAACTTCATCTTCCGCGGGGCCAGGTTCGCGCAGACGATCACCAGCCGGCCGACGAGGTCTTCCGGCTTGTAGGCGCGCTTAATGCCGGCGAAGACGTTGCGGGTCTTGTC
>CAZDGB010000396.1:0-5301 GCA_964504645.1 uncultured Planctomycetaceae bacterium | reverse complement strand
TCCAGCATCTCCAGACTCGCGCCGCCGCCGGTGCTGACGTGGGTGACCTTGTCCGCCAGGCCGAATTCCTGAATCGCCGCGGCGCTGTCGCCCCCGCCGATGATGCTCGTCGCGCGGCTGGAAACGATCGCTTCGGCGACGGCTTTCGTCCCGACATCGAACGGCGGCATCTAGATGACCCCCATCGGTACATTCCACACGACGGTTTTCGCCGTTTTGTTGACCTCGGCGTACCTCTTCGCAGTTTCCGGGCCGATGTCGAAGCCTTCGTAGTCGTCGGGAATCTCCCCGGCCTTCACGACGAGCTTGTTGCATGTGGGTTTGAAGTCGTCGCCGCAATGCGTGTCGACGGGCAAGACCAATTTGTTTCCCCCGCTGGCCAGCAGTTCTTTTGCGAGTTCGACTTTGTCCTTTTCGACGAGGCTCTTGCCGACTTTGCCGCCCTGGGCCAGCGAGAACGTGTAGGCCATCGCGCCGCCGATGAGGACCTTGTCGCACAGCGTCAAGAGGTTCTGGATGACGTCGATCTTGTCCGAGACCTTCTTCCCGCCGATGATCGCCACGAACGGCCGCTGCGGATGGGCGATCGCGTCGGAAAGGAACTTGATCTCCTTCTCAACGAGGAACCCGCACACTTTCGGCTTGCCGGGCATCGCGTTCGGGACGGCGACCATCGAGCCTTCGGTGCGGTGGCAGGTGCCGAAGGCGTCGTTGCAGTAAATGTCGCCGAAGCCCGCCAGCACACCGGCGTACTCGGCGTCGCCTTTCTTTTCGCCTTTGTTGAAGCGGACGTTTTCGAGCAACAGGATTTCGCCGCTTTGCAGTTCGCCGGCCTGCGTCTGGGCGTCGACGCCGACGGTGTCGGTGGCGAACCGGACAGGATTGTTCGGCAACAGTTCCTTCAAGCGGTCCGCGACCGGTTGGAGGCTGTATTTCGCATCCGCTGCGGCATCCTTCCCCTCCGGGCGGCCGAGATGGCTCATCAGCACGACGCGTCCGCCGCGATCGAGGACCGATCGGATCGACGGCAGTGCCTCCGTGATGCGGCGGTCGTCCGTGATCTGGAGTTGATCGTCGAGCGGGACGTTGAAATCGACCCGCATCAACACGGACTTGCCTTTCACATCGACATCGGCAATGGTCTTCTTGGCCATGGGACGACAGACTTCCTCTCGCGGTGACTATGAAACACAACAGTACGCATGGTAAAGGTCCGGCGAAAATGTGCCAAGGTCGACACCGAAACCCGGCTGGCCGGGCCGGAATTCATCAGGCATAATGGAGCGACCGAACTTCCGGAAAGCCGTGATGTCTCCGATTGATCCCAGCCGTATCGAGATTCTGGACCCGGCGGTGGCGCGGATTCTCCGCGACAAAACGCCCGCCGAAAAAATGAGGCAGATGGCCGACGCCGATCGCTGCGCACGCACCATCTTGACGCACACCATTCGGCAGGCTCATCCGTCCTGGAACGACACTGAGATCGCGGCGGAAGTCGTCCGGAGAATCCGGCATGGATCAGATTGAATTGTTGCGGACGGCCCGCGAAATTCTCGATCGTTTGTCGATTCCGTACTGCGTCGTCGGCTCGATGGCGAGCATGGTTTACGGCGAAACGCGTTACACCAACGATCTTGACCTGCTGATTGAATTGAAGCCGGAAAATGTTCCGCCGCTCTGCGCACAGTTTCTCGATCCCGAGTATTACGTCAGCGAGGCGGCAGCGCTCGAAGCGGTCCAACGACGGAAGCAATTCAACGTGATCCACGTTAAGTCGGGTTACATGATCGACTTCATGATCGTGAAGACCGCTCCGTGGAACCGGCAGCAGTTGGCGCGCCGGCGCGGCACGGACTACGCGGAGAACCTGCACGTCCAGATTGCCGCCCCCGAGGACGTCATCCTCGGCAAACTGCTCTACTACCGCGAAGGGGAATCGCCCAAGCATCTGCGGGACATCGCCGCCATGCTGCAAGTCAGCGGCGACGAGATCGACCGGGACGACGTGGCGAAGTGGGCGACGGAGCTCGGCGTGCTCGATATCTGGGAGGCGATCCTCACGCGGCTGAAGGATGCGGAATGAGGCGGTCCCGGCGTTGCAAACGCCGGGCTTTGGAATTCACCCGAACAATTGCGTCAGCGCCCGCCCGCCGTCAATCAGCGGGACCGGGCGGCCGAGTTTGTCCGGGATGAAGCGATGCGGGTCGATGCCCAGCGCTTCGTAAATCGTGCACGCCAAATCTTCGCAGGTGACGGCGTTCTCGATGGGCCAGGCGGCGTCCTTGTCCGACTTGCCGTAGGCGATGCCGCCGCGAATGCCCCCACCCGCGAGGATGCAGGGGAAGCAGTAGCTCCAGTGATCGCGGCCGTCGCTCGCGCCGCGGTTCTCGAACTTCGGCGTGCGGCCCATCTCGCCGATGGCGACCACCAGCGTCTCGTCGAGCAAGCCCCGCGATTCCAAGTCGGCCAAGAGCGCGGTCAGCGACAGGTCCAATCCAGGCAAAAAATGCTGCTTCATCATCGTCGTCAGGCCGGCGTGCATGTCCCAACTGCCCATCACGTCGCCGCGCACGGCGAGATCCCATGCCACCGTGACGAACCGCGCCCCGGCTTCGATCAGACGTCGGCCGAGCAGCACCGATTGCCCGAACAGATTGCGGCCGTACTGATCGCGCAGCTGGTCCGGCTCGCGGCGCAGATCGAACGCCTCGGCGATCTCCGCCGACGTCAACAACGACAACGCCTGATCGCGGGATGAATCGTAGCCGCGCACCGACGCCGAGGCTTCCAAGCGCCGGCGTTCCAGATCGAATTGCTGCCGCAGCGATTCGCGGCGGGCGAAGCGGTCAAGTTGCAATTGCGGCTGCGGTTCGAGGCCCTGGATGCGGAAATCGAGTTCCTCGTCGGTGCAGTCGCGGAAGTATGGATTGTCGTCGGCTGCACGCTTCTGGATATTCGTCGCGATGCCATTGTACGCCGGGCCGAGCCAGCCGGCGTACTGGCCGTTGATGTCGTACCCCGCGAAATGGCCGAGCCGCTTGGGAAGATACACATAGCTCGGCATCGACCGCGGCTGGCCGCCAGCGGCTTTCTGGTCGAGGTACTCGATCACCGAACCGAACGCCGGCCAGTCGACGTCCGTTGCGTCGACGTTCGCCGCGCCGCGATTGGCGGGCGGCAGCGGATGGCCGGTTTGAATGTAGTGCGTGCCGTTGTGGTCGTTCTGCGGATGCCCGACCGTGCGAATCACGGCGTATTTGTCGGAACACGCTGCGAGCTGCGGCAGGTATTCGCAGATCGCGAGATCGGGCGTGCGGCTGGCGATCGGCTGGTACGGCCCGCGGATGCTGCTCGACGCCTCCGGTTTCATGTCGAACGTTTCGAGCTGGCTCGGCCCGCCGTAGAGAAACAGGAACAGCACCGACTTCGCCCGGCCCGCACGTCCGCCCGGCGACGACTCCGCGTTCAGCACCGGAGACAGCGACGTGCCGAATAGACCGGCTCCGCCCGCCTGCAACACTTCGCGCCGCGACCAGCCCTGACAGGTGCGTTGCGGTCGGCCGTAGATGGAAAGCATGACTTGCTCCAAGCAAAGCCCGGCGATGGCATCGCCGGGACCCGCCGTCGCCGACGGCTGGCTTTGTTGAAATCACTCTTCCGGATACCACTGTCCCTGGTAGCGCAAATAACCCTTGTTCGTCGTTAGCGCCGGGTGGAACGTGCCGTCGCCCGTTCCGAGCAGCACCGAAATCGTCCGGTCGCGGTAGTTGCAGGTGACGGCGTCGAGGTGCCCGTCGGCATTCAGGTCTGCGAGCGTCACCCCGTAACTGCCGAGGCCCGTTTCGACATCCATGCGGTCGGCGAACTTGCCCTCGCCGAGATTCAGGAATGTCGACAGAAAATTCTCGGTCCAGTGGGTGATGACGAAATCTTTTTTGCCGTCTTCGTTGAGATCGCCCAGGCCGAGAAACGCGCCGTTCTGGCCGGCTTCGAGGAGCGTGTCGTTTTGGAACGTGCCGTCGCCGTTGCCGGGGAAGATCGAGATCGTCGAGGTGCCGAGATTCGCCGTGACGAGGTCGAGATGCCCGTCGCCGTTGACGTCGCCCGCTTTGACGTCGTTCACCGCATGCGATCTCCGCCCAGGCACCGGCGTCGCTTTGAATGTCGTCCGTTTCAACGCGTGCGAGTTCGCGAAGACGTCTTTCCCCGGACTGATCCACACCTGGACCGTATCGCCATGCTCGTTCGGCACGGCGATATCAAGAAACCCGTCTTCGTTGAAGTCGCCGGTCTCGACGTAATACGCCGACGGCCCGGCCTCGTATTCCTGCGGCTCACCGAACGTCCCGTCGCCGTTCCCTTTTCGCAGAAAGAGAATGCCGAGCTTCAAATCGCCCTTGTAGCCGGAGCCGCGGGCTGCGTAGAGCAGATCGAGTTTGCCGTCGCGATCCAGATCGGACAGATTGACGCCCGTGGCCAGGCTCGGCGTGGGATATTCGCCGATCGTCTCGAATTTTCCGTCGCCCAGGTTGCGTACGACGACGGCGTTGCCGCGGTTCGCCTGCCGCCACTCTTCGTCGGGGATGTCGTCGCGGTCTTTCCATTCGCTGGGGGGAATTCCGAGCGGCGTGCAGGCGACATCGATCTTGCCGTCGCCGTCCACGTCCCCCACCGCGACGTTGTAGATACCGGCGATCATCGACGGTTTCGGCAGATCGAACGCGACGTGCGCCAGATGGGTGAAGCTGCCGCGTCCGTCGCCCTGTTGAATCGTCAACAGGCCGATCCGGTTGTAGACGAGGGCGAGGTCGAGAACGCCGTCGCCGGTGAAGTCGGCCGCCGCGACACGATACGGGCCGCCGCCATACCAGGTGCTATCGCCGGGCTTGGGAAGTTTGTCGGCGGCGCGGGTGAATGCCGCGATCAGCATCAACAGAGCGACGCTGCGACAGAATGGCATGACGTCCTCCGCAAAATGTAGAGCACTCGCTCCACGAGTGCAAGAAGGCACTTGCGGAGCAAGTGCTCTACATTAGCCGTACAACTGCGTCAGCACGTTGCCACTGTCCATGATCGGCACCGGGCGGCCCTGGTTGTCCTGGATGAAGCCGTGCGGGTCGATGCCCATGGCGTCGTAAATCGTGCAGACAAAGTCCTGCGGCGAGACGGGGCTTTCGATCGGGAAGCCGGCGTCTTTGTCCGACTTGCCGTAAACCATGCCGCCGCGAACTCCGGCCCCGGCGAACAGCGCCGGGAAGCAGTAGCTCCAGTGCTGGCGGCCCCAGCGGGCCGTGCCTTGCG
>CAZDGB010000395.1:0-5324 GCA_964504645.1 uncultured Planctomycetaceae bacterium | reverse complement strand
GCCGATCATCGCCCTCACCGCCCACGCCATGACGGGCGACCGCGAAAAATGCCTCAGCGCCGGCTGCGATGATTTCCTCACCAAGCCCATTGACCGGCTGGCGCTGATCGACACGTTGGCAAGGTGGACCGCCAAACCCGCGGCGGCGATATCGGATATCGGATAAGACGCTTGCGCTTCGCGGATGCCGCAAGTCCGCCATCCGCTATTCCATCGATTCATCCCGCGCCGCCATTGGCATGCGGCGGCCGCAGCCGAACGCACGGTTCGAGAGCTTGATCCCCGGCGGAATTTGCCGGCGCTTGTATTCATTCCGGTCGAGCCGCCGCGCCACCCAGCGGACGGTCTCCGCCGGGAAGCGTTGGCTCAACGTGGCAACCGAGGCCTCTTCCTCGATCAGGCCTTCGAGAATCGCGTCCAGAACCGGGTACGGCGGCAGCGTGTCCTGATCGAACTGGTTCGGCGCGAGCTCCGCGCTAGGGGCTTTGTCGAGGACATGCTGCGGCAGCACTTCCCGGCGTTCCCGTACCTCGTTGATGTACCGGCTCACGGAATACACTTCTCGCTTCAACACGTCGGCGAGCACCGCGAAGCCCCCCGCCATGTCGCCGTACAGCGTGCAATAACCCATCGCCAGTTCGCTTTTGTTGCCCGTCGCCAGCGCCAGCCAGCCGTGCGCATTGCTGCGGATCATCACGATCGCCCCGCGAATCCGCGCCTGCAAATTCTGATCGGGCAACCCCGCCGGCGTCGCCCGCAGTTCGTCTCCCACCACGGCGAGCGTCTCATAGGCCCGATGCACGGCATCAATCGGAATGATCTGCGCGTCGATGCCAAGATTCTCCGCGAGGATTTGTGCATCCGACACGCTGTGATCGGAACTGTAGCGGCTTGGCATCATCAGCCCGTGCACGTGTGTAGGCCCGAGCGCTTGCGACGCGATGTACGCCGCCAGCGAACTGTCGATCCCGCCCGAGAGTCCGAGCACGCAATCGGTGAAGCCTGATTTCCGCAGATAATCGCCCAGGCCGAGAATCAAAGCATCCAGCAGTTCCGCATCCTTGTCGTGCATCAGCAACGGCGATTGCGCTGCCAGATGATTCGTGTCGACGATCCGCATCTCCGGTCGGAAGCCGGCCAATTCCAGTGCGACATCTCCCGCAGCGTCGATCACCAGGCTATGGCCGTCGAATACCAGATCGTCATTGCCGCCGACCTGGTTGACGAATACGAACGGCGCGCGATGCCGGGCGACGTGCCGCTGCAACAACGCCCGGCGTCGCAGCGGCTTGCCGGCTTCGAACGGACTCGCCGAGATGTTGACAAAGAGGTCGACGCCCTGCTCCGCGAGGCGCGCGACGGGATCGGGAAACGCCTCCGGATCGGTGCGGTAGAACGTGTCGTCCTCACCCCACCAGGCGTCCTCGCAGACGTGGACTCCCAATCGTTCGCCGCGGAATATGATCGGCGCGACGTCGTCCGCCGGGCGGAAGTACCGGCGTTCGTCGAACACGTCGTAGTTCGGCAGCAGCAATTTGTGGATCGTCGCCTGCAAGCATCCGTCGGCGAGCAGGCTGCACCCGTTGGCGACTCGCCCGGCGGGAACGTGCCGTCGCGTCGGATGCCCCATTAGCACACCCAGTCCCGCGGGGACCGATTTCGCCAATTCCTCGACGGCCCGGTCGCACGCCGCAACAAAGCCTTCGCGCAACAGCAAATCTTTGGGAGGATACCCGCTGATGAACAGTTCGCTGAAGACGGCCAACTCGGCGCCGCCGGCATGCGCCTGAAGAATGAGTTTCTTCGCCAAAGCCGTGTTGGACGCCACGGCCCCGACGGTCGGATTCTGTTGAATCAAAGCCACCTTCATGCGACGATTCCTGACAATTCACGGTCCGCTCTCGGCAAGGATATCCTGTATGTCGAAGTTAGCTTGTTCATTCCTCGCGGTCTATGTTGCGGCCTTCGCCTTTGGTGAAGACGGACCGACGACGAAGGACCTGAAGACTGTTTTGGCCACAGTCGGCGGCGATCCGATCATGGAAGCCGATTTTCAACTTGTCTGCGCCATGCGGAACGTCCCCGCGAGCAAGCAAGCGCAGGTTCGCGCAGAATACGTGAAGGAATTGGCCGACCGCCAACTCCTACGCCGGTTCCTCGCGAGGCAAAAAGTCACTCCCGAGCCGCAACTGCTCGCCGGCGAACTCGCGCAATTGGAAACGCTGATGCGCGCCCGCAAGCAGGATCCCGACGAAATTCTGAAACGGCTCGGCTTGACTCGAAAATCGCTCGAGGCGGAAGTCGGCTTGAAATCGACCTGGGACGCCTATCTGCGGCAGGTCGTCACTGACAAGACGATTGCAGAACACTTCGAGAAGCATCGCACGGCACTCGACGGCACCAAGCTCCGTGCGTCGCAGATCATCCTCAAATCCAACAAAGGGGATGCACAGAAACTGATCGAGGAACGCAAAACAAAACTCGCCGCGATTCGCAAGGACATCCTGGCGAAGAAACTCACGTTCGCCGAGGCCGCGGAGCAATTCTCGGAAGCCAAGGCCAGCAAGGCCAAGGGGGGCGACGTCGCATGGTTCCCCTTCCGCGGGTTGATGGCGGCGGAGTTTTCCGACGCCGCGTTTAAGTTGAAGGTTGGCGAGATCAGCGAGCCGGTCGTCGCGTCCTACGGCGTCTTTCTCGTGCAAGTGACCGACATTCGTCCCGGCGAATTCACGCTGGAAGACGTGCGGGCCGAAGTCGTCGGCTGGATCTCGCAGGAATTAATGACCAAAACCATCGCCGCCGAACGCGAGAAATCGCAAGTCGTGATTGCGAAGCCCTCGAAATAAAAATGGAAGCCCGGTGTCCTTCAGAATCCCGGTTCGTCTTCTAACCGAGATTCGCTTTGATTGAATCTTCCTCAAAGAGCGAAACCCAGTTATCAAAGCAGAACCGGGTTTCTTTCAGAAAGCCGCTATGCGAATCGCGCTGCTCTTCGTCCTGTTGATCGCAATGTCCGTCGAATCTTCCGCCGCCGAGTGGCCGCAATTTCGCGGGCCGAAAGGCGACGGTGTCGCGGCGACGGCCAATCTGCCGACCGAATGGAGCGAGACCGACAATATCCGCTGGAAAGTCGAAACGCCGGGCCGCGGTTGGTCGTCGCCGATCATCGCGGACGGACTCATCTGGATCACGACCGCCGTTGAGCGTTCGCTTGGCAAGAAAGAGCAGGAAGAACTCCGCACAGGAAAGTTCGGCAAGAACCCTATGAAGGCGGAACTGTCGATCGTCGGCGAAATCTCACTCCGGCTGCTGGCCTTCGACGCCGAGACGGGCGATGCGGCCCTCGATCGCGAACTGATCCTCGTCAAACTGCCGCAGCCCGTTCATTCGCTCAACAGTTACGCCTCGCCCAGCCCCGTCTGGCATAACGGGCGGATTTATGGCCATTTCGGCACGTTCGGAACGGTTTGCTTCGACATCCAAGCGGCGGACATCGTCTGGAGCAAACAGTTGGCCCTGCAGCACAGCGTCGGACCGGGGAGTTCGCCGATCGTCCTCGCCGACCGGCTCATCATCCCCTGCGACGGGACCGATCAGCAATTCGTCACCGCGCTCGACATCGAGACCGGCGAGGAACTCTGGAAGACGCCGCGCCCGCCGATGACCGGCACCGATGGCGACCTGCACAAGGCGTTTTGCACGCCGATCGTGATCACCGTCGACGGCCAAGAACAGGTGGTCGTCGTCGGCGCGCAATGGGTGGTCTCCTACGATCCCGCCGACGGCAAAGAGATCTGGAAAGTCCGCCACGGCGACGGCTTCTCGACAGTTCCGCGCCCGGTGTCCGGCCACGGCATGATCTTCATGTCGACCGGCTACATCCGCCCGGAACTATGGGCGATTCGTGCCGACGGTCAAGGGGACGTCACCAAGTCACACGTCGCCTGGAAAGTCACGAAGCAAGTCCCGACGATGCCGTCCCCCGTGCTGGTCGGCAACGAACTGTTTTATGTCAACGATCAGGGTGTCGCCACATGCCTCGACGCCCTCACCGGCGCGCAACGCTGGCAGAAGCGCGTCGAAGGGAATTATTGCGCCTCCGCCTGGGCCGCGGCGGGGAAAGTCTACTTCGCGAACCGCGAAGGAAAGACCGCCGTCGTGCGGGCCAGTTCGAAGTACGACCCCGTCGCCGACAATCACCTCGACGGCCAAATCTTCGCCACCCCGGCCGTCCTCGGCGATGCGCTAATCCTGCGGACCGATACGCACCTGTATCGGATCGAAGCAGAATAACGGATATCCGCTATTCTTTGAGTTCCTCATAAAACTCCAGCATGTTCCCCTCCGGGTCGCGGAAGAACACCGTGCGGTGCCCCCAGAACTGGTCGGTCGGCGGATCGACGACGGTGACACCGTGCTGAAGAAGCTCCGCAAAACAGGCGTCGACGTCACCGTGCGGAACACGAAAAGCGATCTGCACGCCGGGTGAACCGGGACCGGCCGACTTGCCGTCGTAATGCCGAGTCCGCTTCCGCAGGCAGAACGTGACCGACCCGCCGTTCATCGCCAGCACATCCTCCCGCTCCACCACGACCGGAAACCCGAAGAGTTTCTGATAAAACGCCTTCATCCCGACAAAATCGTCGCACAACAGGATGACATAATCGAGCTGCTGAATGTTCTTGATCATCGTTTTCCTAATGCAAATCAAAACTGTCTCTGGCAGAGACGCTATTTCCGGTCCGTCATGTTGCCAAAAGGCCCGGTGCCCGCACAACCGCTCCGAACCGGCCGGTTCCGGTGGTGAACGCCCGAAAAGTGCTTGTCAGCGCTAGGGTTGCGATGCTACAGGGGAAGAAGCCAGAAAATTTCTGTTACTTCTGAGTCCGGGCCGGTTTACTTCGAACAGGGACTGTCATGGCGCGATACCGATGCACGCCCAGCGAACGTTTGTTCGTCGCGCTGAACGAGTTGGGCGACGGCGAAGGCATGATCACGTCAGGCATACGCATCCGCGGCCTCGTCGATGACAATCGCATCCGCGACGCTTTGGCGCGGATGCAGGACCGTCACGCCAAGCTGCGGTGCCGCACCGAATACGACACCAGGAAGTGGCCGTGGTTCGTCGAAATGGACCCGGTGGTTCCGGTGCAGTGCGAGTTCCGCGACGTCGCCGATCCCGCCGAATCGCAAGACGTGCTGCTGCATGCCTGGCCGGGGCGATTTCCGCTGGATACGAGCGGGCCGGTGCAGATGATCGTGCTAAAGTGCGCCGCGACGAACTCGACCGATGATCAGCAGGTCATTCCGTTCTTCAATCTTGA
>CAZDGB010000394.1:0-5324 GCA_964504645.1 uncultured Planctomycetaceae bacterium | reverse complement strand
CGTCTCGACGAGCGTAATGCTTTCCGGCGCTTCGCCCATCGTGCCGATGACTTCGTCGTGGCCGTCGTGGCCGATCAGGATGATGTGGTAGCCGGCCTGCGCGAACTTGATCGCTTCGAGATGGACCTTCGTCACGAGCGGGCAGGTGGCGTCGATCGTCCGCAGGTTGCGGTCGCGTGCCTGCTGGCGGACTTCAGGCGACACGCCGTGCGCGCTGTAGAGCAACAGCGAACCGACGGGAACCTCGGCGATGTGATCGACGAACGTCACGCCTTGATGCGTGAATCGCTCGACGACGTACTTGTTATGGACGATCTCGTGATAGACGTAGATATTCGACCCGAACAGGCGGATCGCCTGATCGAGGCACTCGATCGCCATGTTGACCCCCGCACAAAACCCGCGGGGACTCGCCAGCAGAATTCGCATGCCGCCGTCCATGTGAGGAAAGATTGAACGAAGACATTATAGAGCGGATAGCGGATAGCGGATAGCGGAGGGGAACGTAGCGTAGGCGGCTCGCCTGCGAGGATTTGTAAAAGCACACAGGCGAGCTGCCTGTGCCACGTTAGGAGGCGAGCGAGCGGGCGAGTGCGTCGCCGACGAACGCGGCGGCGAGGCCAAGGATCAGGTTCGCCGCAAGATGCGCCCAGCCGTGCCACGCGCCGCCGACGCGCGACCAGAGTGAGACGGTTTCATAGGACAGCGCGGAGAACGTCGTCAGCCCGCCGAGCAGACCCGGCACGAGGAACACCTTCCAATCGTCGCTGAGTCCCGGCTTGGAACCGAGAATCCAGCCGATGAGGAAGCTGCCGATGACATTCACGACGAGTGTGCCGAAACCGACGTACGCCGGGTAAACGGCGAGCAAACCGCGCGTCGTCAGAAAACGGATCACCGCGCCGAGCCCGCCGCCCGCCGCAACAAGACTCGATTGCCAAAGCAGGTGTGACATCGCATGTTCCGCTAATGTTGCAAGCGGGTGGCCGGGGCTGGACGACCAACGGGAGGAAGCCCCGGTGTCTTCTTGCCCGCTTTACCGGGGCTTCGCCCAAAGCGGCTCCAGCCTCGGCCACCCGTATCCGCTACTTGTTACGCGGCAGGCCCAGGAAGCGGACCCAGCGGCGGTCGGTGGAATTGCCATCTTCGGCCGCGGCGGCTTGTTCGTCCAGCGACTTCAGCCCCAGACGCCGCATCTGCTTGTCGATCGCTTCCTGCTGTTGCCGCAACTGCGACTGCTCGCGGCCGATGCGGGCCCGTTCGATCGACAGTTCGATCTCCGCCGTTCGCAGTAATTCGTCCAGTTGTTTGACGTGGCCGTTCAACGTCGCACAGAGGGCTTCCGGTACCTGTTCCAGCGACACCCAATCGGGCGGCGGCGGCACCGCGCCAAGCTGACGCACCTTCCGCAGCAAATAGGTGATATACGCATCGCGCTCGTCGAGCGCAGCTTCAAATTCTTCGGGCGTTGCCGTCGAAGTGCTGATCGGAGCCGGCGGCGGTGGTTCGTCCAGCGATTCCACGCTACCAGGCGCGCCGCCGGCGTTTCCGCCCGGCGTCTCCTCCAGCATCCGCGATTTCAACGACTCCCACATCGACGGGAGCTCGGAGGACGAACCGTCCGACGGCGACACGGAAATCGTCGGAGTTTCGGGCGGCTCCGCCGGCGAGGTGGTGACGGAAATACGCTCCATCACCACCGAAGTCGGCAGCGACGGGTAAGACGATCCGCCCGATCCGGATGGCGGGAAGGAATGCCCGCCGTTCAACCGGTCGGCGACAAAGTCCCGCAGTTCCGAGAGCTGGACTTCAATGCGGCCGAGCATCATGCCGGCCTGCATGTCTTCCCATTGCTGGACGATCCGTTCGAGATCGCCGACGATCTTCTTATGGCCTTCGATGACGTCGCTCGGCAATCCTCCGCCGCCGGCCCGTTTGCGGTCGGCGCCGGAGCGTTGCAATCGGTCGAGCTGTTCCGCCAATTGTTCGAGCTGGACGGTCAAAGCCTGGACGAGTTCGTCCCGAGAAGCGACTTCTTCCTCAAGCTGCTGGATCCGTTCCTGGGCGCGCAGCTCCTCTTCCGACTGGCCCTGCGGCCCGTCTGGAGCAGTCGATAACCCGGGTGGTTTCGAGGCCACTGCGTCCACGTGACGAATCATCCATCCTGAGGGAAGCGGTCGGGCGAAGCGCACAGGGACGGCCTCGCCGATCGTTGTTGACGGATGGCAGCGATTGCTGACAACCGGCATCACAACTCTAGCACGCGTCCGGCGGAGTTCGGGACGGGACAGGCTCAGCGGCCGGACTTGGCGTAGCGGATGGACTCGATTTGCGGGTTGATCAGGTTATTCGGCCGCTCGCCGCGCAATCCCTGAACGATTTGCTCCATGGCTTGCCGGCGCATCTGATCCAAAGATTCCGCGGAAACGAACGCCGCGTGCGGCGTCACGATCACCCGTTCATCACCGTACAGGGGTTGTTTCAGATCGGGCGGCTCGGGATCGAACACATCCAAGGCCGCGCCGGCGATCCGGTTCTCCTGCAGCGCCTGCCACAAGGCGTCGGCGTCGATCAGCCCGCCGCGCGACGTATTGATGAGGTACGCCGTCGGCTTCATCTGTCGCAGCTGCTGTGCGTTCACCAGTTGCCGCGTTTCCGGCATCAGCGGCGCGTGCAACGAGATGTAGTCGCTCACCGAGAACAATTCGTCGAGTGAAACCATCCGGCAACCGGTCCCGTGGTCCGAACCCGACGGCGTGTAGGCGACGATCTTCATCCCCAGCGCCCGCAGTTTGATCACCAGCGCCTGTGCGATGCGGCCCAGACCGACGAGTCCGACCGTCTGCTCCGAAAGCCTTCGCATGAGCGGCGCGGCGCCCAGGTTGTACTCGCCGCGCTTGGTTCGCAGATGAAAGAAGCCGATGCGACGGGCGCACGCCAATAGTAGCCCAAGGGCGTGGTCCGAAACTTCCGCGACGCAATAGTCCGGACAGTTCGTCACCGGAATGCCGAGCTCCGTGCAGGTGGCGACGGCAATGTTGTCGAGTCCGATGCCGAGCCGCGCCACGATTTGGCAGCGGGGACAGGCGCGAATCACGGCGTCACTGACTTTCGCCCAATTCGTGGCGATGGCGTCGACGTCTTTCGCCAGGCCGATCAGCGTCGCTTCGTCGCCGGATGGGGCTTCCACCAACTCGGCGTCGGCCTCGGCCAGTATGGCTTTTTCGATCTCCGCATCGGGCCACGCCCGGTCGGTCATCAGCACGCGAAAACGGGGCATGGGAGATCCTCAGACGATGTGCGGAAGAAATTCGCCGCGACGCGAGGGTTTCCAAGCGGAGCGATGTCGCTCCTGATTCGCGCTATTGGCTCGCGGCCAACTCGGCCATGCGTTGGGCGGGGATCATCAGCCGGTCCCAGTTCTCTTCCACATACTTCGGCGGGCCGCCCTTCGCCGCGACGTATTGGGCTACCTGCACCGTCGGCACCATTTCAATCGCGTCCCACGGGCAGACGGTCAATTCGTACGGATCGGACTTCTTCGTCGGAATGTGGACGCACACTTCGCAGCCCACGCACCGCTCGACGTCGATCTCGCAGAACGATTGCAGAACGGAAATGTCCTCGCCCGGCACTTTGACGATGCAATCGACCGGACAAACTTCCAGGCACGATTCACACCCGGTGCAGTTATCCGCATTGATGACCGCGACCTCTTTGGGAAGCTTCTTTCGACCGCCGCTCTTCGCCATCCCACGTCGTCCTTATTTTTCCGGCGCTTAGCGCCCGCTGTATTTCCGGGAATGTGAAATCCTAGTCGATTTCGGTCAGCGAATCCAAGCCGGATCAAGGCTTTACGCCGCGGCGTCTCATTTCTGAGAGTCTTTCGACCCGTCGGGGAGGCAATTCCCTAAAAACCGGAAGTTCTCAGTCGGCGAGATTCTCCGCAACAGATTGAGCAGAAATTACTTACGTGTTGCTCTGATGACGGAAATCGGAATTGTTGGATTGCCGGTTCCCCATTACATTTCCCTCACGAGATCGACTTCTGTGAATCTTCAACCCACGCCCGGTGATGCCAACGGTTTCCTGGCCAACGCCGATTCTCTCGTTACTGGTCGCCGCCGCACTCTGCGGCCGGGCGGACGGCGAGGAACCGCTCATCCCGCCGTCGCCACCGCCCACTTTGGAACGGCTGATTCTGCGGCATGGCGAAACGCTGACCGGCCGCAGCCTGGAAATCAATGACGGCATCTTGCTCTGGAGCTATCCCGACGGCACGTTGTTGACCATCCCGCTCACCGATGTCGAACGGCTGGAAATCGGCGAGCAGACGGACGATGCCGATGAGACTGTGCCGCCGCCGGAGCTCACTGATCCCAAAACGGTCCTCGGCAGCGAGCAAACGCCCCGCTGGACGGAGTACGTGCCGCTCGCGCCGCAGTTGCAGTATTCCTACAGCAAGGCGACGGAGACCGTTGCGGCCTGGACCCAGCGCGTGCAAGTCGGCGGGCAATTCAACTCGGGCAATACGAAGACCAACTTGATCGACGTGGCCGGCGTCTTCGAACGGAACACGCCGGAGCAAATGCGCCAAATTGACGGCGGCGGGCAATGGGGCAACAACGGCAGCGTACAGACGGCGAATCGCTGGTGGCTCAACAGCAACTTCGACTGGCCGGTCCGCGACAAGTGGATCTCGTTCGCCACCAGCAAGAACGAATACAACGGGCCGGCGCATTTGAACTACCGCGGCACGCTCTCGTCGGGACTCGGTTATCGATTTCTCTTCGAGGCCAAGCGCCGAATGATCGTCCGCTTCGGCCCCGCGTACACGGTCGAAATCTTCGCCAGCCCGTCGCACACGCGGCAGACGCCCGACTTATTCGCTGAGATCGAAACCAAGTGGCCTTTGTTTGAGCGGACGAGCGTGGAACAAAAGACCCGCGTGCAGCCGAGCATGCTGAACTCGGAACTGGTCCGCGTCTTCAGTACAACCGGCGTCCTGGTCGACCTCGACGAAAAAGACCGCTGGAAACTCCGGCTCGGTTTCCAATACCAGTACAACTCGCAGCCGAACCCCGGCCGCGTCCCCAGCGACTACATGACGACGCTGTCGCTGGTTTACACGCGGAAGTAGTCCCCGCCGCGAACCTCGCGTCGCCGAATGGTGTCCGCGAGGCAGGCTTGCAAAACCCCGCCGTCACTGCGATAACTTCCAATCGATGGTCGACGTCCAACTTCCGCATGGAATACTGCGTCGATTCTGTTCGGGCTGTAGCGCAGCCTGGCTAGCGCGCTTGCTTGGGGTGCAAGAGGTCGTG
>CAZDGB010000393.1:0-5354 GCA_964504645.1 uncultured Planctomycetaceae bacterium | reverse complement strand
CTGTCTTCCGGCCGGCCGATGGAACCCTGCCGGGAACTTTCCCAAGCTTTCGCGACGAGGCAGCGGCCGAGCGCACCGGTCTTCACGAATTCGATCGCCGATTGTAGCCGCGTTGTGGCGCGGTGCTGAGACCCCATCTGCACGATGCGGCCGTTTTTCTTCATCGCGGCGACCATCCGCATGCCTTCGATGATGTTGTGGCTGTCGGGCTTCTCGACGTAGACGTCTTTGCCGGCGAGACAGCCGAGAATCGTGGGGATGGCGTGCCAATGGTCGGGCGTACCCACGACGAGGGCGTCGATCGACTTGTCGTCGATGAGCTTGCGGAAGTCGCCCGTCGTCTGCGGCGCTTTGCCTTGTGCCTTCTCGACGATGTTCGCGGCGGGGCCAAGGCGGCGGCTATCGAGGTCGGCGAGCGCGACGACCTCGCAATTCGGATTGGCGGAGAAGGACGAGATCAGGCTGAGCGCCCGACCGCCGGCGCCGATGCAGCCGACGCGAACCCGTTCGCTCGACGCCGCTTTGGCGACGCCATGAGAGATCGCCGCCAACACGGCGGTCGATTGGAGAAAACCACGACGATCGAGCGCGTTCATCGGGATTCCTTGGCAAAGGTTTTACCGAGCGGGGGCGTGAGCACACTGATTGTGCTCACGATGAAAGAATCGACGCGGCATTCAGGGGGCTTATGCCCCCCGCTCGGGGAAATCGTCGACTACTCCTTTTTCTCTTCCTTCTTCTCCTCCGGTTTCGGCTCGGGCGGCTTCGGCAGTTCGAGGGCCCGGACGATTTGAATCTCCGGGATCGCCGCTTTCAGCGCCGCCACGCCGGCGTCGGTCGCCTGCGTCTGCCACAGATAGAGCCGCTTGAGCTTCTTCAGCCCCTCCAGGTGCTTCAGCCCGGTATCGGTCACCGCGGTGCCGTACAGATTGAGATATTCGAGGTTCTCCAATCCCTTGAGTTGCTCTAACCCCACGTCGGTGATCTTGGTCTTCTCCAGATGCAGTTTCGTCAGGCCTTTGAGGTCCTTGAGATTTGCCAGCCCAGCGTCGGTGACTTCGGTGCCGCGCAGGTTGAGGATCATTGTCCGCGGCAGATTTTTCACGATCGCCAGATGCGTGTCGTTGATTTTGGTGTCCGACACGAGATGAAACCCGATGTCGAGCCGCGCGTCGTTCTGGGCGATCTCCTGCACGTTGCCGCCGAGCTTTTTGATCTCCGCGATGGCCTGTTTCTCGGCCTCGGTCGGCGCTGGTTTGTCTTCGGCCGAAAGCCCCGCGGCCGCGACGCCGAGTCCTAGCGCCGCCAATGCAAATTCCCGTCGTTGCATGATGCATCTCCTGTCGATCGGACGTCATCCACCAAGTGTTCGCAGTTTACCAGATTTTGAGGGGAGTCAAGCCAGAAGCATAGGGTTTGCCGAGGCGAACAGGACTGGCTCATTCAATTTCGACAATCAACTCTACATAGTCGATCATCAGTCGACGGCCAAGTAACAAGCCGATCCCCAATAACGGAAGTTCGCCATCGTTCGCAATGACTTCCACGACGCGTTGTTCACCAAACCAATCGAGGATGCAGGTGAAGGACTCCAGCGTCACGACATTGCCATCGGCGAGACGAGCAAGAATGCCCGCACTTTGAGGAAAGCCCGCGGCATCGATCATCAACCGCGGCATGACCAATTCGCCATTGAAGGCTGTGTCGACCCAGGCAATGACTTCGGTTTGCGGTCCTTTAGGTGCGGTATGAATATTCAGGCCGATGACGGCGCGCCCGAACTCATCGACGGTCCCTTTCACGGCTGGAGCACTCCCAGATGAACCGCCGCCGCGTGTCCGATCCGTAGTGCGAATGCCAGTCGGTCGGGATGAACCTTGCGCGAGGCTTGGATCGCCTCGCTGAGAGTCTTTCCAAAAAAGTAGTCACCAGAGTCGGGTTCGATTGCCACGAACTCATGTCGATGAGTTTGCTCCAGTTGGTCCTTCAACCTTTGCTCGTAGAGCAGCGTCGCACGTCGCGCTAGATCCGCGGTTTTGTCGGAGATCATGGGATAACTCCTGCAGAGTTCGAACGAGCCCAATCTCATTTAAGATAATCGTATCTGACGGGGATTTCTTCCCAAAACTGCTCTCGCCCAAATTGCCGGAATCCGCTATCTCTCCCGTCGAATGATCCTCCGAGCGGGGGGCGTTAGCCCTCTGTGGCGAGCGTCCTCCTCAAACGACGCTCAACCAGGGGCCTCACGGCCCCCGCTCGGGAAGACAATCGACGGGGGCTTTGATGTCAACAGGTTCTCTTCACGCCGATCCGACGCCGATTCATACGCTCGGCCGCTGTACGGTCGAGTTGCTAATTTCCGTCGGCGACCTGGCGTGTTTCACGCTGCAGACGGCGCTGTGGCTCATCACGCGCTGGCCGCGCAACCAGGTCTTCTGGCCGACGATGCACGAAGTTGGTGTGCTGAGCGCGCCGGTCGTGCTGGTCACGGGGTTGTTCATCGGCATGGTGCTCGCCGTCCAGTCGTACGACACGCTGCGGATGATGCACCTTGAATCGCGGATCGGTTCGGTGATCAACGCCTCGCTGGTGAAGGAACTCGGTCCGGTGCTCGCTGCGACGATGCTCGCTGGCCGCGTCGGCAGCGCGATCGCGGCGGAGATCGGCACGATGAAAGTTACGGAACAGATCGACGCGCTGCGGGCGCTTGGCGCCGATCCGATCGCCTACCTCGTCGTGCCGCGGTTTCTCGCCTGCTTCCTGTTGATTCCGATGTTGACGTTGGTCGCCGACGGCATCGGCATGTTCGGAGGCTGGGCCGTCAGCACGCAGGTCCTCGGCGTGAGCAGCTATTACTACTGGTTCTATTCGGAAAGCTTTCTCACCGCGTACGACGTCGTCAGCGGCACGTTGAAAAGCGTATTCTTCGGCTCCGCGATCGCACTCATCGCCTGCCATCGCGGCTTCCACTGCACGGCGGGGGCCGAAGGGGTCGGCCGCGCCGCGACGGAGGCGTTCGTCTATTCTTTCATGGCGATCCTGGCCCTCGATTTCGTTCTCGGCATCCTGTTGATGCAAATTTACCGCTGGTGGTGGTTTGTGCCCGTGACAATCGTGTGAGGGAAATAGCGGATATCGGATTGAAAACCGGTTAGCCGCGACGCGAGAGCGGACGTGTTTCGTCGGAATTATCGTAATGTCTAATTCTTCCTCCATGATGCAGCTTCACCGCGTCCATCGGTCGTTCGGCCGGCAAGCGGTGCTGCGCGACATTTCGATTGAAGTTCGCCGCGGCGAGACGCTGGTCGTCATCGGGGAGAGCGGCTGCGGAAAGAGCGTCACGACGAAGATTCTGGCCGGGCTGCTGCAACCGTCGTCCGGCGACGTGTTATGGGATGAGCGGCCGCTCTTGTCGCGGAATCGCACGGAATTGCAGCGCGATCGGCTGCGGCTCGGTTACTTGTTCCAGGGGGCGGCATTGTTTGACAGTTTGAACGTCTTTGAGAATGTCGCGTTCGGACTGCGAGAAAACACGAAGCTGCCGCTGGCCGAAATACAAAGCATCGTCGCAGAGCGACTGCGGGAAGTGGGACTTCCGGCGGAAACGGCTCAAAAGCGGCCGGCCGATCTCTCCGGCGGCATGCGGAAGCGCGTTGCCTTGGCCCGCGCGCTCGCGATGTCCCCGGAGATCGTCTTCTACGACGAGCCGACGACCGGGCTCGACCCTGTGATGAGCGACGTGATCAACGAGCTGATTTTGCAGACGCAGCAGAAGCGGCAGGTGACGAGCCTTGTCGTCACACACGACATGCACACCGTTCGCCGCGTCGCCGATCGCGTCGTGATGCTATACCCCTTGAGCCGATTGTCGCCCGAGGAACCGCAGGTCGTGTTCGAAGGGGCGGCGGACGAACTCTTCGCTTGCGAAGACCCCCGCATTCGCTCCTTCGTCCGCGGCGAAGCGGGCGCCCGCATCCAGGAGTTGGCAGTAGCATAGGGCGTCTTTGCGAAAGACGCATTGGCTTTAAGGATTTCCCGTCATGGACGAACGCAAGTTTCAATTCCGCGTCGGTGTGTTGGTGATTGCGGCGACGATTGTCGGGTCGTGGCTCGTCATCCGCTTCGGCGACTTGCAGCGGTCGTGGCATAAGCACTACGAGATCACCGTCCGCTTCGATTCCGCCGCCGGCGTCTATCCGTCGGCGCCCGTCCTCTTGAACGGCGTCGTCGTCGGCGCCGTCCAGCAGGTTGTGCTCGACGGGGCCCAGGGGGGCGTGATGGTCTCGGTCGAAATCCGCGACGACGTGAAGCTCCGCAGCGACAGCCTGCCGATGGTCGCCCGCTCGCTGCTCGGCGAAACGGCCATCGAATTCAGCCGCGGCACGTCGAAGGAATTCCTCGAGCCCGGCAGCACGATCCAGGGGCAGGGGGCGCCCGACCCGATGGTCGCCGTGCAACGGCTGGAGCACCGCGCCAGCCAGGCGCTCGAAGTCCTCGCCGAGACCAGCCAGGAATGGAAGCTCGTCGCCGCCAACCTCAACGGTCTGATGGACACGCACCGCGGCAATTTCGATGTCGTGATCGAGCAGGCCGCCGAGGCGCTGCATCAACTCACGCTGACGTTGCAGACGACGCACAAGATGGTCGCCGCGGCGAACAAGCTCGTCGCGGACCCTGAAACGCAGTTGGCGCTGAAAGAGACGATGGTTTCGATGCCGCAACTCGTAACGGAAACCCGCCAGACGATCGTCGCCAGCCGCAAGGCCGTCGAGAACATCAACCGCAACCTGGTGAATCTCGCCCAGGTGACCGAACCGATCGGCAAGCGGGGCGAACTAATGGTCCACAAGCTCGACAGCAGCCTCGGCAATCTCGACTCGCTGCTCGGCGAACTGAATCACTTCGCAAAGCTGGTCAACAGCAAGGATGGCACGCTGCAGAAGTTCGCCGCCGATCCGTCGCTGTACGAGAACCTCGACCGATCGTCGCAGTCGCTCGCCGTGCTGCTGAAGAACCTCGAGCCGATGATCAAGGACCTGCGCGAGTTCAGCGACAAGATCGCCCGCAACCCGGAAATTCTGGGCGTCGGCGGCGCCCTGCGTCCCAGCGCTGGGCTGAAGGATCAGGAACTGATCCAGCACCAGCCGCCGTCTCCGCCGCGCGGCAACATCAAACAGGTCCGCGGCCAGAGCATGAAGTGAGCATCACTTTTTCGCTGGCAAATTCGCCGCCCTATCTTTCCGCCACCTCCGGCGACAACCCCGGCACCACGATGTCGGTCGGTGGCGGAATCAGCACGTCGTGGCCGAGCAGCAGCGATTTGCCGACGAAGTAGGTGTGCGCGTCATCCACTA
>CAZDGB010000392.1:0-5399 GCA_964504645.1 uncultured Planctomycetaceae bacterium | reverse complement strand
GGCCTTCGACCGTGGGATGCGACGGCCGCAGGTCGGGCGAACCGTAGCCGGCGGAATAGCGGTAGTTGCAGGCTTCGACGCTGTAGTTTTCGGGGTCTTCGGCGGCGGCTTTGTCGAGCGGCCCGCCGAACGTCAGCGCGAGGCCGTTGCGATACGTCTGCTGTTCGACGGGCCACGGGACGTCGCCGCCGACGTAGCGGACGCGGTGCAGGCAGCCGTCCTGCACCGCGGATGTGACCCAGCCTTTGAGTCCGCTGACGTAGAGATGGCCGTCGTGCGGATTGAACCGGCCGCGGCTGACTCCGGACTGGAACTTCCACGGGAGCGGGATGACGCCGCCTTGGCAGGTGCCGTCGACCGACTCGCGCAGCGCCAGCGAGGTAGTGCATTGTCCGAAGGAGAAGTGGAGCAGCGAATTCGCGGGCAAGCCCCAGTGCTCGTTCGGCACCCAGCATTGCCCGGCGGACGAGTTGTCGATCAGCCGCGGAATCCAGCACAGCGGCGGGTCATACCCGAGCGGTCGATGGTCCGCGATCTTCGGCCCGCCGTACCCGAAGTGATCGCCGGGGCGGACCATGAAAATCGCCGAGGCCGGCGTCCACTCCCCTTCCTGCGGCGTTGCGGTGATTTCGCCGGTCGGACTGACGGACAATCCATTCGGATTCCGCAACCCGGTGGCGATCGTTTCGAGTTGCTTGCCGTCCTTCGAGACTTTTTGCACGCCGTGCTTGGCGTGGGCGAAGTAGAAGTTCCCCTCGGGATCGGTTTCGAGGCAGGTGATGTAATCGTGCCCGCCGGGGGAGGTTTCGTAGAGGTCGCAGAAGTTTTCGTAGCGGTCGGCGAAGCCATCTTGGTTGTCGTCGCAGAGCCGAGTGATGCGATCACGCCCCAAGACATAGATATCGCCATCGACTACTTTCAGGCCGAGCGGCTGAAAAAGTCCCGTGGCGAATCGGCGCCAGCGGAGTTCGTGCAATTCATCGCCGGTGGCCTCGTCATAGTCGATGATCCGCCAGACATCGCCATGCAAAGTGCACACGGCGATTCCATGCTTCAAGAAATCATGCCCTGAAATGAAGAACAGGGCGCCATACGGGTTCTCGAAGGGGATTGCGAGGCTGTCTACCTGGTACGGACCGATTTGCGTTCCGGGTTGTTCTTGCGTGAACAAGTCGTCCCGCCACAGAGGTTTATTGGGTCTCCGCAGCGGACCGACGGACGGCTGGTCAAGTGATTTTGGCGCATGCTCGTTCAACAACTTTTCGGATGTACCAGAAGTCGCCAGGAACAACAGCTGTGTGGTAAGGAAATGACCCCGCGGTTTGATGACGAATTGCACGTCGCCGCCGGAGACCTGAAAGTCGAGATTCTGCTCCGGGTCGGCCGCCGCGGCTGTGATCACCCTTTCACCCTGTCTCCACGACACGAATTTCCAGCCATTCGTCGAGCGTGGTGCTTGCACCGGCTCAAACCGACCGATTCTGAGACGCAATTCCTGTTTTGCCGGCGCAATCTCCCAAGTACGCGAAACAGCAAGCCGGTCGCCTAACCGGAGGCTGCCTGGCGTTTCGCGGACATTCACGCCATCAATTTTGGCTAACAACATCAACTGATCGAAATACTGGTTGAAGCCGAGGTACTTCACATCCTTCGCCACCCACCCCGCCTCCGGGCTCGCCAAAAACTGCAATTCCCCGTCCATCTGCGGCGCGGCGATGATGCCGTAGCGGGCCGGGTCGAATTTCAGAAAGCCGCCGGTCCAGATGCTGCGCAGGGCCATCGTCTGCGTGTCGTAACAGACCGAGGCATTGTCGCCGACTTTGATCGACAGGCCTTTTGCGACCGGAGGTTGGCCGGGCATGGGGACGATGCTGGCGAGGAACGGGCCGACGTCGGTCTGGCTCCAGCGGTTGTCGACGGAATCCTGCTCGGTCCAGTCGAAGCCGACGACGTCCTTGCTCCAGTGGTAGAAGGCGTTGTCGGACGGTTTTTTCCGGGAGGCAGCCGTCGCGGCGGGGCGTTTGTGGCCAGACTCGTCCGGCGAGCCGGTCTTCTCATCGAATTGCTCGAACCGCCACAGGCCGAGCGTGGACTCGTCGGCCGGCGACGGTTTCGCGGGCAGCGCGATCTCGCGGACGCCGCGCGAGATGCGGACATCGTCAATCGCGCCCGAGCAGCCGATTGCTTTATCTGTAAGGTGACCGATGGCGAGGCCGCCGGGAATCGTTTTGCCTTGCTGGAATTCGACCGGCTGATCGGCGACGAGTTTGGCGTCGACATACAGCCGGACGCGTTTGGGCTCGTAGACCATCGCGAGGTGATGCCATTGGTCGTCGACGACGTCGGCCTCGGAGTGGACGTGGTCGGGCTTCATGCCGGGGAGATACGCCGTCAACCGGCCGTTGCCGGCCGTCGTGAAGAGTTCCCAATGCGTCGCCGAGGTCTTCAGTTCCTGCGCGACGAGGATGTTGTAGTTGGTTTTGTTCGTCAGTTTGGCCCAGCATTCGACGGTGAGCGGCGGTTGGCGAAAGTCTTCATGCCCCGCGACCGACAGTCCGCTGCGAGTCGCGTTCAGCGCTTTCCCGAACTTGCCGTCAACGAGCCACGTCGTTTGCGGGTTCGCAGGCTGCGAAACCGCCAGCGATTGTTCGCGCTGGGCGACCCAGGCGGCGCTGCGGCGGAGGAGTTCGACGGCGCCGGGCGTGCGGAGCGATTCGGCGGCGTGGCCCAGGACGGTTTGCATCACGCGGCCTTGGCCGTATTCGTAGACGAACGCCATCGGCTCGTCGCGGCCCGTGATTTTCGACTTCGCCGTCAGCAGGACTTCGATTGACTCATCCCCCTGCTGGCGGAAGTAGAGTTCATCAATCGTCTCGAACGGTTCCATCCCCTTGGTGATCGGATGATCGGCTTTCGCGATGTCGACGGCGAATTTTCCGTAGGCGTCGTGGCCGCTTTTGTTCGGCGTGTGGTCCCAGACGCGGCGGCAGATTTTGCGGAATTCGGGCCAATCGGAATCGCTGGCCTTAGGCAGCGAGAAGTGGAACGCCCCGTTCGCGAAGTGAACGATGATCAAGCCGCCGCCGTCTTTCAGATATTTCACGAAGCCCGCCTTGGCCGCGTCGCTGAGGCCCGGCTTCTCCCAATTGCAGTAGTTCAAGACGAGCAGGTCGTAGGCGGCGGGCTTGTCGGTCGCGAGGTCTTCAATGGTCTCGGAGACATCGACTTCGATGCGGGGATCTTTGAGCAACGCTTCCTTGATCGCCGGCGTCGTGTCTTTCCAGAGATGCCCCGGGTATTGATGGCCGGTCAGAATCAATGCCCGAATTTTGCGATCATCGACGACGGCCCGTTCGGTTCCCTTTTTTCCGGCGAGCGCCGCGGTGATTTCGGCATGCGTGTAATACTTCGCTTCGACCCCCTGCTCCGGGACGTCGCCTTTCGCGGCCCAGACGAGGGCGTTCAAAATCATTTTGCGGAAGTTCGGCTGCTGCCAGTTGTCGTAGAAGTGGCCGCATGTCGTGCCGAAGCCGCGGCCGCCGTCGGGCCGTTCCTTCGCCCAGGCGACGACGTTGCCGTGATCCGCGCGGCCTTCGACGGCGGGAACGATCCAGAGGGGTTTCAGCGATTTGTCGCCGTCGGCAAAGCGAATATTGTAGTAGAACTCTTCGCGCAGCTTAAACGGCGTGACGCCGCGCAGCGCGGGATGAGTGGGCGAGCCGAGCTGCACGTCGGCGTCGAGCGTTTTGATCGCCGAGTACCACTGTTTCTTGCCGTCAGTCTCCCAATCGAAATAACCGCCGGACCAACTGAGGATGTCGTCGGCATATTTGTCCGGGGCGAACGTCGAGAAGTGGAATGTCAGAAACCCGCAGCCGCGGGCGATCTGCTTGGCGATCCGGCTGCGATGTTCCTCAGAAATCAAGTGCGGCGCTTCCTCGAACAAATCGCCGTCGCGGCCGTCGGAGATGACCATGATCGCGTCGGCATCGTCGAGCGTTTTGTCCTCCTCCGGCCAGCCGTCGAGGTGATACTCCACCTGGACCTGTTCGGCGACATTCGAGTTGTCGAGCATCACCTTGAGCAGCTTCACCGACCAAGGGTAGTCGTGAATGCCGTTCCCCTCCGGTCCGTGACTCTTCTTGCCGGCGATGAGGACGATTTTTTTGGGGGGTGCGTCGTCGGCAACGCCCCTGGGAGGCCAGAGAAAACAAATCGTGGCGACAGCCACGAAAAGGGTAGCCCCGGTTCTTGAACCGGGGCCGCGCAGCGGCAAGAGGTTATGTTGGCAATCAACTCGCATTCTGGATATTCCCAAGGGTAGCCCCGGTTCTCGAACCGGGGGTCGCGCAGCGATAAGAGGCTTGCCTGTCATTCAACCCAACTGATCGGCACGCCGACCGTCATATGCCAGACATACCAACGGGCCGAGCTCCACTTCCAATCCGTGGTCCGTTGGACTAATCCGCGTCGCACGGGGTTTTCGTGCATGTAATTCAACTTTTCTTCGAGCTTGGCCATTTCATAGATTTCGAACGAGTGATACTTCGGTGTCCAGAATCGTTCCGTTGCTCCGGTTTTCAAGCCGTAGTTTGGCGCTTCGGCATCGTACCAATTCCGAATGTGAAAACTTGATTTTCGCTTCCAGCCGTGCATGAACCCGCTCAGTTTCCCCGTCTCAGGAAACCAGACCAAGGCATGCACATGATCTGGCATGATAACGAAGCCGATGAGTGAGGCATGATGCAGTTCGAGTTCTTCACCGAGCACGCCAAGCAAAATCCGTTTGGGATGATCGTGGTTCAACAGGCGTCGCCGGCGATCGACGGAAAACGTCACAAAATGGGCATACAGCTGGTCGTCAAAGATTCGCCGTTGGTCGGCCATCGTTGTATCATCCACGGGAGTCGAATCTGGCAAAAACCTCTTGTCGCTGCGCGACCCCGGTTCGAGAACCGGGGCTACCCCTGAAGAGAATCCGCCATGCGAATCGCCGCCGGTATCACAGTAATCCACCACGGAACGCTCGTCGATGGGACCGGCCGGCCGCCGGTGAGCGACGGGATAGTGATCCTACGGGACGGCAAGGTCGCCTATGCTGGGTCGGCGCAAGCGGCTCCCGAAGTTCCTCCGACGGCGGCGAAGATCGACGCGCGCGGCGGGACGATTCTGCCGGGACTCGTCGAGGCCCATTTTCATCCGACGTATTTCAACGTTGCGGCGCTGGAAGACCTCGACATCAAGTATCCGGTGGAATACGTCACGCTGCTGGCGGCGGCGAATGCGAAGTTGGCGCTCGAATGCGGCTACACGGCGGCCCGCAGCGGCGGGAGCCTGTTCAACATCGACGTCTGGCTGAAGAAGGCGCTGGAGAACGACGTGATGGTCGGGCCGCGGCT
>CAZDGB010000391.1:0-5399 GCA_964504645.1 uncultured Planctomycetaceae bacterium | reverse complement strand
GGCACGGCTGTTGTGGGCCGACGTCATGCGGAACCGTTACGGCGCTCAGGCGGAAAACTCGCTGAAGCTCCGCTTCCACGCGCAGACAGCGGGATGTTCGCTGCAGGATCGCCAGCCGGAAGTCAATCTCATGCGCGTGGCGTACCAGGCGCTCGCGGCGGTGCTGGGCGGCTGCCAGTCGCTGCACACGAACAGCATGGATGAGACGCTGGCGTTGCCGTCCGAGCACGCCGTCACACTGTCGTTGCGAACGCAGCAAGTCCTCGCCTACGAGACCGGCGTGCCGAACACCGTCGACCCGCTCGGCGGCAGTTACTTCGTCGAAACGCTGACGCAGCAGATGCGCCGCGAGGCTGAAGGATTCTTCGAGCAGATCCGGCAGCGCGGCGGCATGATCCGCGCCATCGAAACCGGCTTCTTCCAGCGCGAGATCGCCGATTCCGCGTTCGCCTGGCAACAAGCCGTCGACAGCGGCGAGAAACTGATCGTCGGCGTCAACGCCTTCGAGGAAGCCGAGGAGCCGCGCCTCGATCTGCAACAATTCGATCCGACGACGGAACGGGAACAGATTCAAAAGTTGCAACACCGCAAAAAACGGCGAGATGCCGCAAAACTGCAAACGGCGTTGGATCGTCTGCGACTCGCTGCGGCAGAACAGCGAAATGTGATGCCCGAATTGCTCGACGCGGCCCGTGCCCGCGCCACCGTGGGAGAGATGATGACCGTGCTTGCCGACGTCTTCGGCCGCTACGCGCCGGGAGGGACCTGATGACTCAGCGTGTCTTTCCGCAGCGCGTCGTGCTCGCCAAGGTGGGACTCGACGGCCACGACCGCGGCATCAAGATCGTGGCCCGCGGCCTGCGCGACGGCGGGTTCCACGTGATCTACGCCGGCATGTGGCAGTCGCCGCAGGCCGTGGTGCAGGCGGCTCTCGACGAAGATGCCGATTGGCTCGGCATCAGTCTGCTCAGCGGCGCGCACATGACGCTTGTGCCGCAGATTCTCGAATCGTTGCGAGCCAACCGTTTGGAGCACGTCGGCCTGATCATCGGCGGCATTATCCCGCCGGACGACGCCGTCCGACTCCGCCAAATGGGCGTTGCGATGATCTTTGGCCCCGGGACGACGATTCCCGAAATTGTCGACTTCCTCAAAAACAATCCGCGCAAAGATTCGCTCAGCGACTTGGAGCGGCGATTTCAACAGCAGGATCGCCGGGCCTTATCGCGGCTCCTCACGTTGGCGTCGCGCGGCGAATCGGTTCCGATCACGAAGCCCGCCGAAGCATCTTCCGGCCGCACGATCGCGCTCAGCGGCAGCGGCGGCGTGGGGAAGAGCAGCCTGATCGGCAAGCTGGTCGAATATCTCCGCGAACAAGGGCAGTCCGTCGGAATCCTCTGCTGCGATCCTGAAAGTCCCGTCACGGGCGGCGCGCTGTTGGGGGACCGCGTTCGCATCTCGAAGCCGGTCGAAGACGAGGGCCTCTTCATCCGCAGCCTCGCGGCCCGCAGCGGCCAGCAAGCGATCGCTCCGCACCTCGACCACATGGCCGGCCTGTTGCACGCGTTCGGCTTCGGCACGGTGATCATCGAAACCGTCGGCGCCGGGCAAGGCGACACGGCCATTCGCGACCTGGTCGACGTCCTCGTCGTGCTGCTGCAACCCGAAGCCGGCGACGAACTCCAATGGGAGAAAGCCGGCCTGCTGGAAGTCGCCGACATCGTCGTCGTCCACAAAGCCGACCTGCCCGGCGCGGATGCCGTTTACTCGCAGGTCCGCGACCTGATCAACCTGCCGGGCTTTCGTTCGGTTCCCGTCATCAAGGCGAGCGCCGCGAAACGAGAAGGGCTGAAGGAATTGTGGGACGCGGTACGAGGTGTATGAAGAAACCGCACGCGTAGAGCGAGTGAACCATGCTGCCACGCATCGCGAACCGGGCCGACTACGATCGCCTGCGGAAAACGTTCCAGTGGGATCGCCGCGAGCAATTCAACTTCGGTGTCGACGTCGTCGACCGTTGGGCTGAGCAAAAACCGGATCAGGCCGCGCTCTGGGTGGCCGATGCGCACGGCGTGCAGCAGCGGACGTGGTCCGAAATTTCGCGGCGATCCAGTCAAGTCGCCGCGGCGCTAATGGGATTGGGCCTCCAGCGCGGCGAGCGCGTCCTCGTGATGCTGCCGAAAACGATCGAATGGTGGGAATCGCTCGTCGGCTTGTTGAAGGCCGGGCTCGTTGCCATGCCGGGAACATCGTTGCTGACGCCGCGCGATCTGGAATATCGCCTCTGCGCATCGCAGGCCGCCGCCGTCCTCACTGATAACGACGGGGCCGAAAAAGTTGACGCCGTCGCGGCCCGCGTTCCCTCGCTCCGGCAACGCATCGTTGTTGCCGATGCTCCGCATACCGGTTGGCAGCGCTACGAAGAACTGCTAGCGAGCAACGCCGCTTCTCCGGCGTGGGCTCCCACACACAGCGACGATCCCGCGCTGATCTATTTCACGTCCGGCACGACCGGCATGCCGAAGATGGTGCTGCACACGCAGGCTAGTTACGGACTCGGGCACCTCGTCACCGGCCGGCTGTGGCTCGATCTCGGCGAGGACGATCTGCACTGGAATCTCTCCGACACCGGCTGGGCGAAAGCCGCATGGTCGAGTCTCTTCGGACCGTGGCTGTGCGGCGCCGCCGTGTTCGCGCAGCATGGTTCCGTCAAATTTCAGCCGGAGGACGTGCTCGCGTGCCTGCGCGACTACCCGATCACCACGCTGTGTGCGGCGCCGACGATCTATCGCCGGCTCGTGCAGCTCGATCTGTCGAACTTCCGCGCGCCTCACCTGCGGCAATGCGTCGCCGCGGGCGAGCCCCTCAATCCGGAAGTCATCAACGTCTGGAAGCAGGCGACCGGTTTGCCGATCCGCGACGGCTACGGCCAGACCGAAACGGTGCTGCTCTGCGGGAACTTTCCGGGAATTGAAATCCGCCCCGGCTCAATGGGATTGCCGACGCCGGGCTTCGATCTCGCGGTCATCGACGACGCGGGACAGAGATTGCCGCCTGGTCAAACGGGCCGCGTCGCCGTTCGCGTCGATCCCGAGCGTCCGCTCGGACTCTTTCAGGAATACTGGCAGAACCGCGCCGCGAACGACCAGTCGTTTCAGCATGGCTGGTACTCCACTGGCGATTGCGCGTGGGTCGACGACGACGGCTACTTCTGGTTCGTCGGCCGCGACGACGACGTCATCACCAGCTCGGCGTACCGCATCGGGCCGTTCGAAGTCGAAAGCGCGCTGATCGAACACCCCGCCGTTGTGGAAGCCGCCGTCGTCGGCAAGCCTGACCCGATTCGCAGCGAAATCGTGAAGGCCTATGTGGTTCTCGCCAAGGGCTGGTCCCCGAGCGACGCCCTGAAGACCGAACTGCAGGAGCACGTCAAACGGATCACGGCTCCGTACAAGTACCCGCGCGAAATCGAGTTCGTCGCCGACCTGCCGAAAACCATCAGCGGCAAAATTCGCCGCGTGGATTTGCGGCAACACGCCGCCTCCGAGCAGAAATCGTAAGTGGCAGAGGCGGTGAAAGGACCGTCGCTTACGCGTCCGGCTCGGGCGAAGTACGGCGGGTGTGGTGGCGGACTTCTTCCAACAGCGCCGTGGCTTCGAATTGAAGTTGTTCCACCAGTTCGCGGCCGTCGGCGCAGCTGCCGGCTCGGCCCAGGTTTTCCAGACGCTCGGCGAGGTCGCGCACCGGAGTGGGGCCGAAGATCTGCAGTATGCCCTTCAACTGGTGGGCCGCCCGTTGCAGCGTCGGAGCATCGGACTCGCGCACGGCGGCGGTCAGACGGCTCAAGAGTTGCGGGCATTCCTCGGCGAAGAGCGAGACGACTTCGTGCAGCAAATCAGCGTCGCCCGCCGTCGCTTCCAGCGCGCACTCCCAATGCCGGGGAGTGAGGATCGGCGGCCGCTCTTCGAGGCGGATGGGCTCGGGGGAATTCGTGCCGAGCGTTTCCTCGATGACCTGTTGCAGATCGGCGCGGCGGATCGGTTTGGCGACGTAGCCGTCCATGCCGGCAGACAGGCATTCCTCGCGGTCCCCTTTCATGGCGTGAGCCGTCATGGCGATGATCGGCAGATGCCCGCCCGTGCGGACCTCCCGCTCGCGAATGGCGGCAGTCGCCTGATAGCCGTCCATCTCCGGCATCTGCACGTCCATCAGCACCAGGTCGAACTCCTCGATGTCGAGTGCGGCGAGGACCTCGTGGCCGTTGTTCGCCACAGTCACGTCGTGGCCCCATTTCGTCAGAACGCCGACGGCCAGCCTTTGATTGGCATAACTGTCCTCGGCGAGCAGAATCCGCAACGGGCGCATGCCGTCGCCGGCAACGGCCGCGTCCGTGTGCAGCGGCTCCACGTGCTGGCTTACGCCGAGGGCCGTGACGATGGCGTCGAACAGTTCGGATTGCTTGACCGGTTTCATCAAGTGGGCCGCGCCGCCGACGTGGCGGCAGCGTTCGATGTCGCCCGGGCTGTCGCCGGACGTCAGCATCAGAATCACCGTGCTGGACAAATCGGGCGACGCCGTGATCCGCTCCGTCAGTTGGAACCCGTCGATGTCCGGCATGTGCACGTCGGTGACAACGACGCGATACGGCCGGCCGGATTTCCACGCTTTGAGCAATTCGCCGAACGCCGCCTCGGCATTCGGCACCGCCGTGGGACGCATCTTCCAGTTGGCCAGCATCTCCCGCAGAATCAAACGATTGGTTTCGTTGTCGTCCACGACGAGCACGCGCAGGCCGATCAGCGATTCGGGCAGGGGAGCGGCCGCCGCGTCGGCGTGCGGCGCGGGCCGGAACTTCGCCGTGAAATGGAACCGGCTCCCTTTGCCGACGTCGCTTTCGACCCACAACCGGCCGTCCATCAGCGCGACGAGCCGCGCCGTGATCGCCAGCCCCAGGCCGGTGCCGCCAAAACGCCGCGTCGTCGAGGAATCGGCCTGCGCGAAGGCCTCGAAGACGGTCTGCAGCTTTTCCGGTGGAATGCCGATGCCAGTGTCGCGGACGATGAAATGCAGCCGCGATTCGTCCCGTGTCGCGGTTTCCTGCACGACGTCGAGGACGACTTCGCCGCGCTGTGTGAATTTGATGGCGTTGCCGACCAGATTGGAAACGATCTGCCGCAGCCGCAGCGAATCGCCGATGATCATCTCCGGCACGTTGGGGGCGATGTGGCAGGCGACTTCGACGTCTTTGCCGCTGGCCCGCAGCGCGAGCCCTTTCATCGTGTCGCCGAGCACTTCGCGAATCTCGAACGGCGTCTCGTCGAGTTCCAGTTTGCCGGCTTCGATCTTCGAGAAGTCGAGAATGTCGTTGATCAGCGCGAGCAGCGACTCGGCGGAGTCCT
>CAZDGB010000390.1:0-5420 GCA_964504645.1 uncultured Planctomycetaceae bacterium | reverse complement strand
CTCTAACGCTATTGAGTTTCAATGACTTGCAGTTTCCGTCAATAACTTCCTCGGGATGGTGACCGCCTCTTATTTTTTTTTCCGCACCGCGTGGTGCTGTCATCTCCACGAAAAGCGACGGCTGACCGGTACCGACGGCCAGCCGTACAGTGTCATCCCAACACAAGAGGAAAGGTGACGATGAGCAAGTCTAGCGTGTTGACGGCGACAAACAAGCCTGCGAAGGCCTCCGCAAATTGCGCGCGGTCGAATGCGGCAACAGACGTCTGGTTCCGTCACATCGCAATGGCGCGGTGTTAACGCGACAATACCCGTCGCGCAGGCGTCGACGCGGGATCGATTTTCAGGATTTCTTCCGCTTGGCGCCTCGCGGCGGGGACTTGTCCGGCTTGATGCAGAGCCAGCATCCAGCTGGTGCGGAAGGAGACGTTCTCCGGCGCCAGTTCGACGGATTGTTCTAACTGAGACAGCGCGTCCGACAGATTTCCGCGCGCTTGCAGGACCAGTCCCAGATTGTGACGGGCCTGAGCCGAACGTTCATCGAGGACGACGGCCCGGTGAAAGCAGGTCTCGGCGCGCGGCAAGTCGCCGCGCTGTCCGATCGCTGCCCCGAGGCGAATCCACGCGTTGACGTCCCGGTCGTTCAGCGCCAGAGCCTGCTCGAAACTCGGGATGGCTCGATTCAGTTGCCCAAGATCGTGCCACACGACGCCGAGATTGTAATGGGCCAGCGCGTAGTTCGGATCGATATTCAGAGCAAGTTGGTAGTTCTGAATCGCTTCATTATATCGATGTTCGCCGGCGAGCGCCAGTCCCAGATTCAGGTGTGCCCAACTGTTGTCCGTCGTGACGGCGACGGTATGGGCAAACAGAGTTTGGCTATTGCGCCAGTAACCCAACTGCCAGAGACTTGCGCCGAACCAAGCCGCGATCAACAGCGTGCACAGCCGCGGAACCAAGCGTGAGATTCGCGATGGAATCGGGAGACTGACTGCCATCAACCCCAGGCCGATCATCGGAATATAGACATAACGATCTGCCAGTTGCTGCTGACCGACCTGGACCAGCCCGATCATCGGCACGAGTGTGCCAAGAAACCAGAACCAACCGACTGCGAGGCCCGGATGGCGGCGCAGGTTCCAAAATGCGAAACCGGTGATTCCCAATATCAACCCGGCTCCGCAAAGTGCCGGCACGAGTAACGCCTGCTCCGGTTGGGGGTGATGCCACGCCGGATGCGGATAAAACACGGCAAGATCGGTCGGCCAAACCATGCGGCGTAAGTACAGTCCATAGGCCGCGCACGCATTTTCGAGACGCAATCGCAGCGGAAGGGCGCTGAGACTCGACACGACCTGAATGTGTTCCTGACAGAGATACGACAACCAACTCGCTCCCGCCGACAGGAGAAACCACGGAAGTTTCTCGATCACGAGGACGGACCACGGTTGCGTCGGACAGGGATCGTGGAGACAGACGCTCGCCGTCGGCTGCATCGCAAGCGGCAACGAACACCGGCGCAGCGGCCAGAAATCCAGCAGGCAGAACACGCAAGGCAATGTCACTGCCAAGGGCTTGGACATCAAAGCCAACGCCACCCAGCACGTTATCTGCAAATAACGCCGCCAACCGCCTTGGCGGGCATATCGCGTGTACGACCACAATGCGAGCATCCAGAAGACGCCGCACAGCACATTGCGGCGTTCCGAGACCCAGGCCACCGATTCGATGTTGAGCGGATGCACGGCAAACATTGCCGCGATGAATCCGGCGGCATCGGTGCGGCCCAGCAATTCACGCAGCGCGAAAAACAGCAAAATCACGCCGAGCAGATGCAGGACGACATTGGTTGCATGGTGACCGGCCGGATGAGCTCCGTAGATTTGCCAATCGAGTTGATGGGAAATCCAGGCCAGCGGATGCCACTGGCTAGGACCATGAATCTGAAACGCCCACGCTAGGCCGGACAAGGACAATCCGCCGCGCACGAACGGGTTTTCATAAACGTGGACATCGTCATCGAAATTGATGAAAGAAAACGCGACCGTGCGTCCGTAGAGTGCCAGCGCTAACGCAGAGAGCAGCAGGCACCACCGGACCTCGGCACTCCACCATCGGTGGGAGCTAGTCTCAGTTGGTGGTCGAAAGGAGGCGATGGCAGACATCGATCACCTGGCCATCGTTTGGTTCTGGATGTGATCGGCGATGGCTTTCGCCGCCAGTTCCACGCCGCGTTGCGACCAATGTCCGTCGAGATTCAAGTACGTGCCGGGCACGTTCTGAAATGTCTCATGCAAGTCGAGCACATCCATTCCGCGCTCGCGGGCGGCAGCGCAGAAACGTTCCGCGGCGTCTCGACAGGGCTGGGTGACGTGCCGCATGTCGGCCAGGGGAGACCATAGTTCCCGCAGACGATCATCCACCTGAAACGCTTCGGGAATGATCACCACCGTGAGTTGAACGCTTTTGCGTTCGCATAGCCGTTGCATTTCCGTGACCCAATACAGCGCGGGCTCTTCCGGATTCCGGTCCCATTGTCCCCCTCCCGAGGCAGCGGCCAGCAGCGCCGAGGTGAGGTAGTACGAGCGAAACTTTCCCGCGTCCGGCGTGCGCAGCATTTCGAAGAACGAAGAGATTTCCGGCGCATCCAACCGGGCTTTCAAGTTTGCGTACGTTGCCGGCGTGTGCCCGCCGGAATGCAGCATTTGCTGTTGAATCTCGTAGTCGCTCGCGCGGCGAAACTGGTCGTGCAGCCGTTGCTCGCGGGCCGCCAATCCGCCGGACGTCAGCCAGGCCTGAATCACAGGGCGCTGTTCATTCATGAGCACATGGTTGATGGCCCCGCAGCCGAGATTCGTCAGCCACGCGGTCCGCGGCGCGACGGCACAAAATCCCCAGCGCCCCGCGAGCGTCCGGCGCTCGTCGACGAAATCGTTGCCGCTGAAGATCCAGACGACGCACTGCCGGCATCCCAGCGGCAGCGCGACGGAGCGCAGGCGGTAGTAATATTCGTCGGGCTGGGTGGCGGAAACGCCGAGATTCACGATTTCGCAATCAGAGCGATTGAGCATCCGCTCGGCGGTCAACGAGACCGGCTGCGCGGATTCCTCGAGAAACGAATCGCCGATAAAGGCGATGCGCGTCACCCCTCGCGCGGGGCGAATCGTCCGTTCCAGATCGCGCTGCCCCCAGGAGTTGAAGCCGACGTCCTCGTTTCCGAGCCCGCGGCCCCAGGCACGCCGGCTGACGGCGGGATCGACGCCATGCAGCGCCCGCGCCGGCCAAGCGGGCGCAGAGCGGCGGCAGAATGCTTCCAGGATTCCTAATGACAGCGGAAGCCAAACGACGAACAGAATATTACCGAACCAGAACCGCCGTCCTTGGCGGAGGGACAGAACTCGCCCCAGGCCAATCAAGACGACCGCTATTCCTGCGGTGACTGCGCACGTCCACCACCACGTCGGTCGATCATCAAATCCCGGGCCGGCGACGTCTCCCAACCGCCCCGTCCACAAGCCGCCGCCGATCAGCAGCAGGGCAGTCCATGCGGCGAAGTACGCCACGACAGCTAATCGAATCCACACGAAACGGACAACTCCCCCAGTTGGCGGTCGGTTCGCCAGAGCGGACTCTACCGCCAACCGAGACGAAACAGGATCACATCCCGCAGAATCACCAATCCGTCCCGCGCCACGTGAATCTGGGACTCGCCTGCTTTCCGGGCATCGGTGGTGACCGGAACATCAACAACCCGCAAGCCTTGAAGGACGGCTTTGATCGCAATCTCCGCATCATACGAACAGTGGAGACAGCGCAGTGGAATTTTTTTATTGGCGTCGCGGGTCCAGGCTTTCATGCCGGCCAGGATGTCGCTCATCCGGTGCCAAACCAGCCACGACGCCAGACCGCTCGTGATATGGTTGCCGAAAGTCCTGAGCCAGGGAGTACTTCCGGGCAAGCAGATCGACTCGGGCAAAAACCGGCTCCCCAGAACGACGTCTGCCGCCCCTGTCTCCAACGGAGCAAACAATCGAGGCAATTCCTCGGGCAGAAACTGCAGATCGGCGTCAATCTGCGCGATCCATTCCCCTTGTGCGGCAGTCAACCCGGTCTGCATGGCATGCCCTTTGCCGCGGTCATTCTCGTTGCGGATGTACCGAACCGCTGGGAATTCCGCGGCAAGCTGTCGAACGATCTCTCCGGTTCGGTCAAATCCTCCGTCGACGACGAGCACTTCGGCATCGAGCGGATAAACGGCCAGAATACGGCGCACGCAGGCTTCAATGCTCCCTTCCTCGTTGAACGTGGTGACGAGAATCGTACGGCGAGGTAGTGTCATACAGCGTCGTTCGTAACCGTCCGCCCGTGCTCGGAAGGGAAGAGGTTTGTTCACTCAGTTTTGGGAAAAAGACGATTCGTGTGTGGAAAACGTTGACAGCAAAAGACTTGTTCAGCAGAATCTGGGTGTCAGTTCCGCGTTCTGCGATCCTTTTCAAAGAAACTCTTCGGCCGTGTGGCCGTAACTTTCCGTCTGTCCAATTTATCGGAGGTTCTCATGAAAAAGCGAGGGTTCACATTGATCGAATTGCTGGTGGTCATCGCGATCATCGCAATTCTGATTGCATTGCTGCTGCCGGCCGTGCAACAGGCCCGCGAAGCGGCCCGCCGGACGCAGTGCAAGAACAATTTGAAGCAATTGGGGCTGGGACTGCACAATTACCACGACACGTTTTTGCAGTTTCCAATGGGCGCTCTGAATCCGGGGGCGCACCCGCAAGGCGGCTTGCCCTACACCAACAATTGCGCCGTGGAATGCCGCAACGCTCCCTGGTCGTTGTTCGTTTTGCCCTATATCGACCAGGCTCCGATGTACAATCAGCTCAACTTCTCGCTGCCGATGGGGTCGGCTCAGCGGAGCGGGACCGGGCCGGCTGTCGCGACGGTGGCTATCAATGCTGCAGTGTGGGCCAACGTCGATCTGCCAGTTTATAAGTGTCCGAGCGACACGATTTATGGGGATCCGCAGAATATACCTGGGACCGACCACTATTCCATCACCAACGGTCGCCGCGCCAGCTACTGGTTCCCGGACATTCGCATCATGGAAGACCTCGGCGTCATGTGGAAGCAGGATACGTACAGTTATCGTCCGATCATGGGCATCAACGGCGGTGCCCGCATCGCGGATATCAGCGATGGGACGAGCAATACGATGGCGCTGTCTGAAACGCCATTCAAAAAGAACTACGTCGGGTATGGCCCGTACTGGAACGCTTGGAATTACACCAGCGGAGTCACCTTCGGTCAGTTGGTGAATGCCAGGCCTGGTTGCGGCGGCGGTGTGACAGGATGTCCGTATGCCTGGGGCGGCGGCAGCAAGCACACCGGCGGCATGCAGATCCTGATGGCCGATGGGACCG
>CAZDGB010000389.1:0-5463 GCA_964504645.1 uncultured Planctomycetaceae bacterium | reverse complement strand
CCTCCCCCTCATCCGGCCTTCGGCCACCTTCTCCCTCCAGGGGAGAAGGGGAAAGCCATATACTCTCGCATCAAGTCCTCGTCGGTTCGGAACGCCTGCTCCGCGAGCACGGCTGCGAGATTTCCCCGGCCGCGAGCGAAACTCTCGCGCGGCTGGTCAGCGACGGCCAATCGCCGCTGCTGATCGCCGTCGACGGCCGACTCGCCGGCGCGATCGGCATCCAAGAAACATTGCGGCCCGAATCTGCGGCGACGTTGAGTGAATTGAAGCAACTCGGCATTCGCCGCTTCGTCTTGCTGACGGGTGACCGGCTGCCTCCCGCACAGGCTGCGGGACGCGCGCTGGCCGTATTCGATCAAATCGCTGCCGAGCAATCGCCGGCCGACAAAGCGCAGTGGATCGCCGCGGCCCACGCCGCGGGACAGCACATCGCGATGGTCGGCGACGGCGTCAACGATGGACCGGCGCTCGCCGCCGCCGAGGTCGGTCTCGCCGTCTGCCGCGCGGGGAACGAACTCGCCGGCGAAGCGGGCGATCTCTTGTTGCTCGGCGATCCGCTGCGTCCGTTGCCGGGGCTGGTGCGGCTATCGCGGGCGCTCGTCGAAAACATCCGGCAAAGCCTCTCGTGGTTCGCCATTGGCGTGAACGGCCTCGGCGTCCTGGCGTGCAGCCTCGGCTGGCTGACGCCCGTTTGGGCAGCGTTGTTCCACGAGGTCGCGTCGCTGCTCGTCATGTTGAACGCCGTGCGGCTGCTGTGGTTCGAGGATGAGCCGGTCACGCACGCGGCGGCAACATCCTCCTGGAGCGACGCCTGGGAACGCTGGGGAACGCGGTTGTCGCCGGGGCATCTGATCGCGGTCGTCCTGCAGCGGTGGCGAACGGCGCTGCAAGTCGCGGTGTGCGGAGCGATCGCCGTCTGGTTGTGCAGTCAGATCGTGCTGGTGCGCGGCGACGAATCGGTTGTCGTAGTGCGGGGCGGAAAGTATCTCACGACGCTCGATCCCGGCTGGTCGTGGCGGTGGCCGTGGCCGCTGGAACGTCTCGTACGGCTGAAGCCCGAGGCCGTGCAGGCGGTAGCGGTGGGATTCCGCGTCGGTGCAAACTCGCAAACGAGTAAAGGTGGGGATTTGGAATGGACGAGTTCGCACGGGGAGGCGGGCGAGCGGGCGGAGGAGTCGCTGTATCTCACGGGGGATGAGGTCGCCGTCGAATTGACGGCGGACGTGCATTGGCGGATTGCCGATGTCCAACGCTACGTCCTCTCCGGGGGATTCAGGCCGGACGACGCGATCCGTTCCGCCGCGGAGGGAGTGCTGCGCTCGGTCGTCGCTTCCGAAACGCTCGACAATATTCTGGGAGAGCATCGCGCGGAACTGGAGCAGCGCTGTCTCGCGCAGCTGCGCGAACGCGTGCAAGGCTACAATCTTGGCGTCGAAGTCACGGCTCTGCATTGGCTTGATGTTCACCCGCCGCGGCCTGTGGTCGATGCGTACCGGCAGGTATCGGACGCCTGGGAACAGCGTGAGCAGGCCGTCAATGAAGCCCAGGCGTTGGCGACGCGCACGTTGATCAATTGCCTCGGCGAGACGGCGTTGCAGCGTCTCGAATCCCGGCACGCAAACGGGCTCCCTGCGGATTGGTCGCTGAGCGACGACGATTGGAAACTCCTTGCGACGCCGACCGCCGTCGGCGAGCGGTTGATCACCGGCACGGCGGGGGCGATTCTCCTCGACGCCGAAGCCGCCGCGGAAAAGCAACGGCAAGCGGCGACGGGCCAGGCCGCTCGCCTGCGGTCGCTCCTCGCCGCGGCGAAAGATCACCCCCGACTCTCGCGCTTGCATTTGTATTGGACGGCGGCGATCGAAGCCCTCGGCGGCAAACCGTTCACGCTCGTCGACCCCGCCCTCGCCGGCCGCCGGCAACTCTTCCTGGGCGATCTGCCGGCCAACGTGATCACGCTGCCGATGCCGCCCGACGCGCCGAAGTCCCCTTAACGCTGCTGCGCCCTCAAGGCAAACGTCCGCTCGCGAGCATAGACCGGCCCCTCTGGCGTCAACTCGCTGGAATACAACGCAAATTCTGTTGCGACAAACGGGGGCAGCGATTCGGCATCGTGGGCCCGCAGGAAATCGTCGACGGCTTGGCGCGAGGCGGGCGGCTGACAGCGGGCCAGCGTGATGTGCGGATGGTAGGGACGCGCTTCCGGTTGATAGCCGGTCGACGACAACGCGTCAGCCAGTACCGCGTGCAGATTCGTGAGTGCCGGCTGGGGTTCGATTCCGGCCCACAGAATGACGCCGCGATTTGCCGCGCCGAACTTGCCGACGCCCTGCAGTTGCAGCGGGAAGGACTCGGCGACGACGCGGCTTAACGCGTCGACAACAGGTTCCCGCTCAGATTCACCGAGGAAGTGCAACGTGAGGTGCATCTGCTCGGGCCGCGTGCAGCGGATGCCGCTCACGCCGGCGGGCGGCCAGGTTTGCAGCGCCTGCCGGAGCTCTTCCGGGAGATCGATGGCGACGAAGTGGCGCGGCATGACGTCCTCGGGAAAACCGTAGCGTAGACGGCTCGCCTGCGCGGATTTTTCCAGGAAAGACGCACAGGCGAGCCGCCTATGCTACGAAGATTCTATCAGCTCACGGACCGCGACCGAACGTGCGTGTGGAAGTGCGGGCGGAGCGGCAGCGAGTGGACTTCGGGGCCGTCGTCTTCCGCGGTCTCGGCGGCGGGCGCCGCCGGTTCCGGGACCGGAGCGGTCTGGGGGCGCTTCCGGCCGAGCGACAACAGGGCCGGCAGAAAGACCAGTTCTCCCAACAGCGAGGCGACCATTTGCGCCGCCATCAGGCAGCCGAAGCGGGCCGTCGGCGTGAAGCTGCTCAGGCAGAGCGCCAGCATGCCGAGGCTGGAGATCGTCGTCGAATCGAACATCGGCTCGCCGGAATGCGCCAACGCCTGGCACACGGCTTCTTCCGACGTCGCCCCCTTGCGGATGGCGTTGCGGTGGAACACCAGGAAGTGGAACGTGCAATCGACCGAGATGCCGAGCGCGATGCTGCCGGTCATCATCATGCCGATATCGACCGGCACGCCCATGAACCCGACGACGCCAAACACCAGCCAGATGGGAATGATGTTCGGCACCATCGCGATGATGCTCGCTGTGAAGTTCCGCAGCGACAAGAACATCACGATCCAGATCGTCAGGACGGCGCCGGTGAAGCTCTGCCAGAAGCCGGCGAAGATCTCGGCCTGGGCGCTCTTCAGCAGCGGCGCGACGCCGGTGAACTGAATCGGCTCGCCGACCAGCGTTTTCTTTAGGTCCTCCATCACCACGACGGGATGGGCGTGCTTGTCGCGGCGCACGCGGGCCGAAATCCGCCACAATTGTTGCTTGTTCGCCAGCAGGCCTTCCTGTCCGGATTGGGCCTGAGCGGTGGATAGCATGCGGGCCGCGGCGAGCGGGCTGTCGGGCAGTTCGTCCGGGAAGAACGTCGAGAGCGACAGCGTATGCCGGATCGCCGGATGCGCTTTGATCTTCGCTTCCAGCTCGCGGACTCGCTGCAGTTGATCGAGGAAGGCCAAGTTCGTGCCGGTGAAATCGACGACGGCTTCCAGCGAATCGACGTCGGTCAGATGGGCTTCGATGTCCTGCAGGTCGGCGAGGACCTGGCTGTTGCGCGGCAGGAACTCGATGGGATCGATATCCGGCTTCAAGCGGGCGATGCCGAACGCCGTGATCGTCAGCATGACTACTCCGCCCGCGAGCAGCATCGATTTGTGGCGGGCGACCCAGCGGCCCCAGTTGTAGAAATCGAAGTGAATCTTCATCGACTGCACGGTGCAGTTCGGCCAGATGACGAGCAGCGCCGGCGTGATACCCAGCCCCACGAACAAGGCGACCAGCGAGCCGACCGCCGCGGCGTAACCGAACTGGCTGACCGGCACGATGGTGCTGACGTTCAGCGACATCAGCCCCAGCAGCGTCGTCAGCGTCGAGAGAAAGCAGGGACTCCAGGAGTCTTTCAACGCGGAAAAGAGCGGGTCGGGCGCCTTTTCGCGGACGGCATCGACGTAGTAACTGACGAAGTGGATGACGATCGACAGCGTGAAGATCATAACCATCACCGACAGCGAGCCGAGAATGAAGTTCATCTCGCCGCCGCACCAGGCGAGCACCGCCTGATTCAGATAGATGCCCCACAGCGTGACGCCCAGCGTGGCGAGCGTCATGCCCCAGTGGCGGAACGCGTGATAGAGCAATCCCATGCTGATAAGCACGGTGATGGCGAAGAACTTGCGATTGGTCTTCTGATTCCCGAGCCGGTCGAGCTCGGAGATGATGACAGGCGGGCCGGTGAGGGCGACGTCGGCCGTGCCCAGATCGCAATAGGCGAGCGCCTCGCGGACGCCGGCGACCGTGCTGTCGCGGTCCTTCAGTCCCTTGTCGGACAACATCAGGACCAGGCCCTGCATCTCGCCCGCTTCCGAGATCATCAGGCCGGTGATGCGCTGGCGGGCGGTCTCCGCCGAGACTCCGAGCTGTTCCATGCGCTGCTGCATGCGTTCGGGCGTCCAGCAACTGCGGACGCCGGGCAACCGCTCGAGCCGGCCGGCGAGCGCTTCGATCAGTCGGGCGTCGACGGCGTGCTGGCGGATGCCGATCACGACGACTTCTTCGCCGCCGAAATCGGCCTTAAAGTCTTCGTAATTCTGGCGAACGTCGGTGTCGTGCGGCAGCCAGGTTTCGATGTCGTTATTGGAACGAATCGACTCGGCTTTGTACCAGACGATCGGAAACGTCAGGACGACGCCCCAGAGGATCCAGGTACTGTATTTGTGATAGAAAGAGGAGATCATCCGCGTGGGTGTTTCTCGATGCCGCGATGAGTTCCGGCAATCCTCGCCGGTGCGCAAGCCCGCACGCTCTCCCTAGGGGGCGTAGAGAATGTCTTCGACGGGATGGGAACGGCCCGATGACGGAATATCCTTGCGGAATCGCCCCGGTCGCGTTTCGCCCGGCGACAACGGAACCTAGGCAAAGATTTCCGGCTGCGGCGCCGCGAAATGGCGAGCGTCGGGGGGGGCGGCCGCGGCGGTTGCCCCGCGCGGCAGTCACCGCCGGGGGGAGGCCCCGCGCGCGCGGGCGCGGCCCCCCCCCCCCGCCGCGCCCCCCCGCCCCCCCCGCCGCGCGCGCGCCCCCCCCCCGACGCTCGCCTTACTGGAACGGGAACATGAACGGCGTCAGGAAGATCGTGACGAGCATCATCAGCAGGTCGAGCGGGATGCCGACGCGGAGGTAGTCTGAAAACTTGTATCCGCCCGGACCGTAGACCATCAAATTGGTCTGATAGCCGAACGGCGTTGCGAAGCCCATCGACGCGGAGATCATGATCGTCACGGCGAATGGCAGGTAACTCACGTTCAACTGTTCGACCGTCGACATCGCCAGCGGAAACATGAGCT
>CAZDGB010000388.1:0-5518 GCA_964504645.1 uncultured Planctomycetaceae bacterium | reverse complement strand
GTTGGAATCCACCGGAATCCGGGCGCGTGCGCTTGAATTCGCTCCTAGTCATCCCCTAAGTTTTCTCTTTGCGACATTTGCGCTCAAACGTTCCCGAAAGCGATCCGACATGCACTTCGAAACCCGTTGCGTCCACACCGGCGTCGACAAGGACGGCACTTACCTCAGCGCCACCACGCCCATCTATCCGACCTCCACGTTCCGCTGGGACGACCTCAAAACCCACCGCGGGTTCGATTACACCCGCAGCGGCAATCCGACGCGGCGAGCCCTCGAAGAGAACCTCGCCGCCCTCGAAGGAGGCATCGATTGCCGGGCCACCAGCACCGGTATGTCGGCCGTCACCGCCACGATGCACCTGTTCCAACCCGGCGACCACATCATCACCGGCCACGACATCTACGGCGGCAGCTACCGGCTGTTCGATTCCGTCTATCGGCAGATGGGCCTCGATTTCTCGTTTGTCCGCATGGGCGATCCGGAGAACGTCCGCAAGGCCGTCACGCCGAAGACGAAGGCGATCTGGATCGAAACGCCCAGCAATCCGCTCTTGAACCTCGTCGACATCGCGGCGATCTGCAAAGTCGCCAAAGAAAAGAATCTGATTACGCTCGCCGACAACACGTTTCTCTCGCCGTATTTGCAGCGGCCGTTCGAGTTCGGCGTCGACGTCGTCGTCCACTCGACGACGAAGTACCTCAACGGCCATTCCGACGTCGTCGGCGGCTGCGTGATCACCAAAGACAAGACGCACGCGGAAAAGATCAGCTACATCGTCAACGCGATGGGGCTGGCCTGTTCGCCGTTCGACGCCTGGCTCGTCCTCCGCGGTGTGAAGACGCTCGGCCCGCGGATGGAAGCCCACCAGCGCGGCGCAATGGCGCTCGCGAAAGCGCTGCAGGCCCACTCACAGGTCGAGAAGGTCTATTACCCCGGCCTCCCCGACCATCCGCAGCACGACCTGGCAAAACGCCAGCAACGCGGCTTCGGCGCGATGCTCAGCATCGACGTCAAAGGGGGCCGGCCGACGGTCGAGAAGCTGCTGAGCAAACTGAAGCTGTTCCAGTTGGCCGAATCGCTCGGCGGCGTCGAATCGCTGGTCGAATACCCCGACACGATGAGCCACGCGTCGATCAGTGAAACCGCCCGCCGCGAAGCCGGCATCACGGAGAAAACGCTCCGCATCTCCGTGGGCATCGAACACGCGGAGGATCTGGTCGCCGACTTCCAACAGGCATTGGCGTGATCAAAGAAACCCGGTTCGTCTTCTAACCGGGTTTCGCTTTGAGCGTTAATTCGGTGAGCGAACCCCGGTTAATCAGAGCAGAACCAGGTTTCTTGCGAGTTGCGCCGCGAAGCGCCCAGCGATGTGGATAAACGAATGACCACCATTCGCCGCCATCACGGCGAGCGCGGGATGTACGTGCTAGAGACGTCGGTCTGGCTGCCGCGGCCGATCGACGAGGTCTTCGCGTTCTTCGCCGACGCCTATCGGCTGGAGGACATCACACCGCCGTGGCTGCATTTCCACGTCCTGACGCCGAAGCCGATCCCGATGTTCGCCGGGGCGAAGATCGACTACCGGCTGCGCCTGCACGGCATCCCGTTGAAGTGGCGCACCGAAATCAGCGTCTGGGACCCGCCGCACCGCTTCGTCGACCGGCAACTCATCGGCCCGTACCGGCTGTGGCATCACGAGCACACATTCGAATCCCGAGACGGCGGGACTATGGTGCGCGATGAAGTGAAATACATCGCGCGCGGCGGCCCGATCATTCACTCGCTCTTCGTTCGCCGGGATTTGGAGAAGATTTTTGGGTATCGGCAGAACCGCTTGCTGGCGCTCTTTCCCCCCGCGGCCGCCACCGTCTAAGAAGCCGACGGGCTGCGCCCCGTCTGTGATTTTTGTGAGTCGATGCGCCGCGAAGCGCAAGCGTCAGAACAGCATCACCAGCCCCGCCTCCGCTTTGAGCCGGCCGTAAATCGCCAGCACCTGTTCGGGCGTCTCGATCCAGGGCTCGATGGTGACGGCGATGTGCCTGCCGCTCGTCGTTTCGCGGGTCTCGTAGGGGGCATCGAACGATTGGGCCAGCTCCGAGCGGATGATCGCCACGATGCGGGCAGTGAAATCATCCTCAGCGAGGCCGATCGCCTTGAAGACGTACTTGCCCGGAAACGTGTGCGTCGCCGTCAGCAAGTCGATCGACGGTCCGGTTTCCATGACAAGTCTCCTGCGCACCGAATAAAAAGCGACAAGGCAGGAACCGCAGATTTCGCAGATTCATACAGATTCGATGTCCGGCCCTTTTTGAGCCTTTTTGCGGCTGTTCCCTTTTGTCTCTCATCTGTGACAATCTGCATTTTATCTGCGAAATCTGCGGTCCCTGTCTTTTCAATCGCCCGCTCTCAACACCTCCAGATACCGCCCCGCGAGTTTCTCCGACAGGCTATTGATCTTCAGCCGTTGCCGCAGGTTCGCGAAATCGACGCAGTCCATCGACTGGTCTTGATTATAGCAGGTGAAAACGACCTCGGCGGGCCGCTTCGTCTCCGGGTCGACGTGCTGCTGCAGGCATTGGCCGCACACTTCCTTCATCATGCACTGCATCATCGAGTTGATCGACGCGATCCCCACGACGTTCGGTTTCAGATGCGGCTTCAACACCGTCTGCCGGGCGTCGGCGACGGCGGCCATCATCCGGTCCGAACCGATGGCGATGATTCGGTCGACTTCCGGCAGCACGAGGCCCCCGGCGATCAGTTCGCCCTTGGCATAAGCCAACAGCGCCTGCACGATGTTGCCGACGAACGCCCGGTCCTGCGGCCGCCGCGGCGAGATCGATTCCCCCTGGTCGACGGACCACACAATCTGGTCGGTCGCCTCTTCGATGGCCTGCTGGTGGAACAGATCGGCCTTGCGGCGATACCCGGCGAAGTACAGCACCCGCGAGCCGTTCGCCCGCAGCGCCTTGCCGATGGAAAACAGCACCGCGTTGCCGAGCCCGCCGCCCACCAGCAGCACGGTTTCGCCAGAGGGGATCTCGCTCGGCGTGCCGGTCGGGCCCATCACGACGACCGGTTCGCCGGGCTTGAGCTGTGCACACAATCGCGAGCTGACGCCCATTTCCAGGACGATCATGCTCAAGAGATCGCGTGACGGATCGACCCACGCGCCGGTCAGGGCGATCCCTTCCAGCGTGAGCCGCACGCCGTCCACTTGCTTCGCCCGCGTCTCGTAATTTTGCAGCCGATAGAACTGCCCCGGCAGGAACTTCTTCGCGGCGTAATGCCCTTGGACGATGACTTCGACAATCGTCGGCGTGAGGCGTTTCACTTCGACGACTTTTGGCACGAGCGCCTGATCGAGCCAGTCGGTCAGCTTCTCGAATTTCTCCCGCGGCGCTGGCGAAGACTGACACTGCGAAATTTCCGCGGCAAACAGCTTCGCGACCTGTGGCGCGCCGTGTTTCGCCGACGCCATTGCCTTCACCACGTTGCCGGCGTAATCGGGATGGTTGTCGCCGTAGAACGACACGAATTTCTGATTGCGGTGATACGACAGGAAAAACGCCTCGCGCGACGGGCCGGTGATTGGCTCCAGCTTCCACTCGCCGTCGCTTGCGAAGAGCCGATGCTTTTGGAAGAACTTCCCGTCGGCGTCCATCGCGAACGTGTCGGGAAACTCGCGTCCGTAGACGATGTTCGGCGTCGTCCCCGCCGCCATGCAGACCGACTTCGCCGGCAGCGTTACGTCGCTCCCGTCGCCGCGGCGGAATTTCACGGCGGCGACCGCGCCGAATTCATCCGGCACGGCTTCCGTCGGCGCGAGGTTCTCGATGAAACGGATTCCTTCCTCCAGCGCCTTCTCCACTTCTTCGTGATTCAGCCGATACGCCGGCGAATCGGTCAGCTTTCGGCGATAGGCGATCGATACGCCGCCCCACTTCCGGCAGAGCGACACGAAATCGGGCGGGCGATGTTCCTTTTTCGCATGGTCCCGTTCCCGCCGCACGGCCCGGCCGTGTTCGAGAAACATCTTCAGAATGGCCGTCTCTTCCGGATCGCATTGCTTCCAGAACGCGTCCTCGCCGAGGTGAGCCGTGATCTTTTCGAACTGCTCCAGCGTCTTTTCAACCTGCACGGGATAGTACGCCAGAAGTTCGGTGGCCGTGTCGATGGCCGTGAGTCCGCCGCCGAGGACGATGGCCGGCAACTGCACCTGCAAACTTGCCAGCGAAGACTTCTTGAACGCCCCCGTCAGTTGGAGAGCCATCAGGAAATCGCTCGCCGTGCGAACGCCGCGGATCACCTGGTTCTTCATGGTGATCACGGTCGGCTTGCCGGCGCCGGTCGCAATCGCGACATGCCGGAAGCCGAGTTCCCACGCGTCGTCGAGCGTCAGCGTGCCGCCGAACCGCACGCCGCCGTAGCAGCGGAAATTCTTCCGCCGCAACAGCGTGAGATACATCACGGCGAGGAATGTCTTGTCCCAGCGGACGGTGATGCCGTACTCCGAGACGCCGCCGAAGCCCGTGAGAATCCGCTGATCGAGCTCCTGCTTGAGCATGGAGAAATCGCGAATCGCCGCGGGGGGCGTGTCTTTCGTGCCGGTCCATACTTCCGGCAGCGGCTCGAGCTTCAGCCCGTCAATGCCGACGACGCCGAATCCGTCGTTCGTCAGGTAATGCGCCAACGTGTATCCCGCCGGGCCAAGTCCCACGACCAGCACGTCCACGCCGTTGTACGGCAACGCGAACGGCCGCTTGCGGTTTAGCGGGTTGAACCGCGTCAACAAATCATAAATCTCGAATCCGAACGGCAGATTGAGGACGTCGTTCAACACGCCGGTTTCCGCCTGCGGGATGTTGACCGGCGTCTGCTTCTGGAAGATGCAGCCCTTCATGCAGTCGTTGCAGATGCGGTGGCCGGTGCCGGGGCACATCGGGTTGTCGAGCATGACCATCGCGAGCGACGCGATGACGGCTCCGCGTTTCCGCAGCGCGTGCATCTCTGAAATCCGTTGCTCCAGCGGGCAGCCCGTGAGCGGGATGCCGAGCGGATTCGGCTTCCACGTGCCGTCGGCCTGAGGAAACCCGTGCGAGCACGAATCTTTTTCCCGCGGATGGCAGATGATGCAGTAATCGACTTCGCGGAGATACTCCTTCCGCGTCATCCGCGCATCGGTGAGTTTGAACCCGTCGCGCAGCCGCAGTTTGGCGTCCGGGCCTTCGATCACTTCCGGCAGCGACGAGTCGGGCCGCTCGATTTCCACCAGATGATCGAACTGCAGCGTCTCCGGCCGCTCGAACGAGACCCAGCCCGTGATCAAACCTTGTCGTGACGGATCGGCCTGAACTTGCACGCACCAGTCGCCGAGAAGTTGCAGCGCCCGCTGGACTTTCGCCGAGAAATCGTTTCCCGGCAGATCGCGGCAAATCTGCTCCGCCAGCGGTCGCGACGCGGACTCCGCGGACTTCTCGCACGCCAGCAATGCGTTCACGGTTTGCGCGAAACGCAC
>CAZDGB010000387.1:3507-5531 GCA_964504645.1 uncultured Planctomycetaceae bacterium | reverse complement strand
CATCGCCTTGCGGTCAGAATCAAACGGCAATTCCTGCACGATGTGCGGCTGGCGTGCCCCAGATAGGATTTCCCCCTTCATGGCGAGCACGATCAGCGCTCCTTCGGTCGGGTCGCCGATCACCTTCCATATTCCTTCTGACTCGCCGGGTTGAACCTGCGCGTGATTGCAGTAAGCGGCGATTTGTAATGCCGTCCTTAAAGCTTGGCAGCCATCCGGTTTGACGGCGCGTTCCTGTCCTGCCTCGACCCTGAGAAATTCACCCCGTGGTGCATAGCCGGTTCCCGTCACGCTATACTTGCTGTTGCCGACCCACAATTCTCGCACGGTCATTTCATTCCGATTCATAGTCCCCGTCTTATCGGAGCAGATCACCGACACGCAACCGAGGGTTTCCACGCTCGGCAGCTTGCGCACGAGAGCGTTGCGTTTGACCATCCGTTGCAGTCCCAAGGCGAGTGACACGGTGACGACGGCGGGCAGTCCTTCGGGAACGGCGGCCACGGCCAGACTCACCGATGACAACAGCGCTTCGAATAGCGGGCGACCGTGAAGAATGCCGACGACGAAAATCAACCCGACCAACGCGAGGCAAATCGTGACCAGCACATTGCCCATCTCGGCCAACCGTCGTTGGAGCGGCGTCGGTTCCCGCTCATAGGTTTGGAGCAGAACGGCGATCCGCCCAATCTCGGTTTGCATCCCGACCGCCACGACAATTCCTCGTCCTTGTCCATTCGCGACCACGGTGCTCATGTAGGCCATGTTTCGGCGATCCGCGAGTGCGGTGGCTTCGGGCAAAGCAAGGGCTGCATCCTTCTCCACCGGTACGCTTTCCCCCGTCAAAGAGGCTTCCTGCACACGCAAGGCGAAGGACTGCAATAGGCGAACATCCGCCGGAACATTGTCTCCGGCCTCGATGGCGACCAGATCGCCCGGAACCAATTCCCGCGCCGGAATCGAGGCCAGTTGTCCCGCACGGAACACCTTGGCTAAGGGAGCCGCCATGCGTTGCAAAGCGGCCAGCGCCTTTTCGGCCCGTTCTTCTTGGAAGAACCCCAAGAGTGCGTTGAGAAGCACAATCGCCAGAATGGCCGCGGCATCCGTCCATTCTCCCATGACGCCGGAAATGACTGCCGCTGCGATGAGAATCCACACCACGACATCGCGGAATTGCGTCAAGAACCGTTTCCACGCTGATTCGGGTGCCGCCGCGGCGAGTTCGTTCCAACCATGCGTGCGACGCCTTGTCTCGACGTGCGGCTCCTCCAGCCCGTTTTCCGCGTCGCTCTCCCATTGCTCGACAATCTGTGCCGCCATCGCGGCATGAGCGACGAAAGGCGGCGAATGGTTGCCAGCAGTCTGTACGGCAGGTATCGCCACACGATTTGTCGCCAAAACATCGATCTTGTCACGGTCCATGACGCAACCTTCCGATGATCCCGACGCGAAATGATCGAAACGCGCGTCGATTTGATGCCGCTGAGCTAACAGTCAGAATTGCGCGGATTCGAGAGAAAACTCACGCTGCTCAAATGCGCCGACCGCGGAAGCGGATTGGACCGTTTCGAGCGGGGACGAACTTCGTGAGTCAGGCGCGAGTTTTAGATTTGCAGGACTTGGCTTGTCAAAGCCGCTGCGGCTGCGTGCGGTCGAAGGGGCGGACCGATGGAATGTCCTGAAAGGCTGGAGATCACGAAACTGAACTCATCGCGATTCAAGCTGAAAACGGCCTCGGAATCCCAGAAGCCGTCCACCGCGAGTGAATCGGCCTGTAACCTTGGTTCTGGAATCACGAATCTGCGGCAACATCTCCGGTCAGTTGGCTGTCCCGAACTCTCACCGCTGGCCTCCTCATCGAGTTCGCAGCAACTGCGAGAATCCACGCTCTGGGGGAATACACCGAACCAAGCACAAATGGCGGCGAGTTGATGACTGCCGCAACAGCAGCCACAACCACCTTGCCCCCAGCTTCCCGGAATGCCTGAACTTGAAATCGCTTGTTCGCGGCAGGCGCACACCGA
>CAZDGB010000387.1:0-3497 GCA_964504645.1 uncultured Planctomycetaceae bacterium | reverse complement strand
GAATGGAATACTACTGACGATCGTCAGGGGAAGAAGCAACGCAACCAACAGCCGGCGATACACAACAGGCTCCCGGTGCGACCTTCAGGATGGAAACGACCGCTGGAACCACTGCGGCGTATAACTCTCGACATGATAACACGTTGGCCGCGATCATCAATCGGTGCGAGCGTCGAGTTGCCAGAGATTCCAGCGCGAGTGCAACCGCAAGGCAGCCGCGTCGCGATCGACTGGGAATTCTGGTGAGATTGTAACGATGTTGCCGGAACTGCCTGTCATTCCGAGCGGACTATGCGACTTGCGAAGTCTTTCCGATAACAACTGAAAGAGGTGTCGGCTCACGTGGCAACGGTGTGCCTTCCAATGCAATGCACGCTCTCAACCTCGTTTCCATGGAGGGAATCATGCCTTGGACGCGATCCAAGGCGGTATGCGCGGCATCATTGCTCGTGGGAGCGACTTTGATTGTCGGATGCCGCTCGACGAGCGGCGTAAGTGCGTTGACCCTACACGAGCATTCCGCCCGAAGTTCCAATAATTCTCCGGCTGCCTCTACCGACCTCGAAGACGATCACGAGTCGTCGCCCGATGTCATCATTGCCTCTCATCGATTCATGGAAGAGGCAGCCACTGACATCTCGGTCTCACGTGATGCGGACGATCCCTTTCAGGACGTAAGTGATCTCCCACTTGATCGCTTCGTGCAAGAAGTCTTGGCACGCAACCAGTCCCTTGCGTCGGCAGAGGCCGCATGGGGATCGGCGTCCCAACGTTATCCGCAGGCCATCGCCTTCGAAGATCCGCTCTTTCAGTCGATGTACGCCCCTCAAAGTTTTTCATCCAGTTCCAATGTTCAATCTTCGTATTACCTCGGCGTAGCTCAAAAGATTCCGTGGGCCGGCAAACGCGGCCTGCGCGGTCAACGAGCCCTCTGGGAAGCTAACGCCGCGCTCTACGATGTCGATGCCACTCGCCTTGGTTTGGCAGAGGCCGCTCGTGTCGCCTACGTCGATTTCTACTTGAACCAACAACTGCTGGACCTCAACACGTCCAATACCGAGGCGACCGAACAGTTTCGCGAAATCGCCCGCGCCAAGTTCGAAGCCAACCAAGTGAGCCAGCAGGACGTGCTTCAGGCTGATGTCGAGTTGAAGCAATTAGAACAACGGCGGATCGAACTGCTTCAGGAACGTCAGGTCGCCTTGGCCCGGATCAATACGTTGTTGCATCGGCGACCCGACCATCCGCTCCCTCCGCCGCCGGCGACGCTCGCCGTGGGAGCAGCGTTGCCCGATTCGGCCATGCTACGTGAATTGGCCGTCAGCCAGCGTCCAGAGCTTCAGGCGCTCGCCGCTCGGGTTCAGGCGGAACGTGCTGCTGTGCAACTGGCGTGCAAGGAGTTCTATCCCGACTTCGAACTGATGGGGCGCTACGATCGATTCTGGACGGACACGGAACAGCGCCCACAGGTGGCACTGAACGTGAACATCCCGCTGAATCAATCCCGGCGTCGTGCTGCCGTCGAGGAAGCTCTGTTTCGCGTCCAGAAAATGCAGGCGGATTACCAACTGACGATTGACACGATTCAAAACGACGTGCAAGCGGCCTATGCCCGTGTGCAAGGCGGACTGAAAACCGTCGAACTGTATGAGACCCAAATTCTGCCGCTGTCCACCGACAATCTCGCCGCCGCCCGTGCAGGATATACGGCAGGCACACTTGATTTCTTGCGTCTGATCGAGGCGCAACGCCAATTGATCGAGCTAAAAGAGAAGCACCAAGGGGCGATCGCCGAATTGCATCGTCGCCGGGCAGAACTGGACCGGGCAGTCGGCGATGTAGAACTCGATTCAATCGATTCCCTCATTCCGCTTGAGGTTCCGCCAGTCGAAGGTGAATCGACGCCATAATCAACGGCTCTTCGCTGCTCTGACTTGCCTGTGGTGGGAATCTCTTTCAAGGACGGCGACTTTTGCCGTCAGCCCGATTAAACTACGGGCAATGAAGCGAACCCAAGGCTGCTGGCGCGGAGGGAATGCACCGAAAGCGAGGCGGCACGGTCGCGCTTTTGGAGCCGATTCATGTCACTTCTGCGCCACGACTTGACGACCAACGATTGGGTGATTTTTGCCCCTGAACGCGCTCGTCGGCCCCACGAATGGAAACGAACGGCAGGACTCAGCGCCGCGCCGCTGCCGTCGGGAGACGGCTGCCCCTTCTGTCCCGGCAACGAGCGATTGACGGGCCCAGAGGTCTTTGCCCTCCGCCACGGCTCGGCTCCCAATTCGCCGGGGTGGCAAGTGCGCGTGATTCCGAACAAATTTCCGGCATTGCGTATTGAAGCCGATAGTCAACGCTTGGAAGAGGGGCCCGTGTTTCGCTACATGGAAGGGTGCGGGGCCCATGAAGTGATTATTGACTCGCCCGATCACCACCGGTCACTGGCGGAGCAGCCCGTGGAGCAGATCGAGGCTGTGTTCCGTACCTTGCAAATTCGGTTTAACGACTTGATGCAGGACCAGAGGTTTCAAACGATCGTGATCTTTAAGAATCATGGCGAGCAGGCCGGCGTCTCCTTGCGTCATCCCCACTTTCAACTGATTGCCACGCCGGTAGTACCGCAGTTGCTGCGGCTCAAGCACCATGTCGCCACGGACTATTTCGATCAGACGGGACGTTGCCTGTATTGCGTGCTGTTCCACGAAGAGTTGGCCGCGGGGCACCGCGTGATCGCGGAGAACGATCACTTTGGGGCCATCCTGCCCTACGCCTCGCACGTGCCGTTTGAAGTCTGGATTCTTCCCAAGCACCACCAATCGACATTCGGGTGGGTGAATGCCGCCCGGCTTCGGCCGCTGGCGGAATTGCTCAAGAACGTCCTCTGGAAACTGCACGTCGGTCTGGAAAATCCCAGCTTCAACTTGACCTTGCACACTGCTCCGCGTGGTGACGAACACAAGGAGTATTTCCTGTGGCATCTGCAAATCTTGCCCCGGTTGACGACACCGGCAGGCTTCGAATTGGGGAGCGGCATGTCGATCAATACCGTGCTCCCGGAAGAAGCAGCGGCTTATTTGCGGGAAGTTGATTCTGACGACAGCACCGGGACTTGAAGTCCAGCGTTCTTCAAGGTCAATGCGATCCATCTGACTGCCAACCTTGTTGATCCCACTCGGCGGTCTCAGCAGATGGCACGTCCCGCCTCAAAGATCGTTGCCGCCTCTGCCGCAGGCTCTCTCGACACGGACCCGTTTGTGTTGAGTCGTTGAGCAATCCCCTGCGGACTGGCGTGCCTATGAACTTGGCACAGCCGCCTCAATCAGTAGCAGACATTGAGATCTTTGCAAATCGTCTGGATCAACTGACCGACGACAAGGACCGCTTTTCGACAAATTTGAGCCGAACTCTGCGTCCTCTCGGTTTTTTCTGAATTCGGTATGGACTTTTCAATTGGAGGTGAAATCCGAACCATTTTTTCCCGTCCTAAAGTTGGATGA
>CAZDGB010000386.1:0-5535 GCA_964504645.1 uncultured Planctomycetaceae bacterium | reverse complement strand
GTTCTTTCTTGTTGACGTGCAACTCATTCAGCGGAAAGTTATAGACCGTCTCCAGGTTACCTGACGGGTCGATGAGGCGAACCGCTCGGGGCAGAAACCGCTCACGGTCCAGAATGATCGTGGCTTCCTGAAAGTTGTCCCGGTCCATCACCTGCCGGGGTTTTGCGACGATCCACACTTCTTTCTCATTGTTTTTCTTGGGATCGTGCTGATCGGCGAAGGACAGGACAAACCGCTTCTTGGCTTCTTCCGCCTTCATGCCGAAGAGGAACGGCAACGGACCGTGAATGATGTTCGTCCCCTGCAAATCCTCAGGCAAAGGAAAGGATTCGATCGTCTTTTCCTCATCGTTGATGTTCAGGACTTCTTTACCGTTACAGATCCACTTCGTGTCCTGCTCTTTTTCCAGGCGATACGGCTCGCCGGTCTTGGGGTTCTTCCGTTTGGCTTTTTCGCCCGGCTTCGGCTTGATCCCCGTGAGATCGATGCGGCCTTTATCCGGCGCTTCGTAGTAGAACTGTCCGCGGGAAATCTTCTGTACTTCGTAGACGCCGTTGTACACCGTCCGCTCGTGCGCGCCGACCAGCTTATGGATCTTCGCGGATTCCCGTTCCCAGTCTTTCAGAATCTGTTCGAGTTCCTTCGGCAGCGGTTCAATGCGGAATTCCTGCGGCTGCGGCCGCACCGAGCGTTTCGGCGACTCGTCGGAATCGGCGGCATCGGCTTTTCGCGCCGGGGGACGCACTGTGGCCTTGCCCGGGGCGGATTTTTCCGCGGCAGGCCGTTTCTGCGTCTGCTGGCCGGCGCTGAAGGCGCAGGTCAGAGACAACACGCCGACCAAGACGAGACGAAGCGCGCGGGGCAAATTCATCGAAGGAATCGTCCTTGATCGAACTTCCGATAGTCGGTTCATGGTCTGTCCGGAGCAGCCGGCGTCGAATCGCGGGGGATTCGAGCGATCGATGTACTTCCGACCTTCCAAACTCTGACACGGCGCGAACCGGAGCGGCGACGAGACTCCTCGCCGCTCTTGGCCCGCTTCGAGGGGGTGGAGTTATAAACGCCGCAAGCAATCCGAACCAGATCAATTTACAGCCAACCGTGGTAATTTAGGATGACTGCGCCGATTTCGGGCATGGTTTTGATCCGCTATAGAACAGGGAACGTTATTGTCGGTGGTGGAGTGCGAAGAGGATGCCTTTCCAACCTCAACCGACAACCCACCACCCACAAAGGAACTCATGCCGGGCAATTCCCAATTCGCGGTGCGGCGCGCCATCGCCGGGCTGGTGATCGGTCTCTGCGGTGTGTTGTGGACGGTGCTGGCCGTGGCGGCGGCCGGTCACTGGGCCTTGCCGTACGTGCTGGGATTCGCGTTGCCGGCCGTGGGCGTCGGCGTGACGATTCTCGCCTGGAGTTCGGCGGTGTCGCACCTCGTCCGTATCGCCAGCCAGCAGCGCTTCGCCGAAGACGAGTTTCTCGGAGAGGAACTTCCGCTCCAAGCGTGCTCTTGCGGACGGAAGCTCGAATTGACGTTCCGTTTCTGTCCGCAGTGCGGCTTGCGGGTTGAGAGTTGAGGGTTTAGGGTTGAAGGCCAGAAGACGGCTGGACCGATTTTTCTGACTCTCAACCCTCAACAATAAACTCTCAACCCCATGCGCGCCATCCAACTGCAGGAACCGAAGACCTTCCGCATCATCGATATCCCCGAGCCGGAAAATCCCGGCGAAGGAGAAGCCGTCGTTCGCGTCCATCGCGTCGGCATCTGCGGAACCGATATCAGCGGCTATCTCGGCAAGATGCCGTTCTACAGTTATCCGCGCATTCCGGGCCACGAACTCGGCGTCGAGGTCGTCGCCGTCGGTTCCGGCGTGACGAACGTCCAGCCGGGCGACCAGTGTTCGGTTGAGCCGTACATCAACAACCCGCAGAGTTTCGCCAGCACGCGCGGCCGCGGGAATTGCTGCGAAGAGCTGCAAGTCCTCGGCGTCCACACCGACGGCGGCATGCGGCGGTTGTTCAAAGTCCCCGCGCGAAAACTCCACAAGGCGACGAAACTCTCGATGGAACAACTCGCGCTGGTCGAGACGCTGGCCATCGGCTGTCACGCCGTGTTTCGGGCCGACCCGCAGCCGCAGGAAAACGTTCTCGTCATCGGCGCGGGACCGATCGGGCTGTCGGTGATCGAGTTCGTCAAGCTGACCGGCGCGAACCTGATCGTCATGGACATGAACGAGCAACGGCTGCAGTTCTGCCGCGAAACGATGGGCGTCCCGCACACCGTGATGTTCCGCGGGGACGGTTCCGAGGAAAAGACGCTCCGCGAACTCACGGGCGGAAATCTGCCGACGATCGTCATCGACGCCACCGGCAACGCGAAGTCGATGTCGGCCGCGCTCAACTACGTCGGCCACACCGGCAAGCTGGTCTTCGTCGGCATCACCACGGAAAACGTGACGTTTCCACACCCGTTGATGCATCGCCGCGAGATGACGCTGCTCGCCTCGCGGAACGCCTTGCCGGGCGATTTCGACCGGATCATCGAGTTGATCGAAACCGGAAAAATCGACACGCGGCCGTGGATCACGCACCGCACGGGGTTCGCGGATTTAATCGCGCAGTTCCCGTCGTACCTGCAACCGGAAACGGGCGTGATCAAGGCGATTGTGGAAGTGGAGTAAGACGCACATCATGCAGAGCGCCGTCACCATCAGTCTCGTCGATCAGGCACGCGGGGGGCCGTTTGTCTTCTGGCACGATCTCGCCGGCTCGGCGCGCGAAGCCGCTGATCTCGGTTTCAACGCCATCGAAGTCTTCGCTCGCGATGCTGAGCAAGTGCCGCGGGAAACGCTGCGGCAGACGCTCGCCGAAACGGGCTTGAAGCTCGCCGCCGTCGGCACCGGGGCCGGGTGGGTCGTGCAGAAACTGACGCTGACTAGTCCCGACGAATCGATCCGACGCGGGGCCGTCGCGTTCATCCAGTCGATGATCGATTTCGGCAGCGCGCACGGCGCTCCGGCGATTGTGGGGTCGATGCAAGGCCGCTGGAACGACGGCTCCCGCGTGCAGACGCTCGACTGGCTGCGATCCGGATTGGAGGAGCTTGCCGAGCATGCCCGCCGCCGCGGCGTGCCGCTGCTCTTCGAGCCGATCAACCGGTACGAGACGAATCTGTGTAATTCGGTTGAGTCGGGCGTCGAACTGGTCGCGTCGTTGCAGACGGGGAACGTCCAACTTCTCGCCGACCTCTTCCACATGAACATCGAAGAAGTCGATGTCCCGGCGGCGATCCGCTCCGGAAATGCAATGATTGGCCACGTTCACTTCGTCGATTCCAATCGCCGCCCGGTCGGCTGCGGGCACCTCGACGCCGCCGCGGCGATCCGTGCGTTGCAGGAGATCGGCTATCGAGGCTACCTCTCCGCCGAAGCGCTCCCCTGGCCCGATCCGTTCCAAGCGGCGAAACAGACGATTGCAGCATTTCGGTACTTCACGGGAATGTAAATCGCATGTTTACCGGACTCGTGGAAGGATTGGGTACGATCGCGCGGCTGACGCCGGAACCGGACGGCCTGCGGCTGACGATCGCGCCGCCGGACAGCATGCGGTCCGAACCGTGCCAACTCGGCGACAGCGTCGCCATCAACGGCTGCTGCCTGACGGTGATTGCGCAGGAAGCCGACGCCTGGAGTTTCCAGGCCGGCGCGGAAACGCTGTCGAAGACGAATCTCGGCCGGCTGAAAGTCGGCGACGCCGTCAATCTGGAACGTTCGCTCCCAGCCGCGAGTCGCCTGGGCGGGCACTTCGTCCTCGGTCACGTTGACGGGGTCGGCACGGTTGACGCGATCACGCAAACCGGCGACTGGGTGACGATGTGGTTCCGCGTGCCGCCGGAGTTGGGCGAACTGATGGTCAGCAAGGGTTCGGTCGCCGTGGACGGCGTGAGCCTGACGCTGGTGGATGTCGAGCCCAACCGTTTCAGCATCGCCCTGATTCCCCACACACTCGCCGTCACCACCCTCGGCCGCCGGTCCGTAGGCGACGCGGTGAACATCGAGACGGATATTTTGGGGAAGTATGTGAAGAAGTTTATGGGCGCGTAACAGAGATTGAACTATCCTTAGCGACGCTTCGTAGAAGCGTGATATGCTGACCAGCACGGAGGCCTCTTTTGACCAAATACCTCGTCACCGGCGCGGCCGGGTTTATCGGGTTTCACACAACCCAGCGGTTGCTCGCGCGCGGCGATCAGGTCGTCGGGCTCGACAACCTCAACAGTTACTACCGGCTGCAATTGAAGCAGGACCGCTTGGCGCGGCTTGTCGGGCAGCCGCAGTTTCGCTTCGAGCCGCTCGATCTCGCCGATCGCGAGGCGCTCAAAGCGCTGTGCGCGAAGGAACGATTCGACATCGTGATCCACCTCGCCGCGCAGGCCGGGGTGCGGTACTCGCTGACGAATCCCGAAGCGTACGTCGACAGCAATCTCGTCGGGTTCGTGAACATCCTCGAAGCGTGCCGGCACAACGGGGTGAAGCATCTGACCTATGCGTCGTCGAGCTCCGTCTACGGGGCCAACACGGTGATGCCGTTTTCGGTGCATCACAACGTCGATCACCCGGTCAGCCTCTACGCGGCGACGAAAAAGGCGAACGAGTTGATGGCCCATACCTACAGCCATCTCTACAAACTGCCGACAACGGGGCTGCGATTCTTCACGGTGTACGGTCCGTGGGGCCGGCCCGACATGGCGCTGTGGATCTTCACCGAGGCCATTCTCGCCGGCAAGCCGATCCAGGTCTTCAACGAAGGGAGGATGCGGCGCGACTTCACGTATATCGACGACATCGCGGAAGGGGTGATTCGCACGGCGGACCACATCGCCACGCCGAATCCCCAATGGACCAGCACCCAGCCTGATCCAGCCACGAGTTTTGCCCCGTACCGGGTGTACAACATTGGCAATAACCAACCGGTGGAGCTGATGCACATGATCGGCGTGCTGGAGAAAAATCTCGGCAAGACGGCGGTGAAGGAAATGCTGCCGATGCAGCCGGGCGACGTCCCCGCCACCTACGCCAACGTCGACGACCTCATTGCCGACGTCGGCTTCCAACCCCGCACCAGCATTGACGAAGGCGTGGCGAAGTTCGTGAAATGGTACCGCGAATACCATGGGCTATGAGGTTAGCCGCAACGCGAAGGGTTTCCGGAGCGGAGCGCTCCGCTTCGCAAAGCCTCCGCGTCGCGGCTAACCATCCCGGCACATTAGCACTTTGATATTGGATTTCACATGCGCATCGTGATGATCGGCACCGGCTACGTCGGACTGGTGACCGGGACCTGTTTCTCCGACAGCGGCAACGACGTCACTTGCGTCGACATCGACGCGGGGAAAGTCGAGCGTCTGAAGCGAGGCGACATTCCCATTTACGAGCCGGGGCTGACGGAACTCGTGCAGCGCAACGCCAAAGCCGGCCGCTTGCGGTTCACCACCGATCTGGCCGCCGCCGTCGACAAGGCGCAACTGGTGTTTCT
>CAZDGB010000385.1:0-5562 GCA_964504645.1 uncultured Planctomycetaceae bacterium | reverse complement strand
TGGCAGACACGCTCGTCGCGGCGGCGGAAATCTACCGGGACGAGCGGGCCGAACTCGCCCTGAAGAAGCTGGGCGACTTTCTGATCCTCGCTCAACTGCCGGACCCGCAACCGGCGTGGGCGCAGCAATACGACGCCGGGATGCGGCCGATCTGGGCGCGGAAGTTCGAGCCCCCGGCGATCACGGGCCGCGAATCGCAGGACGCGATCGCGACGCTCTTGAAAATTCACCGCCGCACCGGCGACGCGAAGTACCTGGAGCCGGTTCCGCCAGCGCTGGCGTATCTCCGAAAATCGCTGCTGCCCAACGGACAACTGGCCAGGTACTACGAATTGCAATCGAACCGGCCGCTCTACATGACGAAGCGGTACGAGTTGACGTACGACGATGGGGACGTGCCGGCGCACTACGGCTGGAAAGCGGCTTCCCATCTCGACCGGCTCGAATCCGAATACCAAGCCGCGCGAAGCGGAAAGCCGTCGCCGTCATCAGCCGATAGGCCGAGCTTTGAGCAAGTCGCTGCCATTTTGAAGTCGCTGGATGACCAAGGCCGCTGGGTGACGGAATACGACCAGAGTCCGCTCGTCGGCCAGCCGCACTTCCGGCCGGGCGACAAATATCTGTCCAGCGCCGTGTTCAGCCGGAATCTGACGACGCTGAGCCGGTTTGTGGCCCGTTGATCGCTGGCGGAGCGTCGCCCTACGGAGTTCCCCGGCGGATGGCGCGCATCCTCGCCCGCTCTTCCCGTCGGCGTTGCCGTTCGGCGGCGCGCTGGGCGGCGGCTTCCGGGTCCGGCGGTTCGCCGACTTTGTCGAAGGCGTCGGCCGGAATGAACGGTTGCGCCTCGGTGGGGATCAGACTCCGCAGCATGAACGGCAGCGTCCGCCGCGCGGCTTTTTCCACCGCGGTCGGATCGTTCGGTTTCGCGTTCGGATCGGTGCTGCCGGGCTTTGGCGGCTCCTCGACTTTCGCCTGCACGACGCCCCCTTCCGGGGAACCGAGGTCGACGGACGGACCGCCATTCGCCCCCTCCAGGACGACGCCGGCATCGGGTGACGACAAACCGTTCAAGCCCGACTTCAAATGCGGCCACAACAGGGCCGCGACCACGATCGGCAATGTGTTCCGCTGCTCGATCCACAGGCCGTCCGCGCGGCGCGTGACGGCGATCGACAGCGGCTGCACATACGGCAACACGGCCCGCGGCGACGGAAGCGAGCCGAGATTCAAGTTCACGCCATCGGCGCGCCACTCGCTGAGCGCGGCTTTCATCACAAACGGCGTCAACGGATAAATCATGCCGACGACGCGCGGCGAATCGAGGTAAACGCCCGTCAGCAACTCGCCGGTGTCCGGCGAGAATTTGAGCCGCGCGACGGCGTCGAATCGCGGCTCACGCGATTGTTCGAATCTCAATTGCGATTTGAGCGCCTGCGGATGCAAGGCGACGAGCAAGTGGCCTTCGGTCAGGCAGAAAGCCGGCGAAATCAACGACGATGTGCCGGGAGCGTCCTCTGACACGGCGACATACGAAATCGTGTTTCCGAGAAACGGCAGGCTTTCCAGCTTGCGTCCAGTGAGATGCGCATCGGCGGAGAGGCCTTCGATCAGCAGGCTTTCGATCCGCTGCACTAGTCGCTGCGCCCGCGCGAGATCGCGCACTGGCACCGCGGCCACCAGCCCGATTCCGCCGTTCGACGGCGAACTGTGAATCGTCCAGGCATCGCCGAAGCCGAGCAGAATGTCGTCGAGCTGAATCCGCAATTCGAGATCAAGCTGCCGCTGGAATTCGTCGACGCTGCCGACGAGCCGCGGCAACGTGCGAGCGAAGAGGTCCTGCAAGGTTTCTTTCAGCGTGCCGAGATTGAGGCTCGACGCCGCGACAAAATCGGCGTCGGCGGGAATGTGCGCGAAGTCCGCCTCCGTGAGTGGGCGTCCCGCCGCCAAGCGCAAGAGGCCGCCGTATTCGCCGGCGATAGAGATCTGGGTGCGGCGGAGTTGATCCGCGTCGTCCGTGCCGCTGACGGTCAGAATCGGCCCCACGCTCGACAAGCCCAGGGACCGCACGACGCCCCCCGCCAGGAAGCCCGGCAAGCCGAACTGCACCTGCAAGTCCCGCGTCAAGTTGGTCAGATTGATCCACGACACGCTGCCGAATTTCTGTACCGGCGATTGCCGCCACGCGCGCTGGAAGTCCGGCTGCTGCGGCAACTCGGCGTTTGGCTGCTGCCAACGGGCCTGCAACCGGCCCAGCGTTCCCGCGCCGGTCGTGAGAATGACCCGCGAGCCTTCCTGATGCACCTGCCATGGCTTGCCGGTGAGCGAGATCGAAATCCGCCCCGTGTCCGCCGCGGGGTTCCCCCCAGAGATTCGGCCCAGTCGAGCGAGAAATTCCGGCGCGTCGTCGCCGAGGCTGAGTACGATCGCCCCTTCCAGCGCCGGGAACCGCGAGTCGTCGCGGTCCGATCCGCTGTTGGCGAGATAGCACGCCCCGGCATGCCGGGCGACGAGCGTCAACAAAGCGGGCCACTCGGACGACAGCTCGCCTTCGTTGAGCGACTTCGTCAGCGCGGCGACGAACTCCTGAATTTCCGGATCGGCAACGAACCCCTCCAGCCCCGGAGCGCCGGGAGTTCCTCTGCCGGGGGCCGTCCATTCCATGTAGGCATACGCGTGCGCGGGCGGCGACTTGATCAGCAGCGGATCGCGTTCGCCGGGCGCCAACCCGAGAAACTGCCCACCGAAGAGCAGCAGCACAATTTCCGTAACGCCGAATCCGAAGGCGCTGGTTTCCATCATCATGACACTCCGTTGACACGCCAAGGAACCGAATCCTGCAACACGACATTATAGCCGCCGTCGCGCGTTAATTCGCCGAAAAGCGAGAGGTTCAGGAAGAATCAGACTCAGGAGGCGAGCTCCGAATTCTTCGCGACGACAGGTCTTGGCTGATCCACGACCAAGTCGATGCCCCACTCGCCATTTCTCAGCAGGGAGCAGGTCGGATCGAGACTCTTTGCTCGCTCGTACATTGCAACGGCCTCGTGTTTTCGGCCGAGGCGCGATAATCCTCGCGCTAAAAACAAGGCGTTGAGCGACTGATTGGACAGACTTTCATTCTCCGCCAGCGCCTGCTGCAGCAATGTCATACCCGCTTCGACCTCGCCCGTTTCCACAAGAACGCTGCCGCGCGTGCCATTGATATATGCCTCCCATGGCAGAATCCGGTAGGCCTTTTCGGAAAGTTCGCGAGCCTCCGCCAGTCGGCAAGCCTCTCGAGATAATAAGTTCGCCCAGGCGATGTTGTTCAGCAACATCGCCTGGTATTCCGGGGAGGACTCCGGCAGGCCTCGCAGCCGAACGAAGATTTCGCGGGCTTCCTCGTACCGCTCTAATCCCATTAGACTGGCGCCCTGCATCGTCTCCAACGACGGGTCGTCCGGAAAACGCTTCAAACCTTCAAGGGACAGCGCCATCGCCGCTTCGTCTTCGTCCCGTCGAATCAATTCCTGGCATTCCAGCCAATAGTAATGTATCGGATACATTTTCAGTTCGGAGGACGGAGCGACAAGTAGCCCCACCAGAATCGTTCCGTCGGTCACCAATTGCTCGTCAGACTTGTTGAATCGCCACAATTGCAGCGTGATCCACAAATCGGCGAGATTGCTGATAATCAGCAACAAAGCGAACCAGCCAATCCAAACATTCTCCGTTTGGACGTTCCATGCCAGCACGATCAGCGATAGATGCAACAGCGGCCCCGCGGACACCATGACGAGGTGTCTCAAGCGAATGAAATGCGGCCAAGAAGTTGCACATTCGACAAACCCTCCCAGGGGCACTCGGCGGAATTCCCAGAGACACCGGCCGATCCGAAACTGAAACCACCGCCTGCCGCGCCAACCGACTTGAATCTTGTAGACGCGGAACCCCAGCAACCACGCCGCGCACGCGTGAGCCAATTCGTGCAGAGGAGTCAATCCGACCGTTAAGAAATAACAGATCGCACAACTGAGAATAAAGACTCGCAATAAGTCGGAGGGGATGATCAGGCCTATGAGGCCCATCACGGCGATCGCTTTGATCCGCACCGCACCCCAGTCGGCCGCGTATTTGTCCCAACAGACGGGACACAACAGACCTCTCGTATTCCGGGACGTCATTCCAACCTGGAACGCCGCTTTCCAAGTTGAAGCCAATTCGCATTCTGCGCAGGACGTCTGTTCGTCGGTCTTCTCGTTCATCGTGAAACCCGACCTGACGTCGCGGCGGTGTCATCACGCCGGCTTGAAAATCCGTTGCAGTTCCTCCAGCGACGTTTTGCCTTCGGCGACGAGACGCAGGCCGTCTTTGTGGAACGTCAGCATGCCTTCCTTGCGGGCCGCGGCTTTGATCTGGTCCGGGGCGGCTTTCGCGCGGACGAGTTGCTTGATGGCGTCGTTGACGACGATGTATTCGATCATCGCCACGCGGCCGAAGAAGCCCACGCCGCCGCATTTCTCGCACGGCGGCTCCTCTTCGCCCGTCTCTTCGTCGACGATCGGCTCGCCTTTGCGATAGAGGACTTTCGTTTCCGGCGGCAGGCCGACTTGCGCCAGCAGCTTGGGATTCGGCCGGAACGCCTCTTTGCAGTTGGGGCACAACAGCCGCACCAGCTTCTGGCTGAACAGGCCCTCGATGTTGTCCGCGACGGCGTTCGGGTCGCCGGACAACTCCGTTAGTTTGGCGAGGGCCGAGGCACAGTCTCGGGCCGGCATCTCGGTGATCAGCGACGTCTTCTCCGTGACCGCGAGGTACGTTTGCAGTTGCGCGGCGTCTTTGATCGGGTCGACGACGATGATGTCGCCTTCGGCCCGCACGATGCGGTCGAGCGTCGCCTTCAAGTCATCCGTCTCGTTCGCCTCGAACGGCGTGATGTTGTAGATGTCGTTGATGCTGAGCTTCGTGAACGAGAAAATCGCGTGCAGGTAGACGTCGAGGCCGCGCAGGATGGCCTTGAGCGTCGTCGTGGTGCCGGAGTTCGTCGGGCCGACCACGAGCGTGATGCCGTGGCGGTTGCCGGTCAACTCGCGGGCCAGTTCCTTGATATTCTGGCCGATGCCGAGGTCTTCCAGCGTGTTCAGTTTGAGCTTCTGATTCTTGATGCGCAGCGTGAGCCGTTCGACCCCTTCCGCGATCGGCGTCACATCGACATGCACTTCATACGGCGTCGACTGGTACTCCGCTTTGAGTCCGCCCGACTGCGGCTTGCCGCGCAATTTCGGTTCCAGGCCGGCGAGGAGCTTCATCATCTGCGTCACGGCGAGCGTTTGCTGCTTGGAGAGCTTGCCGCCGGAATAGGCCACACCGTCGACCTGCAACGTGATCTGCGAGCGTTCGCCCTTCGGCTCGACGCGGATGAGCTCGGCGCGCTTCGTCATGCCGTCGGTGACGAGTTCCTTGGCCGGCACGAGGGCCGCCTGCGCGAGGCGCGCGTTCGACGCCAGATCGACCGGGTTGCCGTTCAAAGCTCCCTGAAAAGTCACCAGATCGACGACTTCATCCTCATCATCGTCGTCGTCA
>CAZDGB010000384.1:0-5595 GCA_964504645.1 uncultured Planctomycetaceae bacterium | reverse complement strand
TGCAGGCGCACGTCTCGCCGGACGACGTCATGATCCCCGGCACCGGAATGTATTCGTGCTGCGGCGCCGTCTTCGCCAGCGGATGGATCATGTTCGCTTCGGTCGCGACGAGGAACTTCGTCGGCGTCGTCACCGAGGCCACGTACTTCCGCATCTTCTCGGTCCCACCGACGACGTCCGCGACTTCGAGAATGCTCCGCGGGCATTCGGGATGGGCGAGAATCACGGCTCCCGGATTATTCTTCTTGGCTCGCAGCAGATCCTGCACGCTGAAGACTTCATGGACCATGCACGACCCGGGCCACAGAATCATCTTCCGCCCGGTGACTTCGCTGAGATACCGCCCCAGGTGCTGATCCGGCACGAACAAAATTTCCTTGTCCGCCGGCACCCGGTCGATGATCTCCTTCGCGTTTCCACTCGTCACGATCCAGTCGCAGAGCGCCTTCACCGCCGCCGACGTGTTGATGTAGGCCACCGTCTGAAAGTCGTGCCCCTCGGCCCGCAAGTGCTGCTGATACTTCGCCAGGTGATCCGCCGGGCAACTTTCGGCGAGCGAACACCCGGCCTGCAAATCGGGCATCAGCACCGTCTTCTTGGGGTTCAGAATCTTCGCCGATTCCCCCATGAAGTGCACGCCGCAGAACACGATCACCGGCTTGTCGGTCGTCGTCGCGTCGCGGGCCAGCTTGAGGCTGTCGCCCGTGTAATCCGCAATGTCCTGCAAGTCGCCGTCGACGTAAAAGTGGGCCAGTATCGCCGCGTTTTTCTCTTTTTTGAGCGATTCGATCTCCTCCATCAAATCGAGCGGATCTTCCTCCGGCTCGAATGCGGGCGTCGTCAACGGCGACAAAACGGGGAGCGTAGTCATCGGTACTCACTCATTTCCACCAAAGCCCGCCGTCCGCGACGGCGGGACGCCTCTTTTCTACCTGTATTGTCGGCGCTGGACGCGGGAAATCAATCAGGAAACGGGGGCGATTTATTTTACAGTCTCCATGAGATCGGCATTGCCGATCCACGCGAGGAAGTACGGCGATTCAGCGTTGCGTTGCCGTAATACCAGCAGGAATGATTTGTCGAAAACCAGCTTGCGAGGGTCGATTCGATTCTTACGCGGTTCGGAATGTCCGTTTTCCCCGACGATCATCTGTATGTCCGAGATCAATTCAGCGCCGTATTCGTCGAGGCGGAACTGGATCGTCTGCTGTGCCTCGGCGATGAAGCGGTCCGGCGACTTCGCGGTAGGAATCCGTAGCGAATTCAACTCCCTAAACGACCTCAGAATTCCGATCGACAAGTTCGGAATCTGCAACTGGTCGACACCGCGCAGATGTTGCAACACTTCCGGCAAGTTCGACGACCGCACGCGCGACTCGACCGCTTTCCATGTCCCCTGAAGAGAATCGGCCGGCGCGACCTTCGCCAAAATGATCTCATCTCCCTGCGAACTGTCCGTCCGCAATAGCAGCACGAAATCGTCGTCGGACTCGTAGTCGCGAATCTCCACGGTCTCCTGCAGCGCTGGCAGCATGGCTCCTTCACCCGGCGCCGAAAGCCAACCGAATGTCTGAACCGGCTTGCCATCGGGGCCGGCCGGAAACTTCATGGGATCGGGAATGCGTTGCAAGACTTCAGGGAATGGCAGCGACTTCTGCAAATGAACCAGAATCTGCAACGCGTTGCCGAAATCATCGACCGGTTCGCGCGGCTGCAACATCTCGGTGGGAGCGTTCGGAAACCGCTTGCGGAAACTGTCAAACATGCCGCTCGTCTGCTGAGGATCTAGACCGGACGCCATGACGAAGTAACTTTCCTCAGCCAGGTCGCTTAAGGGAAACGGGCGGGCATTCAATGATTCCGTGACGGGCGTCGGTCCGTGGACATCAACCGGCTCCTTTGGCTCGGGGCGCAACTGGTCCCACGCGATTTGAATCGTGGCGCAATAGAGAACCGATTTATCGGTCTCCAAAGCCGAGTCCGACGTCGGCACGACGCGCGTGCCGGGCAACTTGTTCGAATCGATCGGAACGGGCAGCGGCGGCGATTCACCGCGATCCTCGGCGAACAATCCCGCGGGCCATTGATCGTTCGCAACCATCAACTCGCGATATTTCGGTGTCAGTAGCGAAACGAACAGATCGCGATTGATTTTCTGCCAAACTGATCGAACGCTTCCATCAGCCATTGCGATGAGGAATGTTTCGGACTTATTAACTGAGAATTTTCGTTCGCGAGGCGGCGGCTTAAGCATCGCGATCGCATCCCGTTCCCGCATGTCTCGCGGTTCGCACCAGACAACATCACTCCCGTCCTGCTCGATCAATTGGATCGTGTTGGAAATGCCGTCCGTCACGTCTTCGATGCGAACCGGAAAATACGCCGGCCACATCGTGCGGCGGCTGACGACGGCCAGATACGACGCCGTTCCCGGTTTCAGGTTTTTCTGAAACGGCGATGTGTAAACGGCCGGTCCGCTCGCCAGCAGCTTCCGATTGTTTGGCCCGTCCCAGGGTTCGTCGAAGCGGTATTGCGAATAGAGATCATTCGCACCGAGAAACGGCAGCAGCAACACGCGCCAACTGTGCCACGGCTTTTCATCGGGTCCGAGAACGTAGGCTGGCGGAAAAGAACCGTACTGGTCGTGATACTGATGGAGCGCCAGGCCGATTTGCTTCAAGTTCGTTTTGCTGACCGACCGTTGTGCGGAGAAGCGAGCGCTGAGATAGATTTGCCAGCCGCCGTAAGCTGCGGCGATCAGCATCAATCCCAGGAATGATCGCCAAGCCACTCGCGACATCGAATGTTCCGTGAAAGGAGCGGCAGAGAAGACCGAACGATTGTCATTCTCCACCCCGTCGCCGAGAATGCAATTGAATATGGTGAGCGCCGTGAGCGCTCACCCCCCTCTCCCTAACCCTCTCCCCCGCAGCGGGGGCGAGGGGACAAGTAGTGAGCCATGCCCGAAAAACCCCTCCGCATCCTCTTCATCGGCGCCCATCCCGACGATTGCGAAATGAAAGCCGGCGGCACGACGGCTCTCTACCGCGCGCTCGGGCATCAGGTGAAGTTCGTCAGCGTGACCGACGGCCGGTCGGGCCATCATCGGCATTTGCCGGGGCAACTGGTCGACATCCGTAAGGCGGAAATGGACGCCGTCGCCGAGCTGATGGGGATCGAATACCAGGTCCTGTCGCATCACGATGGCAAGCTGGAAGTGACGATCGAGGCACGGTGCGAGATGATTGCGCTCATCCGCCGCTATCAGCCCGATTTGATCGTCACGCATCGGCCGAACGACTATCATCCGGACCATCGGGCGACGTCGACGCTCGTCTGCGACGCGGCGTACATGGTGATCGTGCCGCATCTGGTCCCGGAAGTCCCGGCGCTGCGAGTCAATCCGGTGATCGTCTATTTCTCGGACCCGTTCGAGCGGCCGTATCCGTTCTCGCCGACGGTGGCCATCGACATCGAGCCGGTGCTGGAAAAAGTCGTTGATCAGTTGGAGTGCCACAAGTCGCAGTTCCACGAATGGCTGCCGTGGACGATGTGCCGCGAGAACGACGTGCCGAAAGACGCCGCCGGCAAACGGCAGTTCGTGAAGGATTTCTACACGAACTGGATTTCGCCGCTGGCGGAGCGGAATCGACAGCTCGTGATGCAGACCTACGGCCCGGAACGGGGCCGGAAAATCCGCTATATTGAAGCCTTCGAACCCTGCGAATACGGCTCGCCGCTGACGAGCGAGAATGTGAAAACGCTGTTCCCGATGCTGCCGTGAACACAATCAAAGCCCGGCGACGTCGTCGCCGGGACCCGCCGTCGCCGACGGCGGGCTTTGGTGAGATAACAATTCATGACCGACTCGCTACTCGACTCCGCCGACGCCACGCTCTGGGAAATTGTCACCAAAGGCGACGGCCCCGCCGGGAAATTGCCGCTGACGGAGGATCTGCTGCTCAACGCGCCGAGCGGCGATTTGTTCGGGCTGACGCAGAACGCCGGCATGGGGTGGCGGCCCGATCAATTGCTGCGGAAGCAGTTCCTCATTCTCAGCACGCAGGGGGGCATTCGCGGCGAAGACGGCAAGCCGATCGCCCTCGGCTATCACACGGGGCACTACGAAGTCGGCTTGTTGATGCGGGCCGCCGCGGAAGAACTGGATCGGCTCGAAGCCCTGCCCTTTGCCGGTTACGTCAGCGATCCGTGCGACGGCCGGACGCAGGGGACGACCGGCATGTTCGATAGCCTGCCGTATCGCAACGATGCGGCCCTCGTGCTGAAGCGGTTAATCCGTTCGCTGCCGACGCGGCGCGGGGTGATCGGCGTGGCGACCTGCGACAAAGGCCTGCCGGCGATGATGATGGCCCTCGCCGCCCAGCGCGATCTGCCGTGCGTCATCGTTCCAGGCGGTGTGACGCTGCCGCCGGCGCAGGGCGAAGACGCCGGCAAGGTGCAGACGATCGGGGCCCGGTTCGCGCACGGCGACATCACGCTGGAAGAAGCCGCCGAGGCTGGTTGCCGGGCGTGCGGATCGCCGGGCGGCGGCTGCCAGTTTCTCGGCACGGCGGCGACGTCGCAAGTGATTGCCGAAGCGCTGGGACTCAGCTTGCCGCACTCGGCCCTCGCGCCGTCGGGACAGCCGATCTGGTTGGATTCCGCGCGGCGCTCCGCGCGGGCCGTCTTCGCGTTGGACGCTGCCGGCAAATCGACGAAGGACATCCTCACGCCGGACGCGCTGCACAACGCGATGGTCGTCCACGCGGCGTGCGGCGGGTCGACGAACCTGCTGCTGCACATTCCGGCGATCATGTACGAGGCGAAAGTCCCACGGCCGACGGTCGAGGATTGGAGCCGCCTCAACCGGCAAGTCCCCCGTTTGGTCGACTGCCTGCCGAACGGCCCGGTCGGGCATCCGACAGTGCGATTTTTCCTTGCGGGGGGCGTGCCGGAATTGATGCTGCATCTTCGCACGCTCGGCTTACTGAAACTCGACGCGCTGACGACGTCGGGTCAGCGCCTCGGCGACGTCCTGGAATGGTGGGAGAAATCCGACCGTCGCCGCCGTTTGAAAGAAGTCCTGCAATCCCGCGATGGCGTCGATCCCGACACCGTCATCATGTCCCCGCTGGTCGCTAAGTCGCGCGGACTGACGAGCACCGTCACATTCCCGGTCGGCAACATCGCCCCGAACGGCTCCGTGGTGAAAAGCACGTCGATCGACAAATCAGTGATCGACCCCGACGGAGTCTACCGCAAGACCGGCCCGGCCCGCGTCTTCACGCTGGAAAAAGACGCCATCGCCGCGATCAAAGGCCGCACCGACCGGCCGATCCAGGAAGGCGACATCATCGTCCTGATGTGCCGCGGCCCTCTCGGCAGCGGCATGGAAGAAACGTATCAGATCACGTCGGCGTTGCGCTATTTGCCGTTCGGCAAGCATGTGGCCTTGATCACCGATGCGCGCTTCTCCGGCGTCTCGACCGGCGCCTGCATCGGCCACGTCGGCCCGGAAGCGCTGGAAGGCGGCCCGATCGGCAAGCTCCGCGACGGCGACACGATCCGCATCGAAATCGACCGCGTCCATCTGAC
>CAZDGB010000383.1:0-5598 GCA_964504645.1 uncultured Planctomycetaceae bacterium | reverse complement strand
CAACGACCTCGCCATCGACATGGTCATGTACGGCAGCGACTACCTGCTCGGCTTGAGCACCTTCGCCCCGGACCGGTTCGCCGAGCGGGATCGGTACTGGGCGGCCGGCGACCCGCGGTTCTACGAGTTGAACGACCGGCTGCAGTACCTCGGTTTCTTCGCGTTCCGTGCGCCGGTGCCGGCGTACAAGCACTCGGCGGCGATGTTTCTGAAACTACGCGGCTGGATCGGCTGCGACCGCACGCATTCCAAGAGCCCGCAGCGTCCCGGCAGCGACCGGGACGTGCTGCGCGAGATCGCCCGGCGGCTCGAAGTTCCGGTGGAGATTTGACCGATGTCGTTCCCGCGCGTCGCCACGCTGAAAACCGCTGACGAGTTCCAGGACCATGTCCACTCGCTCGGCATCGACTTGCCGTTCGACGAGGCGTTGGAACACGGCCCCGGTTCGCCGTTCGCTCAGCCGTTGCAGCGATCGGTTAATGCCATCGGCAATCGCTTCTGCATATTGCCGATGGAAGGTTGGGATGGAACGACTGACGGCAAGCCGTCCGATCTCACGCGGCGTCGCTGGCAGAACTTCGGCTTGAGCGGCGCGAAGCTAATCTGGGGCGGCGAAGCCGTGGCTGTTCGGCACGACGGGCGTGCGAATCCGAATCAGCTTTTTATGCACGATTCCACCGTCGCCGAGATCGCCGCGCTGCGGGAACTGCTCGTCGATACGCATCGCGAACGCTTCGGACGGACGGACGATCTGCTCGTCGGGTTGCAGCTCACGCATTCCGGCCGGTTCGCGCGGCCCAACGGAAAACGATTGGAGCCGCGCGTTCTGTACCGGCATCCGTTGCTCGACAGCCGTTTCGGCGTGAAGGACGATGCAGCTTTATTCACCGATGACGAGATCGACCGGTTGATCGATGATTTCCTCGCCGCCGCGCGGCTCGCGTGGCAGGCCGGGTTCGCGTTTGTCGATATCAAGCACTGCCACGGGTACCTCGGGCACGAGTTCCTGTCATCGTATGATCGCCCCGGGAAATACGGCGGCAGCTTGGAGAATCGGACGCGGTTTCTGCGGAATATCGTCGCCGGCATTCGGGCCGAAGTGCCGCAACTTGAGATCGGCGTGCGAGTCAGCATCTACGACTTCGTGCCGTTCCAGCCGGGACCGGAAGGCATCGGCGTGCCGGCGTCGGCGACGGAAGATTATCGCTACGCGTTCGGCGGCGACGGCACCGGCGTGGGCTACGATTTGACGGAATCCAGCGCGCTGCTGGAACTAATGCAGCAACTCGGCATCGAACTCGTTTGCAGCACCGCGGGCAGCCCCTACTACAACCCGCACATGCAGCGGCCGGCGGCGTTTCCCCCGTCGGACGGCTATCTCCCGCCGGAAGATCCGCTCGTCGGCGTCGCCCGGCAAATTGAAGCCACGGCCAAGATTAAGTCGCTGTTTCCGAATCTGATCATCGTTGGCTCCGGCTATTCGTATTTGCAGGAATGGCTGCCGCACGTCGGCCAGCGCGTCGTCCGCGACGGGCTGGCCGATTCCATCGGTCTCGGACGAATGGTGCTGGCCTATCCCGATTTGCCTGCCGATGTCCTCGCCGGGCGGCCGACGGCCCGCAAGAAGCTGTGCCGCACGTTCAGCGACTGCACGACGGCTCCGCGGAACGGTATGGTCTCGGGCTGTTATCCGCTCGATCCGTTCTACAAAGACCGCCCCGAACGGGACGCCGTCAACGCCATCAAGTCGAAATGGAAAGAGGAAATGGTCGGTAGTGGGTTGTAGGTTGTCGGAGGGAAAGGCCATGATTTTATGACGTCGCACAACGGACAACACCACTCCCAAACTACAACACACCACCCACAAATGAACGACGACCGGCACATCGGCGTGATCGGGCTCGGGTTGATGGGAACCGCCATCACCGAGCGGTTGCTGGAGCATGGCTACCGCGTTTCCGTTTGGAACCGCAGTGCGGACAAGGCGACGCCGCTGCAAAAGCTCGGCGCGGCGTGGAGCGACAACCCGCTCGTCGAGTGCCGCCGGGTGATCATCAGCCTCTATTCCAGCGACGTCGTTGCGGACGTGATCGAGCGGATGTCGCCGGGCCTGCGCGCCGGGCAGATTCTCGTCGACACGACGACCGGCGAACCGGCGGACGCGGTGAGCATCTCGCAGCGGCTGGCGAAGCGCGGCGTGCGGTACCTCGATGCCCCCATCTCCGGGTCGAGCGAACAGACGCGGCGCGGTGAAGCAACCGTGATGGTCGGCGGCGATGCGGCCGATTTCCAGGCCTGCGACGACCTGTGGCCGATGCTCGGCTGCAAGACGTTTCACGTCGGCGGCTGCGGCAGCGCGGCGAAGATGAAGCTTGTCACGAATCTGGTGCTCGGCCTGAACCGCGCGGCGCTCGCGGAAGGCTTGGCCTTCGCGGAAATCATGGGCCTCAAGCCGGCTGCGGCGCTCGAAGTCTTGCAGGGGAGCGTGGCGTATTCGCGGACGATGGATACGAAAGGCCGCAAGATGCTCGCCGGCGACTTTCAGGTGCAGGCGAAGCTGGCGCAACATTTGAAGGACGTGCGGCTGATGCTGGACGGCGCCGCCGAAGCCGGCGCGGCGTTGCCGTTATCGCAAACCCATGCTCAACTGCTGGAGCAAGCCGTGTCGGCCGGCTACGGCGAATTGGACAATAGTGCGATCATCAAGATTTATGAGCATCCTAGCCGAGCGGAGGGCGTGAGCCCCCTGAATGGGATAGAACCAGGGGGCTCACGCTCCCCGCTCGGAAAACCGGAACCTGCGATTTGAAATACGTGCCGCTGGGATCGACCGGCATTGCCGTTTCCGCCGTCTCGTTCGGCGCGGGACCGGTGTCGGGACTGCTCACGGGCGACGCCGTCGATCGGCAGCGGGCCGTGCTCGCGAAGGCGGTCGAACTCGGCGTCAATTGGTTCGACACGGCGGCGACGTACGGCAACGGCAAGTCGGAACTCGGCCTCGGCGCGTCGCTCGCAGGCTTAAAATCCGACCGGCCGCTGCACATCGCCACCAAGGTTCGCGTGCAATCGTCCCAGCCGGATCTGCGGGCGTTTACCGTCGCGTCGATCCGCGAGAGCCTCGAACGATTGAGGCAACCGCGCGTCTCGGTGGTGCAGATTCACAATTCGATCACGTGGAATCGCGACGACCAGCCGACGTCGATCACGCCGGACGACGTCCTCGGCCCGCGCGGCGTGCTGGAAGGATTGCAGGACGCGCGCGATGCGGGGTGGGTCGATCATTTCGGCCTGACGGGGATCGGCGACGCCGACGCGTTGCGGGTCGTAATGCAATCGCGGGAGTTCGCCACGATCCAGGCGCCGCTGCATCTGTTGAATCCCAGCGCGCTCCGTGAGACGCCACCGGAGTTGTGCGATCCGGACTACGGCGGCTTCCTGCAGACGGCGCACGAAGTGGGGATGGCAATTTTCGCGATCCGCGTCTTTGCCGCCGGGGCGTTGCTCGGAGCAGAGCCGTCGGCCCACACATTCCAGACGCCGTTCTTCCCGCTGGATTTGTACCGCCGCGATCAGCAGCGCGTCCGGCGGCTGTTAGCCCGGCTCGGCTCCTGGGACGACTTGCGCGGCCTCTCGCTCCGCTACGTCCTGTCGCAGCCGGAGGTCACGTCGGCCATCGTCGGCTTCGGACTGCCGGATCACGTCGCCGACGCCGTCCGCAGCGCCGATGAAGCCCCGCTATCGCCGGCGGAACTCGCCCGCGTGGAAGCCCTCCGCGACGCCCTCGCCACCCAACCGGCGGCGTGAAGGGATCCAAAGCCGCGGTTGTCAACCGCGGTCTTCTGAACGATGCTGATGAAAGAAGAACCGCGGTTACCAACCGCGGCTTTGGGAGGGCGCTACTTGGCGGCGCTGCCATCGAGGCTGAATTTCCCCGGGCCGTTCGCCATCAGGAAGAGCATCGTCCCCATCATCGACAGATTCTTGAGAGCCATGATCATTTGCTGCTGCTGTTCCTGGCCTTTCAGATTCCAGAAGTCGTGGAAGAAATACGTGGCCAAGGCCAGGAAGATCAGCAGCAGCGCGGCGCCGAGGCGCGTCTTGTAGCCGGCGATGACCGACAGGCTGCCCGCGATCAGGAAGGCGATGGCTCCGACGAGCAGCGCCTGCGGCGCGGGGAGGCCTTTCGACGCCATGTACTTGGCGACGTCGTTGAACTGCGGAATCTTGTTGCCGACCGCGCTCAACAGAAAGATCGTGGAAATCAGAATGCGACCGAGCAATGAAACGAGGCCTTGCATGATTTTATTCTCCAGAAAAAGTAGGGTCCGCTGTGCGGACCGTCTTTGAGACGTTGGTCCGCACAGCGGACCCTACGCAACTACGCCAAATCGAACAGCATGATCTCGGCATCGTCGCCGGCCTGGATGTCGAGCGACCGTTCCTCGCTGATCGCGGCGCCGTCGCTGGTCTTCAATTCCGTACCGTTGAGCGTCACCGATCCGCGCAGCACTTGCAGCCACGCATGCCGGCCCGCGGCCAAATCTTGCTGGACGGAACTGCCGCGATCGAGCTGCGACAGGTAGATCTGCGCATCCTGATGAATCCGCAGTGAACCGTTGTCGGCGTCGCGCGAAGCCACCAGTTGCAACTGGTTCCGCCGACCCTCCACCGGGAACTTTTTCTGCTCGTAGCTCGGTTCGATGCCGTTCCGTTCCGGGAACAGCCAGATCTGGTAGAGGTGGACCGGCTCCGTCGCCGACGGGTTGAACTCGCTGTGCGTGATGCCTGTGCCGGCCGACATCCGCTGGAACTCGCCGGGCCGCAGGACTTCGCCATTGCCCATCGAATCGCGGTGTTCGAGCGCTCCTTCCAGCACGTAGGTGACGATCTCCATGTCGTTGTGCGGATGGGTGCCGAAGCCCTGCCCGGGGGCGACGACGTCCTCGTTCATCACCCGCAACGCTCGGAAGTGGACGTGGTTCGGATCGCGGTACGTCGAAAACGAAAACGTGTGATAGGTGTCGAGCCAGCCATGATTGGCGTGGCCGCGGTCTTGTGCTTTGCGAACTCGGATCATGATGCCTTCCTTCGGTTAACTCACTTTTCCATTATCTCGCCAAGTAGCCGCCGTCGATCGGCAGCGAAATGCCGGTGGTGAACGACGCGGCGTCCGAGGCCAGATACAGGACGGCGGCGGCGATCTCTTTCGACGTCCCCAGACGTCCCATCGGATGCAGCGCGGCGAGCGACTTCCGCCGCTCCGTCCCTTCTTCTCCCGCGAAGCGATCGATCATCTCTGTGGCGATCGCTCCCGGCGCCACGGAGTTGACGCGAATTCCTTGCCCCGCCAGTTCCAGCGCGGCGGTCTTGGTGATTCCCTCGACGGCGTGCTTCGAGGCGTTGTAGATGCTGACGCCCGGCGAGGCGATGTGCCCCAGAACGCTCGACGTGTTGATGATCGACCCGCCGCCCGATTTCAGCAGGGCGGGAATCTCATACTTCAAACTGTAGAACACCCCCAGCACGTTGATATCGAACACCTTGCGGTAGTCCTGCTCAGTGAACTCGACGAGCGGACTGGCGTGTTCAACGCCGGCG
>CAZDGB010000382.1:0-5645 GCA_964504645.1 uncultured Planctomycetaceae bacterium | reverse complement strand
TCTGCGTCAATCCGGACTACCGGCCGAGAAACATGGAGAAATTCCCGGTTTGCAATCCAAACGCCTGACCGTAAGGGGCGTAGCCGTACCCATACCCCGGCGCGACCGGATACGGATATACTGGTGCCGGCACCACGCGCGGGGCGACGACCACCGGGCGACCGTAGCCGTAACCATACGGCCGGCCATAGACCGCGCCGTAACGCGGCCCGCAACCGCCGCCATAGCCGCCACCGTATCCGCCGCCATAACCGAACCCGCCGCGATGCCCGGCCTGAGCCGACACGCCGCTCACCGCGATCACACCCACCACGGCCACCGCCACCAACATCCATTTGCGAATCATGGGACACCTCCGCGTTGCTGAAACTTCTCTGTGTGATGAACTTCGTCACACACGGCGGAAGAGAAAACGCAGTCCCCGTGCCAATTCCGCACAATGCGATTTTCGAGGCGATTTGCGGCCATTTTTGCCGCGGCGGTTTGCGTGCGGCGTGAAAGCGAGATCAGATTGAATACGCGTCGCGACGCGGATGGCGGGAAATGTGCCCGCTATAGCGTACGATTTCGTAATACTGTTGAGATGGCGCGGTGGACGCCAGCGATGTGAGTGTTGCCGGTCATGTGAGAACGCTGGAAGAAATGATCGGGCTGATCGACATGTTCAGCGACATGAAGACTGGAGTTCTAATTCCGGTAATTGTTGTGGGCGCGGTCGCTTTGGGCGTCTACGTTTATCGCTCCATAGACGCCACCCTGAGAAACTCCTACGCGGTATGGTGGGTGGCCGATATGGTGATTGTGCATTTGGCCGCAAACGAGCAGCAATGGCCGCGCTCCTGGGACGAACTCCGAGATGATTATGCAACGTGCGTGAAACAGTCCGGCAAGCCCTGGACGTTCGAAGAACTGAGTCGGCGCGTGATGGTCGATTGGAACGCTAACACTCGCTCACTAGATGAAGCGATTCATCGTGGCGAGGATTTCAAGGTGATTTGGTTGAGCGATGGCTCGAACGATCACTGGGAACGCCGAGAGCCGAACCAAAAGATTCGGGACTATCTGGCGAATCGTCCAGCCGACGCGCTCAAGCCGGATCTCCCCCGCTGATCTCCAACCCTCCGATCAACCTCCCCCGCTTGACCGGATTTTCCATCCCCTCTATAGTGTGGCCGTCAAACCCTCGGCGGCTTCCGTCGGGGGTTTCTTTCCTTACTTCGCGCCGCCGGTTTGCTCCGCGCGGCGCCCGTCGGATCGAGAAACATGGACTCTCAGCACCGGCACGAGCTGCAGCAGAACGACCTCCGCAAACTGACCGACAAGGCGTTGCCTTTCGCCGAGAAATACGCGCTCCACATCGTCGGCGGCGTCATCGCGTTGGCCGTGATTGCGGTCGGCGTCTTCTTCTGGATCAATCAGTCGAGCGCGGCCAACGCGACCGGCTGGTCGCAGTTCGACCGCGTGCTGCACAAGCCGAAGGCGTCGGCCGGCGACTTCGCGGAGATCGCCGAGAGCCATCCCGGCACCCCGGTCGCCGCGTGGGCCAGCCTGAAAGAAGCCGAGGACTATTTGAAATCCGGCTTGCAGTCGGCGTTCACCAACCAGAGCGTCTCGCGTTCGGATTTGAAGTCGGCTCTGGAGATCTTCGAGAGACTCTCGACCGGCCGCGCCGGCTCCAACGCCGAGATTCGCGAACGGGCCTTGTTCGGCATCGCGCGCTGCGTGGAATCGCTGTCGGACGGCAAGACCGACGACGCCGTCGCCGCCTACACGCGGCTGCTCAAGGAGTTCCCGAAGTCGATCTTCGGCTCCGTCGCGACCGAGCGGATCAAATCGCTGGAAACGAAGTCGACGCAAGACTTCTACGCCTGGTTCCACGCCCAGAAGATCGAACCCTTCGACCCGCGCGACATTCCGATCAAGAAACCGCTGGGCGATACCAAAGACGACGCCAAAGAAGAGCCGAAAGAGGAAGCTACAAAATCCGAAACGCCCGCCGGCGACGCCGAAGCGGCGAAGCCCGAGGAAACGAAGTCGGAGTGAAAAGGCGGGAACCGCGGATTTCGCAGAGGGACGCCGATTCGGGTCAATCTGCTTCCGACTTTTGGGCAGTGGATCAGTTTGGGTGGCACGCCCTGACGCTTTGGGAAGGGCGTGGTATTCCGCGTGAAATCACCCACGCCCTTCGAAGACTCAGGGCGTGCCACCCTGCGGCCCGCTGGTTTCGTCTTGAATCTGTGATAATCTGTGACTATCTGCGAAATCTGCGGTTACAGTCTTTCCTCAAAGCCCCCGATCCGAAATGAGTGACGCCGAGCCGGCTGCGGAACCGCTCCAGGTCACCGTGGAAGCGCGGGCGCATGGCTGGCGGGTCGACCATTACCTCAGCCGGCTCCATCCGAATTACAGCCGGGCGGCGTTCCAGCGGGGCATCGAGCAGGGCCTGGTGCGGCTGAACGGCTTGCCGGTGAAGATGTCCCGCCGGCTGCGCGTCAACGACGTGATCGTCTACACGCTGCCCGCCGAACCAGATCAGACGGTCCCGCCGGAAGACATCCCGCTCGACGTCCTCTACGACGACGAACACCTGATCGTCATCAACAAGCCGGCGAACATGATCGTCCATCCGGGCCGGGGCAACTATCTCGGCACGCTCGCCGGGGCGCTGCAGTTTCATTTCGACAAGCTGAGCGACGTTGCCGGCAAACATCGGGCCGGCATCGTCCATCGTCTCGACCGCGACACGAGCGGCGTCCTCGTCGTGGCGAAGGACAACCAAGTCCATCACCAGTTGAGCAAGCAGTTCGAGGAACGGACCGTCGAGAAGGAATACCGGGCCCTCGCCTGGGGCGACGTGCAGTTCGACCGCGACTACATCGAAACGCACGTCCGTGTCAGCATGCGGAATCGCGAACGGATGATGGTCTCGCCCCCCGGGGGCAACGCTCGCTTCGCCGCGACGTTTTATGAAGTCCTGGAACGCTTCCGCGGCTTCACGTTTTTGCGTTTGTGCCCGCAGACCGGCCGCACGCACCAGTTGCGGGTGCATCTGCATCATTTGGGACACCCGATCGTCGCCGACCGGTTGTACGAAGGCAAAGCGGCGCTGAAGCTCTCGGATCTCGTCGAACGCCTGCCGGACGGCCAGGAAGACGAAGTCTTCATCGCACGCCAGGCGCTGCACGCGCTGCGGCTGTGTTTCGATCACCCGGTGACGGGCCAGCGCCTGCAATTCGAAGCCCCGCTGCCGGAGGATTTCGAACGGGCGCTGAAAGCCGTGCGAACCTATCGCGCCGTCGCACATTAGCGACGCTTCGCAGAAGCGTGGTATAGTTCGACATCGAGCGAGTAAAAAATACGACGCTTCTGCGAAGCGTCGCTAAAGGGAAAACGCTATGTCAACATTCGACCGTTACTGCCAATACCATCTCGCAGATCGCGAACTCGGATTCTCGCTCGACGTCAGCCGCGTGCGGTTCACCGATGCCGATCTCGCGCCGCTGTGGCCAAAGATGGACGCGGCGCTGGCGGCGATGCAGCGGCTCGAAGCCGGGGCGATCGCCAACGCCGACGAGAACCGCATGGTCGGCCACTACTGGCTGCGGTCGCCCGATCTCGCGCCGAACGAAGCCCTCGCCGACGAAATCGTCGCGACGAATGCGGAGATCGAGAAGTTCGCCCATCAGATTCACGCGGGTGAAATCGCGGGGCACGGCGGGCCGTTCGAGAATGTGCTGATGATCGGCATCGGCGGGTCGGCGCTCGGGCCGCAGTTCGTCGCCCACGCCCTCGGCGGCAGTTGGGACCAGATGACGATGTGGTTCATCGACAACACCGATCCCGACGGCATCGATGAAGTCCTCGCGAAACTCGGCGATCAACTCGGCAAAACGCTCGCCGTCGTCGTTTCCAAATCGGGGGGCACGCCGGAGACCCGCAACGGCATGCTGGAGATTCAGCACGCCTATCAAACCGCCGGGTTGCAGTTCGCCAAGCATGCGGTCGCCATCACGCAGGACGGCAGCAAGCTCGATCAGACGGCCAAAAGCGAAGGCTGGCTGACGACGTTCCCGATGTGGGATTGGGTCGGCGGCCGGACGAGCGTCCTGTCCGCCGTCGGTCTCGTGCCGGCGGCGTTGCAGGGGATCGACACGAAGGAACTCCTCGCCGGGGCCGCGGCGATGGACCGGCTTACGCGCCGCGCGGCGAAACAGAATCCCGCCGCGTGGCTCGCGTTGATGTGGCATCACATCGGCGGTGGCCAGGGCAAAAAGGACATGGTGATTCTGCCGTACAAAGACCGCCTGCTCCTTTTCAGCCGTTATTTGCAGCAATTGGTGATGGAATCGCTCGGCAAGGAATTCGACCGGAAGGGAAACGCCGTCTACCAGGGAATCGCGGTGTACGGCAACAAGGGGTCGACCGATCAGCATGCCTATGTGCAGCAACTCCGCGACGGCGTGCCGAACTTCTTCGCGACGTTCATCCAGGTGCTGGAGGACCGCGACGGCGATTCGATCGACGTCGATCCGGGCATCACGTCGGGCGATTATCTCCAAGGATTTCTCCTCGGAACGCGCGAGGCGTTGTTCGAGAAGCAGCGCGATACGATCACGATCACCGTGCCCGACGTCACGCCGCGCACGGTCGGAGCGCTGATCGCACTCTACGAACGGGCCGTCGGGCTGTATGCCGAGCTGGTCGACATCAACGCCTATCATCAGCCGGGCGTGGAGGCCGGGAAGAAAGCCGCGGCGAACGTGCTGAGCTTGCAGACGCAGGCGGTGAACCACGTCCGGTCCGCGACGTCGCCGCAAACGGCGGCGCAAATCGCCGCTGCGATCGGCGCGGCGGACCGTGCCGAGTGGGTCTACAAAATCCTGGAACACCTCGCCGCGAACCCGGCCCGGAAAATCTCACACGAGGGAGATTCCCCCGCGACGGCGACGTTCTCTGTCGCCGCCGACGAAGATCACTGAGAGAGTTTCACGCAAAGAAAACAGAAAGCATATCTCTCGCAGCGAAGAAACATGCCTTTCTGATTTCACAACGGCGTCTTGTGCGACGCGCCGGGAATTTCGCGGACGAATTCCGGGACGGCGTAGCCCGGCAAGCGGCGGCGGAGTTCGGCGATCAACGCGCGGCCGGTTGATTCCGCGACTTCGAAGTGTGCCGCGCCCTGCACGCGGTCGAGTTGATGCAGGTAATACGGCAGCACCCCAAAATTAACGAGTTCCTCGCAGAGTTCCGCCAGCGTGTCGACGTCGTCGTTGACGCCGCGCAGCAGCACCGCTTGATTCAACGTCGGAATCCCCGCGCGGACCAGTTTTCTTAAAGCCGTCCCGCAGGCGCCAGCGAGTTCGCCGCCGTGATTCGCATGGACGACCATGATCGTCGTCAATCGACACGATGTGAGTATTTCCAAGAGTTCATCCGTCACGCGGCTCGGCAGCACGATCGGCAACCGGCTGTGGATGCGCAGCCGCGTCAGATGCGGAATCTCGGCGAGCCGGTCGATCAGATCGGACAGCCGGCCATCGGTGAGCATCAGCGGATCGCCGCCGCTCAGGAGGATTTCACGCAGCGAGTCATCCGCGCGAATCGCGGCGAGGGCCGGTTCCCAATCGTCGAGTTTCCGCGGCGCG
>CAZDGB010000381.1:0-5649 GCA_964504645.1 uncultured Planctomycetaceae bacterium | reverse complement strand
GGCGACGACCGCCGCGAGGATCAGCACCGGCTGCGTGCTGAGCGAATCCTGAAACGCCTGAGCCGTCCCCTGAAAGCGACCTTGAATGGCCTCCGGCATCTGCAACTCGCGGGCGACCTGCTCGACCTTCGGGATGACTTCGCTCAGCGACGTGCCCGGCGACAGGTTGAACGAAATCGTCACTGACGGGAATTGTCCGGAATGCGTCGCTGCCAGCGACGTAGTGCCGGTTGCAGGCTTGTGCAGCGCGGCGAGCGGCACTTGGACGTTGTTAGCTCCGCGAATAAAGACATACTTGAGCGAGTCTGGATTCTGCGCGAATTCCGGCTCGACCTCCATGACGACATGATACTGGTTCTGGTCCTTGTAGATCGTCGAGACCTGCCGCTGGCCGAAGGCATCGTACAGCGTGTTATCGATCTCGCGGATAGAGATCCCCATCCGCGCGGCGGTCGCACGGTCGATCGTCAGACGGGTCTGTAAGCCGCGGGTCTGCAAATCGGAATCGACGTCGACGATGCCGTCGATCTTCCGCATTTCTCGCAGCAGCTTGGCGCCCCACTCATTCAACTCCTGAAGGTCGTCTCCGCGCAGCGTGTACTGGAACTGCGAATTGCTGCTCCGGCCTTCCAGCCGCAATTCTTGCTGGGCTTGCATGACGAGCGTCGCCCCGGCCAGTCTAGAAGTTTTGGCGCGAATGCGGTCTTTCACCTGGTCGGCCGATGCGCCGCGTTCGTGCAGCGGCTTGAGCGTGGCGAACATCCGCGCCGTGTTGGATGCCGAGCCTCCACCGCCCGTGCCGCCGACGTAGGCCACGACGTTTTCGACGGCGGGATCCTCGCCGACGACGGCCATGAACTGCTGCATCAGTCCCGACATCGCCGAGAACGAAATATCCTGGTCGGCCTTGAGGCTGCCCATCAGCCGGCCCGTGTCCTGTTGCGGAAAGAAGCCCTTCGGAACAACGACGTACAGCCATACCGTCAGCCCTACTGTCCCCAGCGTGACCAGCATGGTGAAACGAGGATGGCGCAGCACCCACGCCAGCGAGTATTCATAGAGTTTCAAGATTCCCTGGAAGCCGGACTCCGTAAGGCGATAGAACCAGCCGTGCTTCTGCTGGCTGTGCGGCTTCAAGAGGAGGGCGCACAGCATCGGCGTAGTGGTGAGCGAGACGAGCAGCGAGATGCCGATCGCGACCGACAGCGTGACGGCAAATTCCCGGAACAACCGCCCGATCAGGCCGCTCATCAGCAGGATCGGGATGAACACCGCCACCAGCGAAACGGTGATCGACAGCACAGTGAAGCCGATTTCCTTGGCTCCTTTCAGCGCCGCTTCCAGCGGTGAATCGCCCAGTTCGAGATAGCGCGCAATGTTCTCGATCACTACGATGGCATCGTCGACGACGAACCCGGTGGCGATCGTCAACGCCATCAGCGACAGATTGTCGATGCTGTAGCCGAACAAGTACATCACGCCAAACGTGCCGATGAGCGACACCGGCACGGCGACGCTGGGAATGAACGTCGTCCGCAAATCGCGCAGGAAGAAATAGACCACCAGGATCACCAGCGCCACCGACAACAACAGCGTCCACTGCGTGTCGCGCAGCGACGCCCGAATCGTTTTCGTGCGATCCAGGGACACGTCGAGATCCATCGCGGCGGGAATCTGCGTTCTCAGTTGAGGCATCAGGGCCTTGATGCGGTCCACCGCGGCAATGACATTCTCGCCCGTCTGTCGGAAGACGATGATCGTGATCGCCGGTTTGCCGTCCGACATGCCATAGGCGCGGACGTCTTCGAGGTCGTCCGTGACGTCGGCGATGTCGCTGAGGCGAATGGGCGCGCCATTGCGGTAGGAGATGATCAGCGGCTGGTACTCTTGTGCCGTCAGCAACTGGTCGGTCGCGCTGAGGGACCACGTTTGCTGGTCGTTCGAAATCTGTCCTTTTGGCCGGTTCGCGTTGGCTTCCGACAAGGCGATCCGCACGTCTTCCAGACTCAGGCCATAGTGATTGAGCACCGTCGGATTCAGATCGACGCGCACGCCAGGCGGAGAGCCGCCGCCCGCGAACACCTGGCCGACGCCCTGCACCTGCGAGAGTTTCTGCACGAGAATGGTGGTAGCGACGTCGTACATCTGCGCGCGAGTGTCGACGTCCGACGTCAGCGTCAGGATCATGATCGGCGCGTCGGCCGGATTGGATTTCCGATAGTAGGGGTTTCTCGGCAGGTTCGCGGGCAACTGGCCGCGGGCCGCGTTGATGCAGGCCTGCACGTCGCGGGCGGCGGCGTCGCTGTCGCGGTCCAGATCAAATTTCAACGTGATCGACGTCGAGCCGAGCGTGCTCGTCGACGTCATTTCCGCGACGCCGGCAATGCGGCCGAATTGCCGCTCCAGCGGAGTCGCCACCGCGGAGGCCATGACTTCGGGACTGGCGCCGGGCAGCGACGCCGAAACCTGAATCGTGGGAAAATCGACGTTCGGCAGCGACGACACCGGCAGCAGTTGATATCCCAGCACGCCAGCCAACAGAATCGCCGTGGTGAGCAACGTCGTGCCGACAGGCCGGCGAATAAACGGCTCGGAGAGATTCATGCCGTCTCTCCGGTCGTCGGCATACCGTCCGAAACGCGCATTCCTAGGCGGCGTGCGAGGCGGTCGAACCACAAGTAGATCACTGGCGTCGTGTAGAGCGTCAGCACCTGGCTGAAGATCAGCCCCCCCAGGATCGTGATGCCCAGTGGCCGCCGCAACTCGGCGCCGGTTCCGGTGCTGATGGCGAGCGGTACCGCGCCGAGCAACGCGGCCATCGTGGTCATCATGATCGGCCGGAACCGCAACAGGCACGCCTCGTAAATGGCGTCGTCAGGCGACTTGTGATGATTCCGCTGCGCATCGAGGGCAAAGTCGATCATCATGATCGCGTTCTTCTTCACGATGCCGATGAGCAGGATGATGCCGATCAACGCAATCACGCTGAGGTCCATGTGGAAGATCAGCAAGGCGACGAGTGCGCCGACTCCCGCCGACGGCAGCGTCGAGAGAATCGTGACGGGATGGATGTAGCTTTCATAGAGTACCCCCAGCACGATGTAGACCGTGACCAGCGCGGCGAGAATCAGGAGCGGCGTGTTCGTCAGCGACGCCTGAAACGCCAGCGCCGTCCCTTGGAAGCCACCGATGATGCTTGGCGGCAGTTCCATCTCCCGTTTCGCGTGCTCGATTGCCGACACGGCCTGGCCTAGCGACACGCCCGGCGCCAGGTTGAACGAGATCGTCGTCACCGGGAATTGTCCCTGATGATTGACGACAAGCGGCATCGCCGATTCTTGCACCGAGGTGAACGAGCCCAAGGGCGTCATCCCTCCCTGAGCGGATCGCAGGTAGACCTCCGACAAATCGCCCGGATCGTTCTGAAAATCGGGCTTCACCTCCAGCACCACGCGATATTGATTCAGCTGCGTGTAAATCGTCGAAATCTGCCGCTGACCATACGCGTTGTACAACGCGTCGTCGATGCGCTGCGGTGTGATTCCCAGCCGCGATGCCGTGTCCCGGTCGACCACCACGCGGGCCTGCAAGCCGGAGTTTAATTGGTCGCTGGCGACGTCCCGTAGTTCCGGCAACGATTGCAGCTTCGCGACGAACTGCGGCGCCCATTCCGCCAGTACGGCTGGGTTGGCGTCCTCCAGGCTGTATTGAAATTGTGTCCGACTGACGCGGGTTTCTACCGACAGGTCTTGCACCGGCTGCATGAACAGCGTGATGCCCGGCACGTCGGCGATCCGTTCGCTCAGACGGCGAATGATCTCGGTCGCCGATTCGTGGCGGTCGTGAATCGGTTTCAGGTTGATCTGAATGCGGCCGCTGTTGATCGTGGCGTTGATGCCGTCGACGCCGATGAAGCTCGACAGGCTTTCCACGGCGGGGTCTTTGAGGATTTCCTTGTTCAAAGCTTGCTGCCGTTCGGCCATCGCCGTGAAGGAGATATCCTGCGGCGCTTCTGAGATGCCCAGAATCACGCCCGTATCCTGCACGGGGAAGAAGCCTTTGGGAACGATCACGTACAATTGCACGGTGGCCAGCAGAGTTAACGCCGCCACGACCAGCGTCGTTGTCTGATGCCGCAACACCCATTTCAATGTCACGTCGTACCACTGCAGCACGGCGTCGAAGGCGGCTTCCGACCAGCGGTACAGCCGCGATTGCCGTTCGACCGGCGTGTGCCGCAGCAGCTTGACGCACATCATGGGCGTGAGTGTGAGCGACACTACTGCCGAAACGAGAATCGTCACGCTCAGTGTCACGGCGAATTCCCGGAACAGCCGCCCGATGATGTCCCCCATGAACAAGAGAGGAATCAGCACCGCGATCAACGACACACTGAGCGAAACGATCGTGAAGCCGATCTGCTCGGAGCCTTTGAGCGCGGCGGCGAGCGGCGTTTCACCTTCTTCGATGTAGCGGACGATGTTCTCGATCATCACGATGGCGTCGTCGACGACGAAGCCGGTAGAGATCGTCAGCGCCATCAGCGTCAGGTTGTTCAGGCTGTAGCCCAACAGGTACATCACGCCGAAGGTGCCGACGAGTGACAGCGGTACGGCAAAGCTGGGGATGATCGTCGCGGGAATGTTTCGCAGGAACAAGAAAATCACAAGTACGACCAGCACGACGGTCATCACCAATTCGTGCTGCACGTCTTCCACCGAGGCGCGGATGGTGACGGTGCGATCGGTGAGGACGTCGACGTTGACCGATGCTGGCAGAGAATCCCGCAGTTGCGGCAGCAACCCCTTGATGCGGTCGACCACCTCGATGATGTTCGCGCCGGGTTGCCGCTGGATGTTGAGAATCACCGCGGGGATGTCGTTCATCCACGCCGCTTGTCGCCGGTTCTCGACGCCGTCGATAACATCGGCGACGTCGTCCAACTCCACCGGTGCGCCGCTGCGATAGGCGACGATCAGCCGGCGATATTGTTCGCTCGACACGAGTTGATCATTGGCCCCGATGGTGAACGACTGCCGGTCACCATCGAAACTCCCTTTAGCCTGATTGACGTTTGCCAGCACGATCGCGTTGCGGATGTCTTCCAATTCCAGGCCCATTGCGGAGAGGGCGGTTGGATTGACTTGAATGCGGATCGCCGGCTTCTGTCCGCCGCTGATGCTGACCATCCCTACGCCGGAGAGTTGCGAAATCTTCTGCGCGAACCGCGTGTCGGCAAGGTCCTCGACCTTGGAGAGAGGCAACGTGTCGCTGTGCAAAGCGAGCGTGAGAATTGGAGCGTCGGCAGGATTCGTTTTGGTGTATATCGGTGGGTTTGGAAGATCTTGCGGCAGAAACGTCGTCGCCGCGTTGATGGCCGCCTGTACCTGCTGGCCGGCGACGTCGATGTCGAGTTCCAGGTTAAACCGCAGCGTGATGACCGAGCAACCTTCGGAACTGGTCGAGGTCATTTGCGACAAGCCGGGCACCTGACCGAATTGCCGTTCGAGCGGAGTCGCGACGGCGGACGCCATTGTCTCGGGACTTGCCCCTGGCAGGTTGGCGCTGACTTGAATCGTGGGGAACTCGACCTGCGGCAAGGGCGAAACCGGCAACAGTCCATACCCCAACACCCCCGCCAGCGTGATG
>CAZDGB010000380.1:0-5699 GCA_964504645.1 uncultured Planctomycetaceae bacterium | reverse complement strand
CCAGAAAATCTGCCCGAGCGCCGTGGCGTCCGGGGCCAGATAGGGCACCACTCCCGTAGGCAGATACGTTCCCGCCTGACTGAGCTTTTCCGTCACGCGCTGCCGGGCGAAATAGAAATCGATCCCATCCTCAAAGATGATCGTGATCATCGAGAAGTTGAACTCGGACGATGACCGGACCGCTTTGACTCCCGCCAACCCACGCAGCTTATTGACCAGAGGATAGGTCAATTGGTCTTCGATCTCGCGAGGGCTGCGGCCCATCCAGTCGGCGAAGACGATGACCTGATTCTCGCTGAGGTCGGGAATGGCATCCACGGGCGTTTGAAAGACCGCATAGATGCCCATCGCCGTCAACAATGCCGTGGCGATTAGCACCAGAAACCGATTCCGTATGGCGGCTTCGATCAGATTTTCGATCATTGCGCTGCCCCCGCCGGCTCATCCTTGCCTGCTTGGAACAACTGCCGGACCTTGGCGAGCGTCTCTTGTGGATTCTTCCGTGCTTCCTCCTCGCAACCTTCGCAACACAGGAAGACCGGCTGGCCGTCGATCATCACCTTCTTTGGGACACCCATCGAACCAAGGCGGCTGTCGTCAATGATTGGGCAGAATCGCTGCCCCACGACGAGACTGCGGTCAGTCGGATTCAGCTTGCTCAAAGCCGCTCGAATTTCGAGGTCGGGCTCGTCGTTCCCGTCTGTGGATTTCGCAGCGGCCGACGAGTGCTGCTTGAATGTGGCTACTTTTTTGAGCGTCTCGGCAGGATTGGCCTTGGCCTGTTTTTCGCAGCCTGCACAACACAGGAACACGGGCTGTCCCTCCAGCATCATCTTGATCGGAGTCCCCATCGAGCCGAGCCGATTCTTGGGAAGAATCGGGCAGAACCTTTGAGCTTCCGCTACGACGCGATCTGTATCGTCCAATTTGGAGAGCGCCACCTCGACCTTGGAATCCGCTTTGGTGCTCGTTAGTTGATTGGTGGGGGCCGGTGATGTGGGCGATGTCCCAGACCGCAGCGTTTCGACCTTTTGCAGTGTCGCCGGCACATCGTCCTTGGCCGAGGATTCACAGGCAGGGCAACAGAGAAACACGGGCTTTCCATCCAGAATCAGTTTCACCGGCACGCCCATCGACCCCAGACGGCTGGTTTCAAGAATCGGGCAGAACTTTTGTTGCTCCGCCAAACGACGGTCGTCCGGCGACAGTTTCTTCAACGATGCTTGCAACTTGGCGTCTTCATTCTCCGGTGTCGAAGGCCGTACCGTAGTCACGCTGCCGCCCGACTTAGTGCCGCCGCCGCTCCCGCCGAAGTAGATCGAACCGGCGGATGGATTGAGGCGCGTCTCGGCATCGACGAGGAACGAACCCGATGTCACGACTCTTTCTCCCGCGTCAAGGCCGCTCAAGACGGGATAGAAAATCAAATTCTCCGGCCCGATCATCTTGGGGCCGACCTCGACTTGAACCCCCTCATAGACGCCGGGCAAAGCTTCCCGATACGCGATTTTTTGACTGCCGGTATCGATGACCGAACGTTCGGGGAGCGCCAAGACCCGTCCTTTCTTGAGGAGTGCCGCGCCGTCGGGACCGTGCTCGGCCGCGGCGGCCACGACGGGCACCCGCTCCGGCGGCACTAACAACGTGACGTTCGCCGTCATGCCGGGACGCAGTTTGCAGCCGGGATTCGGCAACTCAAAGCGGACCGTCACCGTTCGCGACTGCTGATCAACGTGGGGATAGATAAAGGTCAGCGTGCCGCGAAACGTCTCGCCGGGGAAAGCTCGCGTCGTGGCCGTGATGGGGAGCGTAGCGGAATCGTCGAGCGTCACGTTGTGAAATTGATCGACGGGCAGAAAGGCCATGTCGTCCTCGTAGACTTGGGCCTGAATCCAAACCGAGGACAAGTCTGCCACGTCGTAGAGCGGCATCCCTTCTTCCACGTATTGGCCTTCGCGAACATATTTCTTGATGACGTGCCCGCTGATCGGCGAGCGGATGCGGAGATGCGTGTTGGCTTTTCCCGATTGGAGAACTTCGTCAATCTGATCATTTCCAATGCCCAAGAGATTCAGCCGTTGCCGCGAACTGGCCAGTTGCTCGGCGCTGTTTCGACGTTTGGCGTCTAACAGACTCTGCATCGTCACATTGAGATCTGGGCTGTAAATCGACGCCAACAGATCGCCGGCGGCGACCATGCGTCCGGTTTCGTTGGCCAGCAATTCATCAATGCGTCCCTTGACGCGCGCCGAGACGGTTTTCAGTCCGCGCTCGTTGAACTCGACATAGCCGACGGTGTGGAGTTCCTTGGTCAGCGGCAACGCAGCGACCTCCCACGTTTCGACGCCGGCGAGCGTGACGCGATACGGCGAGAGTTGGACCCGATTGACGACTCCCGCCGGCAACACCTCTTCCGTGGATTCCCCCTTCTTTCGCTTGGAGAGCGGCATGAAACAGACGGGACATTTGTCCTTGGGATTATCGCGCACCACCGAGGGGTGCATCGGACAAAACCACTCGACATCACTGCTCGCGGCGGACGCCGCATGAGCCGGACGGGTCCATTTCTCGTAGTAGGCGACGAGCGTGTCCCATTGCGTGATGACGACGCCGATGGCGATCAGGATGCCGATGAACCGCAGCCGAGCGAGCTTCACGAGGATCAGAAAATCAAACCACCACCAGACTTTGCCCCAGTAACTGAGGCCGGGCGGCGCTCGCAGCCCGCCTTCGTCTTCGACGGGCGGAATGACCTGCGGGACATCTTGAACTGGAGCAGTACCAGTCGTCATGATCAAATCCCTTTCAGCCGCGTGTCAATCTGCACGCGGTACCTTTGCCAATCGCCGCCCCCTGATGAGCAGCCGAAACACCAACCAGTCGAAACAGGTGCAAACTCGCCAGCGCTGCCTCGACTGCTCAGCAGAGGGCGGCGAACATCTTTCACATTTACTCTACGGTGACATCAAGGGAACACGGCGGCGTCCAGCCCAGCTTCTTTGAGTGCTTCGATCAACTGTTTCGTTGTCACAGCGCCTTTGGCCTCAAAGGCGACTCCCACCGACTTCTGCTGCGGATAGATGTTGACCTTCGACACGCCGGTCACTTTCGTCAAAGCCACTTTGGCTTTCTCGACGTTGCCCTCCGCAGCGATGTCCGGCACCCGCAGCGCCAGCCACCCGGCGTATCGCATGTTGCCTCCCATCATGTGCGGCGTCGCGGCGATGCGACCGGCGATCTGTTGCACGCCGATTTGCTGTTCGTCGAACTCGACCTTGGCGTTTTTCGTCTTCCAATCGACTTTGATACTCTTGACGCCCTTCACGGACTTGAGCGATTGCTCCACCGTCGTCGTGCAAGGCGGACAATGCAGACCCGCGATGAGAAACGTGGCTTTCACGGTTTGCGGGACTGGAGCATCCTTCTTTGGTTCCGATTCCGCTACTGCGAATAGGCCAGAGGAAAGAAGCATTGCCCCACTCGACAGCATTGCCAAAAGCCGTTGTTTCATGGATGTGCCTTTCGATGAATGAAGCTGAAGCGTGGACAAATTCAGTTCCGCACCGCACGATCTGCCGGGTCCGCCCTTTTGGATCGGACCCGGCAGACGACGGCCATCAGCATCGTAGCCGCGAACTTCACGGTCTTCCCGGATCGAGTCGTTCCTAATACGGATAGTAAATGCCGCGAGCTTTGCGATCTCCCCGAATGGTGTCATAGAACGACGGTGCGGACTGACGCATCATTGGCCGAGGTGTCGAATATGCGGGGCGAGTAACTCCCGGTTCGTAGGAGAAACTCTGGTACGTCGAACCCCGATTGGTTTGGGACATATTCATACCCGCATGAGGATCAGCAGGTACTGCCGTGCCCCCTGCGGGAGCGGCACAAGAAGGAGCCGCACAAGCGGTTGTTACGGCACAGCAAGAGCCGCGACCGCACGCATCAGCCTCACTAGCGCACATCACTGAACCGGTCACGGTCAGCGCGGTGAAGAGAAGTGTCTTGGTCATGATTTTGGTCTTTCGTATGTGGGCTCGGGTCACGAACACGCGATAACCCTCGGCCCGGCTTGGAACTGGTTGAAAACAGCCACGGCGTGCGGAACATTTCCGCAACGCTGACGAATATGGCGAAGCCACCTTCATTGACCCGTGCGAGTCGCAACAAACTCAACCAGATCGCATGAAGGACCGGAGGCATCATCAACTCGTGCATCAGTTAATGAAGGCACGAATGAGTTGATCCGCGGCGGCGTCTTTCAGAGGCGGTGCCATTCGCACCGCGCAGCGACGCTCTCAAATCAGCCAACGTCCCGTGAGCACAACGAGGTCATCGGGAACCAGCGGGATGGGATCGATGCCGCTCAAATCAACGTGAGCGGCGTGCGGTTGGCTCAGAGTACAAACCGTGATCGGGAGCAACTCAATCTGCTGCAAATCCGGCAGAATCTCGATCTTCGGCTTGAGGCCCGTATCGGCTGCGAGGATGACTGGCGTGCAATGGCAGGTGTCCGCACAGCAAGACGGCTGTTTTTGATTCTGGCTTTTCTTTCCAGACCCACGGCAGCCACTGGCGACGCTCGCCCCGCAACACGAAGCTTGTTGACTGTCAGCAGAACCGCAACTGGCTTGGGACTTGCTCGGCGACGCCGACTGATACATCTTTGGACAAAACAGACGAACCTCGCCGGTCGAACAACGGCAAGCGACATGCGGCATCCCGCTCCATGCCATCAGCGGCACAAGGGCGAGGATCATCAATGGCCGCAAGAAGGTCATTTTAATTGTCCGGCGTATCAAAGCTCAATTCGCAGCGATCAACGCACTATGCGGCCAGAATCGACCGAAAGAAACGTCAACGTGAATCGAACTGGCTCACTTTTTTGCATCCCCATCATTGAGATGCCGGAAGCAAAAACCCCGTTACGCAGTCTTCCTAGAGTATACGCCGAATGACTGCGAAACGCCGAGTTATTCTGGGTGCGGCAACTTTTCTGACTAACTCACGTGGCGTCTGAACTTCCGTCAAGGTGTTTCGACCGATGGGGATTCCCCTTCGGTGGAAACGATGCTGACCCCTGATTCCCCCTGAAGTCGTGATTTGGCCCAGTTGATCTCGGCTCGATCTCGGACGGCTTCATTCCACTTCAGTTGCAATTCCGAGATACCGCGCAGTTCGTAGTGCCGCTCCAGCGCGGGCTCGAACCCGTCCCTAAGCAGTTCTTCGACGAAGGTGGCGAACTCGGCGGGAGTCGAGCGCTCCACGAACCACGATGTCAGCCCGATACTTTGCCCGTAATATGCGTCCCTGAGTTCAGGGGCAGGCAGACGGTCAATCCGTAGCAGTTGTTGGATCGGCATTGAACGGCCTCGATCCAAAGTCCGGCGGAGATCGAGCAAGCGCGCCCGACGCTTGCCTTCCGACTCGGAGAGCATCGCGATTCCTTCATCGATCCACCGCGGCAAGGGACGCCCCCCGAACCGCTCGGCCAACACGGTGTGCGTCAACTCGTGAGGCAATGCACCATTCTGCCAATCCTTCGCGTCGGCGCGCAGATCAATGCGACGGAAGAGACATCGGCCTTCATCAAACGTCATCTGCGTCGAACCGACCGAAGTGTCTCCCGGACGGTTTAACGCTAGGTTGTAGGCCGTCTGGCTGGGGTGCAGCACCAACTCGCATTTTGGATTCCAGAC
>CAZDGB010000379.1:0-5769 GCA_964504645.1 uncultured Planctomycetaceae bacterium | reverse complement strand
GGACTAGGAATTGGTTGATACGAGGCGCGTTTGAACGGATATTGGCCGAGACACTTACGACTTTGTTACCTGTTTCTCTTCCTTGCTCGAATCTGCGGGAATCTGCGAAATCTGCGGATCAAGTCTGTGTGAATTCTATTCCCTGCGGGTGGAAATCGTCGCGGTCGGCTTGAGGATCGCGCGGGATTTCTGAAAAATGCACGCGGAAAAGTTCCCTCTGCTCCACACCGAGACGTGAAATCAGCACTCCAGGAGTTTCCCCGATGCGATGCCTTTCTGTTCTGGCCATGGGTTGCGTTCTGATGTCCTCCGCCGCCCAGGCCGCCGTGCAGACGAAAACGATCAAGTACAAGCACGGTAACCAGGACTGCATCGGCTTTCTCGCCTGGGACGACGCGAAAGAAGGCAAGCGGCCCGGCGTGCTCGTCGTGCACGAATGGTGGGGCCTCAACGATTACGCGAAAGACCGCGCGAAGAAACTCGCCGAACTGGGTTACGTGGCGTTCTGTGCCGACATCTACGGCGACGGCAAAGTTGTCGACCATCCCAAGGACGCCGGCGAAATGGCCGGCAAAACGCGGATGAATGTGGACGACTGGCGCAAGCGCGCCCAGGAAGCGCTCGCCACGCTCAAAGCGCAGCCGCAATGCGACGGCGACAAACTCGCGGCGATCGGCTACTGCTTCGGCGGCTCGACGTGTTTGCAACTCGCTTACACCGGCGCCGATTTAAAAGCGGTCGCCACGTTCCACGCCGCGCTGCCGACGCCCACGGCGGACGACGCTAAGCAGATCAAGCCGGAAATCGTCGTCTGTCACGGCGCCGAGGACAAATTCATTCCAGACAAGGCAATCAGCGATTTCCGTGGCGCACTCGACGGCGCAAAGGTGAAGTATGAATTCATCGCTTACCCCGGCGCGGTCCATAGCTTCACGGTCCCCGACGCTGACAAGCACAACGTCCCCGGCCTGAAATATCAGAAGGAAGCCGACGAAGCGTCCTGGAAGAAGATGCAGGAGTTGTTCGAGAAGACGCTGAAGTAATCAGAGCCGCCGACGGCATCGGCGAAATTACGAAGACCGAAAACGAAGACCGCGGTTGCCAGCCGCGGCTTTGTTTTTTACGACACTTCCTCGATCACGCTGTCTTCGACGTAGATCGGCAGAAAGGGCTGGAAGTGAACGGCGAGCGCGATCGCGTCGCTGGGGCGGCTGTCGATTTCGATCAGGTCGCCGTCCTTCTGGACGCGGATGGTGGCGAAGTAGGTGTGATCCTGCAGGTTGTTAATGACGACGTCCTGCGCGACGCCACCCATTTGCTCGATCGTGTTCTTCAGTAGATCGTGCGTGAGAGGCCGCTGCGGGACTTCTCCCTTCACGCGGCGGTCGATGCTCGTCGCCTCGAACAACCCGATGAGGATCGGGAAGGCGCGCTCGCCGTCGACTTCCCGCAAGAAAATCACCTGCTGGTCGTTGATCTCGCTGATGATGATCCGCACCAGCTCCATCTGCACAAGCACAATCGCCGTCTCCTGGTTTTCGCCGAATTTCCAGTCCGCGCGCAGTATAACCCCGGCGCTTTCCAGCCAGCAAGGAGCGTCACGTCTTCCGTTCACCAGCGCGGCAAGCGATGCACCAGCGGTAAGCGCGGCCCGTCGGGTTGGGTGGTCACGTAGGAAGGAAGCGGTAACGAGGCGATCGACTTTAACAGACCGTCGAACATCTGTTCGCGAACGCCTTCCTTCGTGAGCTCTCCCTTCATGAATGCCGACGTCTGATCCACCGCGTGGCGATGCGTCCAATACACGGTCGTCCCGGCTGCGTCCGTCAGCGACAGTTCCAACACGGCGCTCGTCGATTCGACCGAACGCCCTGTGGCGGCGCCAAACGGGTTCGCCGCGGGTTTCGACTGCGGGCTGAAATCCTGCTTGAACTCCTGCAGCGTTTTTCCCTGTGCTTCGGCGTATTTGACGCGCAGCCCCGACTCGCCCTCCGTGCCGGCCTTCAACTGATCGGCTTGTAGCCGCTGCTCCAGCGCCGCAATCAGCGCCTTTCCGGCTGCATCTTTGTCGGCGAAGCGCACGTCGCCCAGTTCGACCGCCAGCGCGATCACGGCGCCGGGCCGCACCAGATTCGCCGCGTCCGCACGATTCGCCAGCAGTTCGCGCGCAGCGGCCCACGGCGAGGGGATCAGCGACAAGCGGCCGGCGTCGTCCGCGCCATCCACGGACCAGATGCCGGCCGGCGTGGGAAACCGTAGGCGCGTGTTCGAGAGATTGAACTGGTTCGCCTCGGTCTCCACCTTCCACAGCACCTGTCCCGAAACGCCATCCGCCACGACGTCGCCGGAGAGGAGCCAGCCAGACGAATCGGGCAGCCATTGCACCGCGGGGATCCGCGACATCAAAACGCGGACCGAAAGCTGCTGTGAGTCGGCTAGCACGTCGACTTTGGATTTGCGTTCCCCCGTCGCGACGTCGAACACGTAGACGGCCGGAAGCTGATTGGACGATCCCAACGCCGCAAATTGCGTCCCGTCCGGCGAAAACCGCATGCCGGTGACGGAGCCGGTCGTGCCGAATTCGCCGCGGGGAATCTGACCGGCCACGGTTCCCTGCGTCAAATCGTAGAACACCAAGGGCGTGCTGGGGCCAGGCGCAACGACGAGATAACGCCGGCCGGGCGAGAGCAGCATCGAATTTGGATGGTAGTTCCCCTGCAAACCGAATTTGCGAATTTCCTTGGCGGTGGAGATGTTGAACATTACCAGTCGCATGCCATACTTCCCGTCGAACTGGCCGCTCTCGACGACGAGCAGTTCGCCGTTCGGCCCGAAATCGAGCCAGTGGAGATGGCCATCGGCGGCGGTGATCGGAAATGTCTTGGCCAGCACGCCTTGCTTGACGTCGCGGATTTCGACCGTCCGCGGCTGTTTCAATTGCAGTTCGCCCGCCGAGGCCAGGAGTGTCCCGTCCGGATGCAGCGCGTGTTCCTGCGAGTAGGCGTCGGGGCGCGAATCGGAGAACTTGCCGATCAATTCGCCCGTCGCCAGGTTGTGCACGCGGAGCACGTTTTGCGCTCCCTTGAACCCGGTCGCGGCCATCGGAGAGTCGGTAGATGGAATCAGGATTTCATCCAGACCGCCGCGCAGGCCGTCGATTGTCGGCGGCGTGTCGGGCCAAGCGACTTTGGACTTCGGGGCATCGACGAGCACTGACCATTTCGATCCAGCGGCGGGGACAGCTCCCGCCGGCGTTGACGCGAGAGCGGCTGCGGGTACCGCGCCGGCTGCATCGACCGCGGGGCCATTTTGCCCGCCGCGGCTGGTCAGCAATACAAGGCCGACCACGAGCGCACCAACGATCGCCACGCCGCCGGCTGCCAGGCCGATGATCCATCCGGTCGAACCACGGGAAGACTTTTTCCGCTTGCCGATTTTCTTTTTCACCGGCCGCTGGAATTCGACCTCGTCCTCCTCATCGGGGATGGAAATCTTGGCGCCGCACTCCTTGCAGCGGATGACGCCGCCCGCTTTGTCATCGGCGACGCGATATTTCTTGGCGCAGCCCTCGCATTCCACCGTGATCGGCATGACGGCCCTCGTGCGATCGAAATGAAGAAGGAGTCCAAGACCTGATCGTCCTATTGGACATCGCCGTTTCGCGCCTCGCAAGCGAAAACGGAAAGCGGGTCAAACCCCGGCCAGCCGTCCTACGTTGTTTCGTCCAGACTCTCGACCACGCTGATCACCGATCCATCCGCCAGGCGGGTCGAGATCAGGTCGCCGATGTGCAGTTCTGACGCGGAGCGCAGCACTTCGCCGGTCGATGGTTTCTTAGTGAGCGAATAGCCTCGCTCCAGCACGGCGAGGGGACTGAGAGCCTGCAGTGTCGCGGCGAGTCCTGCCAATTGTTGCTTCGCCGCGCTGGCTTGATGTTCCAGCGCCCGCTTCAGGCGGGCTTCGAATTCATCGAGCCGCTCGGCGAGATCGTGCACGCGCTCCATCGGCCGCGTGAAGCAGCGCCGCTGGGCCAGACCGTCCAGCGTCGCCCGTGTCTGCCGCGCCCGCTGCTGCAACGCGGCGATCAATCGTTGCCGCGACGTTATCAGAAACTGCCGCACGTCATTCAGCAAAGGGACGACGAGTTCTCCGGCTTCGCTCGGTGTCAGCGCCCGCTGGTCGGCGACGAGGTCGGCGATCGTCACATCGATCTCGTGGCCGATTGCCGTCACCACCGGCACCGGCGACGCGGCAATCGCCCGCGCCACGGTCTCCTCGTTGAACGCCCACAAATCTTCGAGACTTCCGCCGCCGCGGCCCGTGATGATGACTTCCACGCCCGGCAGATGCGCCGCGTGCCACAGTCCGGCCGCGATCTGCGCCGCGGCGCCGTCACCTTGCACGGCGACGGGGACGATCACCAGATCGGCCAGCGGCCAGCGGCGCGTGATGACCTGAATCAAGTCGCGCACCGCCGCGCCGGCCGGGCTGGTGACGAGCGCGATCCGCTGCGGAATCCGCGGCAACTTCCGCTTCCGCGCCGGCTCGAATAATCCCTCCGCGGCGAGTTTCTGCTGCAGCTGGCGTAGCGCCAGTTCCAGCGCGCCGATGCCCTGCGGCTGCATCTGCTGGACGACAATCTGGTATTGGCCGCGCGGCGCGTAGACTTCGAGCGGCCCGCAGACGATGACCTCCATCCCGTCGTGCGGCTGGAACCGCAGCCGCTGCGCCGCCGTCCGCCACATCACGGCCTTCAACTGGGCGTCGGCGTCCTTCAGCGTGAAATAGAGATGCCCCGACCCGGCCCGCGTGAGATTCCCGATCTCCCCCGCAACCCACACCTGCCCGAACGTCTCCTCGACGACGGCTTTGATCAGTTCGCTCAACTCGCTGACGGAATGAATCGGCGGCGTATCGGTAGGCGTTGACATGGGATTTCGCAGGATGCAGGATTGCGCGTGGGAGTTCAAGGCCTGCGAACTCGCAAGCGTTTATCGAGAGCCACCACTAATGACCGACAGCCCACCATGCCCGAACCTCGTTCTGCCACCGTAAAGCTTGTCGACGAAGCCACCGCGACGGGTAAAGTCGCCGCGGTGTTTGCCGACATCAAGCAGACGAAGAAGCTCGATTTCGTGCCGAACTTCTGGCGGGCGCTCGCGACCAATCCGGATAACCTGGAACTCGTGTGGAGCCGGTTGAAAGCGCTGATGCATCCGGAGGCCGCTGGCCGGACGTCGCCTCTCGATCCGTTGACGCGGGAGATCATCGCGCTGGCGGTCTCGGCGACGAACGGGTGTCGTTACTGCGTCAACTCGCACACCGCTGCAGTGCGCAAACTCGGCCTGTCGGTCGAAGCGCTGGGCGAAGTCCTGGCGATCGTTGGGCTGTTTAACACGACGAACTCGCTCGCCGATGGCTACCAGGTCGAACCCGACGTGCTGCCGCCGCTGGATTAGTCGCCCCCTGCCGGTCGTACGTCGCAATTTGGATTGATCGGGATTGCGGCCTGCGAGACACGAGCTTAAGATCACACAGACTGGGCGATTCGTTCCTTATTCCACACTCGTGGAGGTCGCCGGGAATTTATTCTCTTCTGGAGGTGCTCTATGACGATTAGAAGTCGCCGCGGATTCACGTTGATCGAACTGCTGGTCGTGATCGCGATCATCGCGATCCTGATCGCCTTGCTGTTGCCCGCCGTGCAGCAGGCGCGGGAAGCGGCTCGCCGGACGCAGTGCAAGAACCATCTCAAGCAACTGGGGCTGG
>CAZDGB010000378.1:0-5811 GCA_964504645.1 uncultured Planctomycetaceae bacterium | reverse complement strand
CCATCAGCGACAGCGTCGCGCTGCAGACGCTGGCCATCGAGCTGGAACCGTTCGATTCCATGATGTCGGAGATCACGCGGATCGTGTACGGGAACTTCTCGTCGTTCGGAATGACCGAGGCGACGCTCCGTTCGGCAAGCGCGCCGTGGCCGATTTCCCGACGACCGGGGCCGCGAATCGGACGGCATTCGCCGACCGAGTACGGGGGGAAGTAGTAATCGAGCATGAACCGCTTCGAGTACTCCTCGACCGGGCCTTCCACGCGCTGGGCGTCGCGGACCGTGCCGAGCGTCACGGTCGCGAGCGACTGCGTCTCGCCGCGGGTGAAGACCGCCGAACCGTGCACGCGGGGCAAGACGCCGACGTCGCAGGAAACGCCCCGCAGTTGGTTCGTCGTCCGGCCGTCGAGCCGTTTTCCTTGCAGGAGCAGGTCGCGAATCACGCGGTATTCGAGATTGTGGAACGCCGTGGCGAACTGATCTTTGGTCGCGCCTTCGGGCGTGGCTTCGGCATCGTTGGGGAAGAGTTCGGCCAGTAGTTCTTGCTTGATCTGATCCGTGCGGTCGTGCCGCTCGGCCTTCACGGCGTTTTGCTTGGCTCCCATCAGCCGGTCATAGGCGCGCTCCCGCACGAATTGATCGAACGGATTGGCGGCCGCCGCGGGTGGCGCGACGCGTTCCCGGCCGACCTTCCGGGCGAATTCTTCCTGCAGCTTGCAGATTTCAACCACGGCCCGGTGCGCGAACATGATCGCGTCGCCCATCTGGTCTTCGGGCAACTGATGTGCGAAGCCTTCGATCATGAGAACCGACGTCAAATTGCCGGCGACGACGAGATCGAGCGTGCTGGTTTTGAGCTGCTCCAGCGTCGGCATCAGGATGAGTTGGCCGTCGATCATGCCGACGCGGACGGCGCCAATCGGCCCGTTGAACGGAACCGGGGCAATGAACAACGCGGCGCTGGCGCCGATGATCGACAAAACGTCGGGATCGTTGGCGCCGTCGATGGCCAAGACGTTAGCCATCACCTGAACTTCATCGTAGTAGCCTTCGGGAAAGAGCGGGCGAATCGGACGGTCGGTGAGCCGGCAGGTGAGGGTTTCACGCATCGACGGCCGGCCTTCCCGCTTGAGGAAGCCGCCGGGGAATTTGCCCGCTGCGGCCGCGCGTTCGCGGTAGTCGCACGTGAGGGGAAAGAAATCGGTGCCGGGCCGCGAGGGGCCGTCCTGACCCGCGACAAAGACCACCGTATCGCCATAGCGGACAAACACCGCGCCGGCGGCCTGCTTCGCCATTTCGCCCGTCGTCAAACTCAACGTCCGACCCGCCAATTCCGTCTCCACAACTGTTTTCACGAGACTTTTCCTTTTTGCGAATTGATTCCGATAAATGACTACTTGCCGACTTGCTGCGCTCGATGAACGTCATCCCCCGTTGCCGATCAGGCACGATTGGGGCGAGCCGATTCAAAGTCCCTCAGCGCAACGATTGACCGGGCACGATTCCGGCCGCTGAGAGAAGTCGGCGAAGATAAAAAGCGGTGCGCCGACGAACCGGTCGGTGCCGCTCGCGAACGAACCCGCTACTTGCGCAGGCCCAGTTTGTCGATCAACTGGAAATAGGTCTCCGGCTGCGTGGATTTGAGATAATCCAGCAATCGCCGGCGACGGCTGACCATCATCAACAGACCGCGACGGCTCGCGTGATCCTTGTTGTGGCCTTTCAGGTGATCGGTGAGCTGCCGAATCCGATGGCTGAGCACCGCCACCTGGACTTCCGGCGAACCGGTATCGCTGGAGGCCCGTTGGTACTCCTTAATCAGCTCGGACTTGCGCTCTCTCGTGATCGACATGCCTGATCCGTTCGTGATGACTGGGGCCGGCCCTTGCTTCTGTTGTTTATCCGGCCCAACGCTTTACTTTTTCACCTCGTTCTCTCGAAACACAGTGTAACAACGTCGCCGAAAGATGCAATGGTCGCAGTTCGTAGTCCTCACCCTCACGGACGGGGTTGCGCAACATAGTGTTTGCAAACAGACGTCCGATTGGTTGCCGTCACGTGGCGCTTCTTGTCGCTTGGATGTCGCTTAATGTCGCCTTAGCGTCGCTTACCTGTCGCTTATCGGTCGCCTGGCGTGACTTAGCGAGCGTCAAATCAGCGGGTATGGATGCGTGTTTGGTTGAATTGGCGAACTGCGCAGCCGACTCGAACGTTGGGTGTGCAGGGCGTTCTGCGTAAGCACGAACGCACAAAAACTCGGGTCCCCTATTTCCCTGACGTGTTGCGCAACAAGTTGTTGAACAACTCGAGAAAAGTGGCGTCGCGGCGTCACGCGGCTCGACCGCTGGTCACAGGTTTGCTCGCCGGCGCCGGTTCGTTTGACAGCAGGCACCCGAGCAGATCGAGCGTTCGTTCGGTCGCGCCTTGCTGAGACAGGACGAACTTGCGGGCCGCGTCGCCCAATCGCTGGCGGGAGGCCGCATCGAGGATCAATTCGCGGACGACGGTTGCAAGTCGATCGCCGTCGGTCACCACGCGTGCGGCATCTCCGGCGAGCAGCGCCTCGGTGATGTCGCGGAAGTTCCAGGTGTTCGGGCCGAACAAGACGGCCGCGCCGAAGCCGGCCGGCTCGATCATGTTCTGCCCGCCGCGGTTGGTGAGGCTGCCGCCGACGAACGCGATGTCCGCGAGGCCCCAGGCTTTGGAGAGTTCGCCGAGCGTGTCGAGGAGCAGGATGGGTTGAGAGTTGAGGGTTGAGGGTTGAGGGTTGGGAAGGGAGATTTGAGATGGGAAGTTGGCGCTCTCTCGGATCTCGCTCCGCCGCAGCAAGCCGTGTCCTCGAGACTCAATGAGCGCCGCGACTTCTTCGAAGCGTTCCTTGTGCCGCGGGACGAGCAGCAATCTGAGTTGCGGGAACTCGGCGCGCAGTTTTTCGTAGGCGGCGAGGGCGTGCTCTTCCTCCGGAGCTTGCGTGCTGCCGGCGAGGAACAGGAGTTCGTGCGGCGACAGGTCGAAGCCGCGGCGGAGTTCTTCGGTTTGTGCGTTATGGCGATTCGTTTCGATGCCGTCGAATTTGATGTTGCCGGTCTGGAACAAACGAGACGGGGCCGCTCCGAGATCGAGGAATCGCTCGGCATACGCGGCGTTCTGCGCGGTGACGAGCGAACACGATTCGAGCAGCGGCCGCGTCAGCCAGGTCGCGCGGCGATAGATTTTGTAGCTGCCGTCGCTGATGCGGCCGTTGATGATGGCGACCGGAATCTCGCGCTCCGCGGCGATCTGCAGAAAATTTGGCCAAAGTTCCAGTTCAACGAGCACGATCAACCGCGGGCGGAGCGACTTCAGCGCCCGGCGGACGGACCAGGAGAAGTCGAGCGGGAAATACTGGACGGTGCAGTCGGGAAATTTTTCTTTCGCCAGGTCGTAGCCGGTGCCGGTCGTCGTCGTGACGACGCATTCGTAATGCGGATAGCGCTTCTGCACGCGGCTGATGAGATTGCGGAGTTGCAGCACTTCGCCGACGCTGACGGCGTGAAACCACAGGCAGGGCTTCTCCGGTTGCCGCCGTTGCAGGTTGCCGGTGAGTTTCACTCGCAGCCCGGCGATCGGCTTGCGCTGCCGATACCGCCGGTAGACGAGCCACGGCGAGACGGCGAGAAGAAAGAAAATGTAAGCCGCATCCAGCAGCCGCGACATGGGAGTCCTTTCCCGTGGTTCATCCATTCGAAGGCGCTGCGAACTCGCAAGCGTTCCTCACGCCCCGCAGCACTTTTTGTATTTTTTCCCGCTGCCGCAGGGGCACGGGTCGTTGCGGCCGACTTTCTGGCCGAAGTTGCGGATTGGTTCGACGGCTTTGTTCGGCGCGCCCGGTGGCGGGCCGCCGTTCGACGCGTGGCCGTTCGCTTCTTGCGTCGGCGAAGGCGTTTCATCGGGCGGGGCTTCGTGCGTCGTGGCGGAAATCCGCCAGAGCGAGCCGACGAACTCCGGACTTTGTTGCTCGATGCGGAAGATCGCCCCAGTCACCTGACCGGCGATGCGGTCCCACATCGACTCGAACGCCTTCATCCCTTCCCGGCGGTATTCGACTTTCGGGTCTTTCTGGGCGTAGCCCACGAGGCCGATGCCCTGTCGCAAGTGGTCCATGAAGTACAGATGGTCCTTCCAAGCCGTGTCGAGCACGTCGAGGATGAGGGCCCGCTCCGTCTGATACAGCTCCGGCCGGAAGCGGCGTTCGTAACTTTGCAGCACGGCGATGCGGGCTTCCTGGCGGTCGGCGTGCGACAGCGTCGCTTCGTCGAGGCCGGCCTGAAATTCCTGGTTCGCCCACGAGATCATTTCGACGAGCGCCGCGGGATTCTCCGGGCCGTGCGGACCGTGGCCGTTGCGGCCCGAGTGCGAATGGCCGTTGCCCGATTCGCCGTACGCGCGATTCAGATAGTCGTCCAGCCGATTGAGGGCGGCGCCCCGGTCGAGGAACTGCTGGCTGCACTGCGTGAGCATTCTGGCAATTTCGGTCCGCGACTTCGATTCAACCTCGTTGGGATCGAGCCGCGCCTGGAAGCGGCCGTTGGCCCAGCGGACGAGCCCTTCGCGGTCGTACTTCGGGCCGCCGCCGTGTTCAGCCATGAAGCTCGTCAGGCCGACCGAAACCGGGAACTCGACTTCCTTATTGCGATAGACGTCCTTCACCGTCTGCTGGATCAGTTCAACCGCTTCTTGCTCGCTCTTGCCCTCAAACTTCTCCGGTGTCATCGAAATGCCGTACTGCTGACCGATCCAGCCGGCGAGCGAACGCCGGCCCCAGTCCTCCGCGAGGAAGATTTTCACCGGCTCGAAATCGAACCGGGCGATGGCTTCCTTGGCCCGGTCGTAGAGATACTGATACATATCGTCCATGCCGATCTTGCGCAGCTCGCGGTCGTTGGTATTCAGCCCGAACCGCGCATTCACCCAGCGGGCGAGCGCCTGCCAATTCCGTTCGCGCTCGTCCTCGACGTCGCGGGGCAGGTTCTCGTCGATCTGCTCCTGCACCAGCGCATCGGCCTGCCGGTCGGCCTGATCCTTCAAGTAGTCGAGCAACTGCTCCTCGTTCATCCCCTTGATGTCGGGGACGTCGACGTCGATCTGCGCCTGCTGCCGGGACCATTCGACGATGGTTTCCCAGCGGTACTTGTCGTCGAGGAAATGTTTGACCCAGCGGGACAATTGCCGGTCGATCATGTCAACGATGAGTTCGCGGCAGTTCGCTCCATTGAGGATCGCCTGGCGATACGAATAGACCCGCTTGCGCTGCTCGTCCATCACTTCGTCGTATTCGAGCAGATGCTTGCGCATTTCGAAGTGGCGCTCTTCAACTTTCTTCTGCGCCCCTTCGATCTGCCGCGTGACCATCCAGTGTTCGATGCGTTCGCCTTCCTGCATGCCGAGCTTCTGCAGCCAGTCCTTCACCCAATCGCCGGCGAACTTGCGCATCAAATCGTCTTCGAGCGACAGGAAGAACCGGCTGGAGCCAGGATCGCCCTGCCGGCCGGCGCGGCCGCGGAGCTGCAAGTCGATGCGGCGGGAATCGTGCCGTTCGGTGCCGACGACGTGCAGGCCGCCCAACTCGGCGACCTTGCGGCCTTCGGCCTTCATCCCTTCCTGTTCGCCGATCCGGTTACTGACATCTTCCCATTCGAGCTTCGGGACGTCCAAACGCGAGGCGTATTTCTGTTTGAGTTCGTCCCAGGCCATATATTCGGGATTGCCGCCGAGGATGATGTCGGTCCCGCGGCCGGCCATGTTGGTCGCGATAGTGACTGCGTCGGATCGA
>CAZDGB010000377.1:0-5825 GCA_964504645.1 uncultured Planctomycetaceae bacterium | reverse complement strand
GTCCACGGCGATTTCAGCAGGTTACCCGTCGGCGCGGAAACGATGCGCGGCTTGTCGAACGGCAATGGCTTTCCATGATCCCGCTCAAGCAACGGTTTGTAGTCGAACGTATCGATCTGTGAAGGCCCGCCGTGCATGAACAGGAAGATGACACGATCGGCCCGCGCCGGAAACTGCGGCGGTCTTGAGGTCAGCGGATCGGCCGCGGCGCCGCGGGCTTCTTCCGCTAACAGACCGGCGAGCGCCAGGCTGCCGAAGCCGGCGCCCGCTCGCTGCAGCATCCTGCGCCGCGCCATCGGATTCGAACTGGATTGCGACAGATTCATGTTTCCGACTTTCACTCCACAAACACATTTTCGTTCGTCGACAGCAGCGCTCGAAACAGGCTCTGCCAGGCGCGACGTTCGCCTTCCGCGGAGCTGGTCGTTGCCGCCACGTCCGCCGCGTACTCTGTCAGGAACTGCGTCGCCCGCGCCGCCTCTTCGGGCAGCGGTTCGCGGCCCAGCGCGGTGCGATACAGCGCCTTGAGCCGCGATTCGTTCGGCATATCTCGCTGTGCGAGCGCGGCATCAGCCCACGCCAACGTCTGTTGCGCGACGAAGTCACTGTTCATCAGGAACAATGCCTGCGGCGCGACCGTCGTCGTCTGCCGCTGCCCGTTGCTGACGTTGGGGTCGGCGAAGTCGAACGCCTGCAAAACTTCGTACAGCGCGCTGCGCACGATCGGCAGATAAATCGACCGCCGGGTGATGCGATAAACATCGGGATTCACATTCGCCGTGCTGGTCACGTAGGCCCGGTTGGCCGTCGTGAGATGCGTCCCTTCCAGACGGTCGTCGAGCGTTCCCGCCGTTGCAAGAATAGTGTCGCGCAGTTCTTCGATCTGCATCCGCCGGCGCGAGTAGCGGCCCCATAGTCGGTTTTCGGGATCGTGCTCGCGCTGTGAGGCATCGACTTCGCCCGAACGTCGATAAAGCGTCGAGCCCATCAACTCGCGGTGTATCTGTTTCAACGACCAGTCGCGGCGCGGGAACTCTGTCGCCAGCCAATCGAGCAGTTGCGGATGCGTCGGCAACTCGCCGAGCAAACCGAAATTATCCACCGACCGCACGAGTCCCTGGCCGAAATGCCACGTCCACAACCGATTGACCATGACGCGCGCCGTCAGCGGATGATCGGGCCGCGTCAGCCAATCGGACAACTCCAAGCGCCCGCTGCCTTGCGAGCCGATATCGATTCCCGCGCCGGCCAGCATTCGGGGAAACCGTCGCGGCACCACATCGCCCAACGTCAAGTGACTGCCGCGATGATGAATCCGCACGTCCTCCGGAGAGGAATCGGAAACGGCCATCGCCTCCGGATACTTCGGCAACGCCGCTTCCAGCGCCGCCTTTTCGTCTCGCCACTGCTTGAGCTGCGCGGTCGTCTCTGCCGGATAGCCGATCTCCTGATCCTTCGGCAGCGCCAATGGGCCATCGGCTGCGAACAACGTCTTGTGCAATGCGTCGCCGGACGGGGACTCTTTGCCGGCATCGAGAAGGACATCAGCCCGCTGCTGAAATTTCGTCGCGCTTTGTTTCAAGGCATCCAATTGTTGCGGTGCCTGATCGGCTGAGGCGAGGCAATATTCCCGCACCGCTTGCCGCCAGTCGCCGAAGACAGGATCGTCGTCGGCCGCCTTCGTCGAGACGTGCACCTGCAACTGCTGCACGAAGCGCGCTTCCGGGACAAAGGCGGAATTCAACTTCGCCACAGCTGGCGGAGCAAGGCCATCCGGATTCGGCGCAATCAGCAGCTTGTCGATATGCGGAAAAAACGTCGGCTGCTCAAGCCGAACTACGATCTTCCCGGCGGGCAATTCATAGACGCCTACGATGTGCCACGCCTGATGCTCGGGCATCCAGCCGCCGGTGATTTTCCCCGCGGCGTCCCCCTTGAGTTCCTTGGAATTCACCAAGAGGCGACACGGCCGCGCGCCGGCGGCGGCATATCGGAGTTCGATCTGGTAGCGTCCCGTTTGTGGAATGTCGAGGTCGTATTCTGCAAAGTTCGGTGTCGCGCCGGCGTTGACCAGCACGCCGATTTCTTTGCCATAGTTGGTCGAATCCTTGAGGACATTGCCGCGCGCGTAGTTCTCGGCTTCCACCACGACGACGTCCAACCGTGTGGCCAGATCGGGCTGGCTCCCCAACGGCTGCCGCTCGGTCAGCCGGCGTTCCTCGCGCTCCTGCTGCGCCGCGAGCAGCAGGTAATCGCCGAAATGCCGCCGCGCTTCGGTTTGCACGGCTTCATTTGTCGCCGCGACCAGTTGCTGGATCTGGCTCTGCTTCGCGGCGATTTGTTCTTTTCGCTGCGAGAGATCTTGGAGTTGCTCTGGCGAGGCGAGCGGCCGTTCCTGCCAGCGGGCGACGACGGTGAGCGTGTCCATCGTCTTTGTGCTCTTGAGGATGCCAGCCAACGCGTAGTAATCGTGCGTGGAGATCGGATCGAATTTGTGATGATGGCAGCGGGCGCAGCCAATCGTCATGCCGAGGAATGCCTTGCCGAGCGTGTCGACCTGCTCGTCGACGATATCCATCTGCATCTTGACCGGATCGTCCTCCGCGAGCATCTTCGGCCCGATCGCGAGGAAGCCGGTCGCGATCAGCGATTCGTAAGGCTCCCTGGGATCACTAGCGTTTTGCAGATCCCCCGCGATCTGTTCGCGCACGAATTCGTCATACGGCTTGTCTTTGTTGAACGCCGCCACCACATAGTCGCGGTACTTGTAGGCCTGGCCGAAATGCAGATTTTCATCGAGCCCGTTGGAATCGGCGTAGCGGGCCAGGTCGAGCCAATGGCGGCCCCATTTGATGCCGTAATGCGGCGACGCCAGCAGCCGGTCGAGTTGCCGCTCGAGTGCGTCCGGGCTATCGTCCGATTGGAAGGCCGAAATGTCGTCCGGAGTCGGTGGCAGACCAATCAAATCGAACGTGGCGCGCCGCAACAGAATCCTTTTCGTGGCTGGAGCCGCCGGTGCGTATCCTGCCGCCGCAAGGTCTGCGTCGATGAATCGATCGATCGGCGATCGAAATTCGCCGGCGCGGGTCGCTTCCGGAATCGCCGGACGCCGCGGCGTTTGGAATGCCCAGAAGTTTCGCTGCTCGGCGGGGAACTCCGGTTCCTCGAACGGCGGTTTCTTCGGCGTCACGGTCACAGGCGCCGCATCGGGCCAATACGCGCCGGTTTCGATCCATTTCGTCAGGTCGGCGATCTGTGATGCCGGCAGCTTTTCCTTCGGCGGCATCTTGAGGACTTCGCCGTGTTTCACGGCGCTGATCAGCAGGCTCTCCGCCGGCTTGCCGGGAATGATCCCCGGACCACGCGTGCCGCCTTCGATCAGTCCTTCCAGCGAATCCACGCGAAACTTTGATTCCGCCGAATCCCCTACATGGCACGATTGGCACTTCTCGACGAGCAGCGGGCGGATCTTCGTTTCGAAAAACTGCCGCTGTTCCGCGTCGTCCGCGCGCACCGCACCAATTGCAAAACTGAGAATCAGACCTGCGGTCGAAGCCCACCGCTTGCGTTCGCTCGCCATGCTTTCATCCAACGACAACCCATGAAGAAGCGCCGATCGATTATCATACCGAGAACTACGGGCCTTGAGAAACCCGATCTTGCTCTCCTGATGGCGACACCGACACCAAAAACTCGGCGTCTTTTGAGGACGCTGTCACCAGTAGGCGTTTCAAGAGGCAGCCTCGATTTTAGGCCTCGCCTTCGCGGGAGCGGATGCCGAGCCAGATGAAGCCGCCGACGACGCAAATTGCGCAGGCGATGCCGATGGCTGGCGTCCAGCCGATCTGCTCGGCGATGTACGGCGTGAGCACGGGGGAGAAAATGCCGCCGACGTTGCCGCCGGTGTTTAGAAAGCCGCCGGCGAATCCACGGAACTTGCCGCCGATTTCCGTCGCCGTCGTCCAGTAGATCGATTCGCAAATCCCCTCGCAGGCGAGAGCGATCGAAATCAGCCAGACGACCTTCTGGAAGACTTCGGGCTTCACGCCAGCGTCGCCCGCCGCTTTGACCGAAATCTCGGCCTGAACAACCGCGTAATACGTCAGCAGCCCGCAGAGGGTCATGCCGCTGACCATGATCAGCCGCCGCCCGTTGGTCGTGCCGATGACGCGGCAAATCAAGTCGTTGCCCATGCCGCCGATCACCATTCCCGCTCCCTGCGATAGAGCGATGAAGAACGCCGCATTGCGGGCCTCGACGTTGGGGACGTGCAGCACGTCCTTGAAGTAGTAGCCCATCCAGTAGAAGAAGAGGTACTGATAGTAGCTGTAGGCGAAATAGCTCAGCGTCACCAGCCAGATGTCTTTCCGCAGGATGACTTGCCACGGAATCCCCCGCGCGTGCTCGGCGGCCTCTTCCCGGTCCATGCGTCCCGCGTGCGGCTTCGGCAACCGGCCGACAGCCGTCATCCGCCAGATCAGGCCGTAGCCGATCATCGCCACCCCGCAGAAGACGAACGCCCATTGCCAGGTGTAGAGATCCATCAAATGGCCGAACACCGGGTAGCTGAACGCGATGCCAAGCAACGCGCCCCCCGTCACCAGTCCGTTAGCCGTCGCCCGGACGTTGGGCGACGCGACGTCGGCGACGACGTGAGCCGCCGCCGGGTGCAGCGGCGCTCCGAAAATTCCGGCCAGCCCGCGGATCACCAACAGGCTAATCCACAACTGATCGGCGGTCGACACCACCCAGCCGAGCGCCCCGGTCAAGACGACGAACGATCCCATCCCTAGGCCGAGGATCGTCAGCGCCCGATCCGCCCCGATCCGGTCGATCAGCCATCCGCCGGGCAACATGCTCGAGGTGTAAATCACCAGAAACGCGAAATAGACCCAGCCCATCCGCTTGCTGGTGAAGACATGCGAAAACGCCTGCTTCGGCTTGCCTGTCGAGTCGGCCGCGGCCTCGCTTGCTTTCGCCTCCGGCTGGATGAAGACCTCGTCGCCGGCGACGGAGATGCTCACGCGGTTGAAATGGCTGATGGCCGCGTAGCCGACCAGCAGCCCGACAATCAGCCAGCGAAAGGCAAGCGACATCGAAGGCGGCGCAGCAGCGGACATAAATGAAATTTCAAACTGGAGAGGAAAATGTCATCGCGATTCGCGACGCTTCGCAGAAGCGTTCCGCCGCGACACGCGGCGGCTCCGATTCACTGCCGATACTTCGTCAACACCTCTTCCGGCAACCGATACCCGATGCCCGGCGCCGTCGGGAAATCGATCACGCCGTCCTTCACCGCGAACCCCGCCGCCTGCAATTCCTTCCGTAGCGGCGATTCGAAAATCTCCGCCGGGGCGAACTCGATGTACGGCGTGATCGGCGAATACGCCGCCAAATGGACCGACGCCGAGCCGAGAATCTGCGTCGACCAGTTGCCGGGAATCACCTGAGCGCCGCGGGGCAGGGCGAGTTCCACGATCCGCTTCGCCTCCGTCAAGCCGCCGCACGTCGACATGTACGGCTGCACGACCGACACCTTGCCGCGGTCCATCATGTCCTGGAATTCCCACCGTGTGACGCCGTGCTCGCCCATCGCGAGTGGAATCGACGTCTGCTCGGCGAGCCGCGCGTACGGTTCCGGCCGATCGACGGGGAAAGGGGTCTCGAAGAAGTAGACGTCGAGCTCCTCCAACTCCCGGCAGATCCGCGCCACCGTCGGCACGTCGTTGAACGCATACCCGACGTCGACCATCAGCGTCAGTTTGGAACCGAGAACTTTCCGCGCCCGCTTGGCGAGTTTCACGACGTCCTTCGGCGACGACATC
>CAZDGB010000376.1:267-5914 GCA_964504645.1 uncultured Planctomycetaceae bacterium | reverse complement strand
GGCAAACTCTTTCGCCAACGCACGCAATAAGTTCTCAGAGCAGAACCGGGTTTCTGACGTCGAAGCAGTCGAACCGCCTGCTCTACGGCTCAAAACTTCAACCCCACCACGCGGCGGTTGCCGGTGTCGGCGACGAGGACGCGACCGGTACGGTCGACGGTGATGCCCCACGGCGTGGTGAACTGGCCGGCGCCGAGTCCCGGCGAGCCGAAGCGGCCGAGCAGTTTGCCGTGACGGTCGAACTTCGAGACCCGGCACGCGCCATACTCGACCACGTAAAACTCCCCGCGCGGCGTGACGGTGATGTCATAGGGATAGTAGAGCGTCGCGTTCGGATCGTCCGACAGCACGCCGAGTAGTTCGCCGTCTTCGCTGAAAATCTGCACGCGATTGTTGAAGGCGTCGACGATATAGAGCTTGTGATCGAACCACGCGATGCCGCTCGGGCGCTGGAACTGTCCCGGTTCGGTTCCCGGCGAACCGAACTGCCGGACGAACGTGCCGTCGGGTCGGAACTTCTGCACGCGGTCGTTGTCGCCGTACTCGCAGACATACAAATCGCCGGCGGGATTCTGCACGACCTTCACGGGGTAGATGAACTCGCCCGGCTCGCGTCCGAACTTGCCGAACGACGACAGGAACTTGCCGTCGTGATCGAACATCACCACGCGGTGATAGTGCGTATCGGCGACGGCGATGCGGCCGTCCTGCAAGACGCACAATCCTTCCGGTTTGCCGACGGAATACTCGGGCATCCACCAGCGGCGCACGACGTCGCCCTCCGGATTGTAGACCAGCACGCGTCCGGCGTTGTCGAGGACGAAGCACTCGTCGTCCGGGCCGGCGAGAATCCCGCGCGGCGCGGGGATCTTCGTCCCCTCGGGGGGGACGATCCAATAGGTCTCCTGCCGCACGGCGAGAGAATTTTCCGCGGTCGCGAACTGACAACCGGCGAAGAGTAAGGGGAGCAAGCTCCAAAAAACAAATTCCAAGTTCCAAACAAATTTTAATGAAGGCGAAGTTCCAAACGCCTGATCGGAGCTGGGGCTTGGCTGAAGTCCCTCCTCCAGGCGGTCTTTTCTCCCTTCCGAGCGGGGGGCGTAAGCCCCCTGAAAACGGCGTCGATGGTCGTAGCACGCACATTCAGCGGGCTCACGCCCCCCGCTCGGAGCGCGCCGCCCGATTTTCTCATCGCTCGTTTCATTCGGTCGCACGGCGGTAGTCCTCGACAGTGCCGGCGTAGGCGATGCGTCCTGCTTCGAGCACGACGACATGGCCGGCCTCGCGGAACGCCACCGTCAAATCGTGTGTGGCGAACACCACCGACATCTTCCGCTGTGCGCACGCCGCACGCAATCGGGACCAGTACCGCCGCGCCGCCGCGTCCGCCACATGGGCCAGCGGTTCGTCCAACACCAGCACCTCGGGATCGGCGGCGATCGCGCGGGCTACGGCGAGGCGGTCGCGCTCCCCCTGCGACAACGTCCCGGGATAAACGTCGGCCAGCGGCGTCAGATCAAATTCGTGCAGCAGTCGATCGACGGCCGCCGCCGCTGGCCCGTTCGCATCCGGCCAGATCGACGACAGATGCCGCCGCACGCTGACGTGCGGCCACAAGCCGTGTCCGGGGGGCGACCAGAAGACGGGAAGTCGTTCGGAAACCGTCTGTAACGATTCCACGCGGCCGGCTGCCGGCTGCTCGAAGCCGACGAGCAGATTGAGCAGCGACGTCTTCCCTGCCCCGGACGGCCCGAGGAGTGCCGTCGCGCCGTGGGGAATCTCCAGCGTCACGCGATCCAACCGCGGTTGGCGCAATCCCGGCACGGTGACATCGGCGAGTCGCCAGAGGGGTTGCGTCATGACGATCCATCTTAGCGACGCTGCGCAGAAGCGTCGTCGGCGCGACGCCTTAAGAACGATCGGATAAGGCGAGAACGTGGGGCTGTGCCACGCGGACGACGCGGAGACGCGCGGATCGGAAGCGTGCAGGCTTCCTGGTTTGGTCCGTGTTTCTCCGCGGGCTTCGGCCAGCGTTTTTCCGCGGACCGCCTTTCTTCAGACCGGCGATTGAGATCCGCTGGACACTAGCCGCGCATTGCTCGTGCTGTGGCCATCATCGCGGCCCAGAGCAGAATCGGGCCGAGCATCACGAGGGCGGCTTGGGTCGTCATCGCGGCGGAGTGGCCGAAGTGCATGAAGTTGTAGAGCCGCACCAGCACCGACGCCATGCCCGGCGGCGCGAGAAGTGCGGCGCTCGTCAGGTCGAGATAGGCCCAATAGCACAACAGGCCGACGGCGGCGATCTGCGGTTCGACCCGCCAGCGCCAGTCCCAGCCGCGCGCCGTGCGAGCCTGACGCGGTTGCGGGCTGGCTTTCAAGAGCGCGACCAAATGCGTCGCCGCCGGGTCGGACTGCCGCGCGAGCCAGAACTGCAACAGCAACGCCCGCGGCAACAACCAGACGACGAGCGCCAGCACCCACGCGAGCGGCGTCATCGCCCATGCCGACGGAAACCACCGCGTCGAAACCCACAACACGGCGAGACTGACCGTGAGCGCCCCGCACAGGCCCAGGAGGGAGAGGGCGAAGTGCAGAATGCGGAGTGCGGAGTGCGGAGTAGAAGGCGATTGCCGAACGCTGAATGCCGAACGCTCAACGCCGAGCTTCGACGCCATCCACGCGGCCAGGCCGGAGACGACGGCGACCAAACCGGCGGTGCAGATTTCGCGGGCGAGGTCCGCCCGCATGGAGGGCTGGCGGACGAGGAGCGTCCAACCGCCGGCGAGTTCGCGGGACAACAGCACGAGCGGCCCGACGACGCCGAGGAGAAAGAACGCGATCGCCGCGGATTCCGCGAGCCGTTGCTGGATCGGGCGCACCGGGCGTTCGCGGTCGAGGTTCGATTCCAGCGTTCCGTGCGGGCGCGTTCCCAGGTTCCAGGCCACCAGCGACAGCACGGCGAGTTGCACCAAGAGCGGCTTCACCAGGTAGCGGCCCGATTCCGCCAGCATCAAGCCCGCGGCGTATTGCGTGAAGAGTTGGTCGGTCCAACTGACGGCCCCTAACAGGGCGGCGGCTTCGAACTCCTGGAACGTGATCAGGAACATCAGCCCGAGCGCCGGCAGCATCCGCCGCACCGGGCCGTGCCAATAACAGCGGATTAATTCCCAGCGGTCGCGCCACGTGCGGAGTTTCAACCGGCGGACGTGCAGCGCCGCGGGGGAGATGTCCGAGGGCGGCGTCCCCCAGAGCGCGATCACACCGACCGGCACGCTCCGCAAAAGTAGGACCGCGCTCACGGCAATCTCCGCCCGCAACGGCCGGCCCACTACGAACGGCGCGATCAGATAGCCGAGCAACAACTCCGGAAACAAAAACGGCGACGCCAGCAGCCAGGCAAACAGCGTCCGCCGCGCCGATCCCCGCAACCCGCGCTCCAGCCAGACGCACACCGGCCACGCGGCGAGCGCGAGCAGGAAACTGCGGAGGGCGGTCCATTCTGTCATGGAGGTAGAGGTAAAAGCAGGTAGAAGAGACCATCCGCAGATTTCACAGATTTTCGCAGATTAGATACCGCAAAGAGTGGCTGCAAAATGCAAATCGAAAGCGATTTGATTCCTTATCTTTTTAGCCTTTTGTATCTCCGAGTTGCTTATCTGCGAAAATCTGTGAAATCTGCGGATCAAGTCTTCTGGTTAATCGAAAGCCCGGCTTTCCAAAGCCAAAGTCGGGCTTTGTCGTTTGGCCGCTCCAATCCCCAATCTACAACCCACCACTCACGCTTCGCAGCCAGTCGAGGCATTCGCGGCGGGCGGGTAACAGAATTGATAAGTCGGCGCCGTCTTGGGCCCAGTTGTAGAGGGGGCGGACGTCGGCAGGGAGGTCGGCGGCGTTCAGCGGGCCGAGGGGGATTTGCCGCGATTTCGATTTGGCCAGCGCGAGTTCCGTTTCGGCGGACGCGAGGAAATCGACGAGACGTTCGGCGGCGGCGCGGCGTTTCGTCCCGCGAACGATGCCCGCCGTGTTGGGGATCGAGATCGTTTTGCCGTCGATGCGGATCGGGAGCATCTCGACGCGGTAGCCGTCGTCGATGGCCACAAAGACGTCGTCGGTATCGGTGAAGCCAAGCCGGCACGTTCCGGCGGCGACGAGGTTTTTCACCATCGCGTTGCCGGCGACCTCCTGGATGCCGCGTTTGCGCAGATCGGCGTGCCATTCCTTTACGGCGTCCGGGCCGCGCAGTTGCCACATCAGGCTGTATTGCGTGAGCGTCGTGCCGAACATCGGCTTGGCGATGGCGACTTGCGAGAGGTCGCCTAGCAGGGCCTCTGCGACGGCATCCTCGGTGGCGGGCATCTTCTCCGGGTTGACGATGTAGACCCGCAGCCGGGCGCCGAAGCCGACCCAGTGGCCGTCGGGATCCTTGTACGTGTCCGGAAGCCGTTGCCACGCCGCGCCTTGGTACGGCTCCAGCAGGCCGCGGTCCTGCAGTTCTTTGGTGCCGAGGAGTTCGTTGTTCCAGAAGACGTCGCAGCGGGGGCTTTTTTCCTCTTGAATGATCTGCTGGACGAGGCCGAGCGATTTCGTCGCCTCGGTGTCGTAGCGGACGTCGACGCGAATGCCGGTTTGTTGTGCGAACTGCTTCAAGATTTCGTCGGCGTAGACGGAGTCGTGAGCGCAGTAGACGACGAGCCGGTCCGGCGCGGCGGAATCTCCGGTTTGAAACACGGTCCACGCGACGAGCAGCGAGACGGCGGCGATCAACACAAAGAGCGGCCCGGCGGACGGGGAACGATCATCGGGCATACGCCGCTTCCGTGGTTGGCGAAGATAAAAAACGATCCGCAGATTTCGCAGATGCACCCAGATTAAAGACAGGAAGCATTGGCCACAAGAAGCACAAAAGGCTCAAAAAAAACCAGCATTAAAGCCGATCTGTTTTGTGATTTTTGTGCCTCTTGTGGCAAACTCTTCTTCTGTCCGAATCTGCGTCAATCTGCGAAATCTGCGGATCAATATTCTTGCGAATTACTTGTCGCCCGGGTCGAGGGAATCGAAGTAGCTCTTGATGCTCTCGTGGTAGCCGGGGGGGACTTGTTCGAGGACGATGGCTTCGCTGACGCCCTGCTTCACCTGGTTCATCAGCGTGCGGTAGTTCTTGACGACGTCGCCGTCCTTCCCCTGGCCCTGCGTCTTCATCGAGAGGAGCACCTTGCCGGCCTGGACCTGCGATTTGGAATATTCGCTCTTGAAATCGTTCTCGACGTTGTCGTTTTCGGGGGCTTCGCCGCCGCGTCCCTGGCCGGGGCCTTTCATGCCGGGGCCTTCCTTTTCTCCCCCCTCGCCGCCCATTTCGGCAAGCAGTTGCAGATAGAGTTCCTCGTAATCCTTCATGCTCTTGCACTGCTTGCACTGTTCGCCGTCGAGCTTTTCTTTCTCATTGAGCTTCTTGGCCATTTGCAGCGTCTTCAGTGCTTCTTCGAGCGACTTTAAATCTTTAGCCGATTGAGCCAGTTCCTTCAGCTCCATCTCGCTCAATTCCAGCGATTCCTTCAGGCTCTCCATCGCCTCTTCCATCAGTTCCGGATTGGCGGCGGCGTCCAATTGCTGCATGGCCCGCTCGAGCGCGGCGGAAAGCTGATCGTTG
>CAZDGB010000376.1:0-257 GCA_964504645.1 uncultured Planctomycetaceae bacterium | reverse complement strand
TTCATTCAGCTTGTCGAGCCGCTCGCGCAGTTCGCGTTCCAGTTTCTCGGCCTGCTGTTCGGCGGCGGCTTTCTCTTCCGGCGTCTCGGCCTTGGCCAGCTTTTCCAACTGCTCCTTCAAATCCTGCATGTCCTTCATCGCTTCCTTCATCTCGCGCTCGACCCCTTCGGTCTTCCCTTCCTGCAATTCCTTCGCGAGCTTGCGGAGCGTGTCCTCGTCCATCTTGCCGAACGCCTGGTCGGTCATCGAACCCTGCT
>CAZDGB010000375.1:0-5959 GCA_964504645.1 uncultured Planctomycetaceae bacterium | reverse complement strand
GCGCGCCCCCCCCCGCGGGGGCCCACCGCCCCCCCACCCCGGCGGGGCCCCCCCCCCCCGCCGCTCGCCTTTACTTCAACGGCCACGCGGCGCCGAGGAGTTCTTTTTGAATCCGCGTCAGCTCTGCGCCGGCGGCCGCGGCGAGATTCAATTGGCGATCGAGAATCTGCCGCGAAAACGGCAGGCCCTCAGCGGTCCCCTGCACTTCGACGAAGTCGCCGGCGCCGGTCATCACGACGTTCAAATCGACTTCGGCGTCGCTGTCTTCGGTGTAGTCGAGATCGACGACCGGTTCGCCTGACACGACGCCGACGCTGATGGCCGCGATGCTCCGCAAGACCACGGGACGATCGGACGGCAGTTCCTTGCAGATCGACGCCAGGGCATCGCACAGCGCGATGAAGCCGCCGGTGATGCTGGCCGTGCGGGTGCCGCCGTCGGCCTGCAGCACATCACAATCGATCGTGATCGTCCGCGGGCCGAGGGCCTGGAAATCGAGGGCGGCTCGCAAACTCCGTCCGATCAGCCGCTGGATCTCGGTGGAACGGCCATCCATTTTTTCCCGTTCGCGGCGTTTCCGCGGAGCGGTACTGCCCGGCAGCATGGAATACTCCGCCGTGAGCCAACCGGTCGCCTGCGACGGATCGGTGAGCGCGGCGGCTTTCCACGGCGGCAGCGACGACTCGATGCTCGCTGTGCACAACACGGCCGTATTGCCGGCCTGAATCAGCACACGGCCCGGCGCTGCCCCCAGAAATTCGCGGGTGATGCGGAGCGGACGCAATTCGTGGGCCTGGCGGCCATCGTGGCGGACGTGGGACATGCGGGCGATTCTATCGCCGGCCGCTGACATTCGCGACAGTTCGCCAAGATCGCTCACTTTCCACGAACTGGATGGCGATGAATTGTAGGAACATTCGCACCGCCAGCCTCAAGTCGATCTTGTGACAATCCAGGGCGATCGCTACAACCCTCACGCGGATTTGAAGTTCGGATTACAGATCATGCGAGGGGGGCGAAAGATGTCTGACGATCAGTCCCGAGTTTACGAGATGGCGATGCCCGGCGTGCATTCCGCGGCTCATCGCCTCCTCGACAAGTTGCCGCGCGGCAAACTGGTCGATCTCGGCGCCGGCCGCGGCGCGCTGAGCCGTTGGGCGGCCGGGAACGGCTTTCAGACGACGGCGGTCGACATCAACCGCGGCAATTATTTGACGGCGGATATCGACTTCGTCGAGGCCGATCTCAACCGCACCATTCCGATGCCGGCCGCCTCCGCCGACTCCGTCGTGGCGCTCGAAGTCGTCGAACATCTGGAAAATACGTACGCCTTTCTGCGGGAAATCTCGCGGCTTTTGAAACCGGGCGGCCAGGCGATTCTCTCGACGCCGAACGAATCGAACCTGATGGCTCGCTTCTCATATTTCGTCAGCGGGTTCTTTTCGGATGCATCCTACGTGATGCGTGTTCCCGCTGAAGGCGAGCACTACTATCCGCACATCAATTGCGTCCCGTTGCCGACGCTGGAATACGCCTGGCGTCGCGCGGGGTTGGAACTGGTCGACTTCGAAATCAGCCGCACCCGGCCGGAATCGTGGCTGCTCTGGCCGATCTGCGCGCCGCTGCAATGGTTGAAGCTGCGAACGCGACACTTCAAGCGGCAGCACGCCGACCGTCAGACCGAACAGAACACATACAAACTGATGAACGATCCGCGGATTCAAACGGGTCGCATCATCGTCTTCCGACTGCGGAAACCGCTCGCAGCGCTGCAACAATTGCCGCGCGCGGCATAATTCCGCGTCCATTAAAGGATGGGCATGGTCGCCGCCTCTGCCATCGCCGGACACGAAAACAAACTCGTTTACCTCGCGTTCGGCCGTGTGTGCTATGTGCACGAATGCCTGTTCTCGATCCTCAAAGGTGTGGCGTGCTGCACGCGCGGCATGCCGCAGACCATCGTCTTCACCGATCAGCCCGACGAAGTGACGCGGGTGCTCGGCACGCCGCCTTGGCTCGAACTGCGCGAACTGACCTCCGGGCAAGTACAGAGTTATCGCAGTTCCAGCGCCGCGACCAAAGCGGCGGGGTTCCGCATCAAGATTTGCCTGATGATGGACCTGCTGCGGGAAGGCCTCGAACGGGCCGTGATGATCGACGGCGACACGTACTTCCTGAAATGCCCCTGGACGCTGTTCGAGGGAATTGGAGAACGTTCGTTGCGGATGCATCTGCTCGAAGGCCCGCTCAACGACGGTCGGCCGGTGTGGGACAACCTGCGCAAGGGCGTGACGCGCTACAACGAAACAATGCACATCGCCGGAGAATTTCCGATTCTCCCCGACCAGCCGGTTTATAACTCGGGCGTAATCGGTCTGGCGAAGTCACATCGCGCCGACTTTTCCCGTGCGCTCGACGTCTTCGACGGACTCGCCGGCTGCGGCATCGACGAGCGGATTTACGAGCAAGTCGCTATATCACGCGTCCTGTCGCCGCTCTATCGGATCCTGCCGTCCGACGACATTCTGGCCCACTACTGGTTTGATCGCGGTCCCATCAACCGCGTGCAGCAACGGTTGTTATCTGATGCGACTCCTCGTTCCTTGGAGGAATGGGTTGCCGCCGCGAAAAGAATCCAACCGGGCCGCTGGTGGCGGACAAAAATCGTCCGTGGCGTCCTGTCGCGTCCCTTCTTCGGCATGCGGATCAGCCCGCACGGGTGATCGCTCCGTAGCGGCGGCGTATCGCCGCCGAGAGACGTGCCACTGCTTGGCGGCTTTGGGCCGAGCAGTGCTGATGAACCATTCGCACTGCCATCGCTACTTCGGAGGCGGCACTTCTTCTGCCGGAGGCTCGTCCGGCGTCAAACCGGGAGTCGGCGGTGGCGGCACCATTTCCTCTTCCAGCGGCGCCGATTCCGGCAGTTCATACGGCGAACGCTTTTCTTCCGGCGCAGACTGGCTCGGTCCGGGGAACGAATGGTTCGGGAACAGGTACTGGTACCGCGGCGGATACAGCCAGATCTTGTCATACCGCGACCACTCCGGCTGGTCGACACAGCGGCACGGGGCGAGATGACTGTTGATCGGTCCGCACCAATCGGGCTTGCCCGCGCGAGAGATGTCCAGCCGCGGGCAATACCAGCGATCCCAGACGACTGGATAGTCTTCGATCAGGTCGACCGCCGACGCATACGGTTCCAGCAGACAGCAACAGCGGCAGCCGGATAAGCCGGTAAGCAACGCTGCCGCTAGCAGCCAGAGCGGCGCGGCGGTCGGCATTCGGCGTGTGGCGTTCGGAGAACTCATGAACTGCGCCGTCGCGTGTGGCATCCCCGTTCGGCGCGGGTCTCCCGACCCTGCCGCTCATCCGACCAAAGGGCTCCTCGCCTGCGCTCACGGCAAGTCAAAAATCAGGCCGCGGCAGGTCAGGAGATCAGCGCAACAGGGCCGGAGCCGGCAGCGCGGATGTCGGCGGCGGAGGCGGCGGCACGTCTTCTTCATACGCAGACTTCGGCGGCAGTGTCCCCGGCGGCGCCTGATTCGGCTGCGGAGGCAATTCCGCAGGCACGCCTGGCGGAACTTGTGCCGGCGGCGCTTGAGGAACTTGATAGGTCCATTGCGCTTGCGGCGCCTGGCAGCCGCACTGGCATTGGCAGCACTGAGCGTGCGCGTGGGCTCCGCAGCCCGTCTGGCACGACTTGGTGTGCACGCAGCCTGCCAGCCCGGAAATCAAACCCGCCAGCAAGACGAACTGTGCCCGCTGCAACGTCATGGCCGGCCCCCCTTTTGCCGTATCCGATGGACGCGAACTCATCCTTCGTCATCGGCGGTCCGGTCGTGCCGACTTGAGCGGATTTGCGGCCTGTAGCGAGTCGTCCGTTCGACGCGGCGCATCGCCGCGTGATATGCTGCGGGGCCCGAAACTTACGAAACGGAAGTGTCAGAGTTGGCTGCGGAACCTGTTGTCATCGTCGGCTGCGGCGGGATCTTTCCCGGCGGCCCGGATGTGGAATCGTTCTGGCGCCACGTCGCCGCGGGAAAGGACGCCGGGCGCCCCGTTCCCGCCGGCCGCTGGTCGTGGTCGCCCGAGCAAGCCTGCCGTCCCGGCGAGTTCATTCCGGATACGACCTACTCGACGTGGGGATGCTATCTCGACGACATCCCACTGTCAGCAGAACTGCGGCAGCGTGATCCCGATCTCATCGCTTCCCTCGACCCCGTCTGCCATCTCGCCTTGGAAGCCGCTCGCCGCGCGCTCCTTTCAGCGAGACTGCTTTCCAACCCCCAACCCACCACCCCCAACCCACACTCATCCCGCATCGGCGTCATCCTCGGACACATTGTCCTGCCGACGGAGGCGACATCGGCCATTGCCCGCAATGTGCTGCTGCGGACATTCGAGGAGCGATTGTTCGACGAGTTCGCACAAAGCCCGCCGTCCGCGACGGCGGGACTTTGGAGCCCGCGCAATCGCCGGATCGCTGCCTTACCCGCGGAACTGATCGCCGAGTGGTTCGGTTTCGGCGGGCCGGCATTCACACTCGACGCGGCATGCGCGTCGTCGCTATATGCGCTCAAGCTCGCCGTCGAAGAGCTGCAAGCGGGCCGAGTCGATGCCATGCTCGCCGGCGGCTTGTCGCGGCCCGATTGCCAATACACGCAGATCGGTTTCGCCCAGTTGCAGGCGTTGTCGCGGCGCGGCTGCTGCGCTCCATTGTGCGCCGCGGCGGACGGCCTCGTCGTCGGCGAAGGAGCCGGGCTGTTCGTGCTGAAGCGCTTGAGCGATGCTCTCGCCGCGGGGGATCGCATCGAGGCCGTCATTGCGGGCATCGGGCTGTCAAACGATCGCGGGGCAAATCTGCTCGCGCCGCACAGCGAAGGCCAGTTGCGGGCGATGCGGGCTGCGTACGAGCAAGCCGGTTGGTCGCCGGATGATGTCGATTACATCGAATGCCACGCGACCGGCACGCCGACCGGCGACGCGGTGGAACTCGACAGCCTGCATCGCTTGTGGGCTAATCGCTCGTCGAGGCCGGGCCAATGCGTCCTCGGTGCGCTGAAGTCGAACGTGGGTCATCTGCTGACCGGCGCCGGCGGCGCGGGGCTGATGAAAATCCTCGGCATGCTCCGCCACCAGGAATTGTGGCCCATCGCCAATTATTCGGCTCCGGCTGCCGCGCTGCAGAATCCCCATAGCCCGTTCCGTGTGGCGCCTCGCGCCGAATCGTGGCCAGAGCATCCTGATCGCCCGCGCCGCGCCGCCATCAACGCCTTCGGCTTCGGCGGCATCAACGCCCATGTGCTGATTGAAGAGTGGAATCCGTCCGGGTGGCCGGGGCTGGACCGACCAACGAGAGGGAAGCCCCGATCGTCGTGGGAAAACCGGGGCTTCGCCCAAAGCGGCTCCAGCCCCGGCCACCCGACATCGAATGACGACATCGTCCTCGTCGGCCTCGAAGCCACCATCGGCCCGTGGAACGATCTCGCGGCGGTGCGCGAACGATTGTTCGGCGACGACGAGCAATCCCCCGAGCCGCCCGCCAACTGGGGCGTTGAATGGTCGCGATGGTTTCCGGCGGAACATCCGCAGCGTGATCTCGCGGCGTATCGGATCGAACAGATCGAGATTCCGGTCGGCGAGTTCCGCATCCCGCCGCTCGAACTCCCCGACATGCTGCCTCAGCAGCAGTTGATGCTCCAGGTCACGGCGAAGGCGCTCGATCAAGCCGGCGTCGGACGTTCGCTCGGCGACCGCGCCGGCGTGTTTCTGGGAGTGAGCCTCGACCCGAACACAACGAATTTCCATTGCCGCTGGATGATCGCCGAACGGGCACGCGGCTGGGCACATCAACTTCAGTTTTCGTTGAATGAATCCGAGCTCGACTCCTGGATCGACGAACTCCAAACCGCGTTCGGTCCGCCGTTGACGCCGAACCGCGTCATGGGCAACCTCGCCG
>CAZDGB010000374.1:0-5999 GCA_964504645.1 uncultured Planctomycetaceae bacterium | reverse complement strand
TTGCAAATCCACCATCCCCGGTTCGAATCCGGGCGGAGCCTTGCGGAAGCCCGATGGGAAAGCGATGCCTCGGCTCGCTGTTCCATCGGGCTTTCGCCGCTTTACGCGGGTGGTAAGATGGGACGTTGACCGATCAACCTCTCCTTCCACTCAGGCGGCCGCATGTCGAGCAGCGCACCGGGCCGGCGGCCCGAATCGAAAGTTCTCCCGCTCGATCGCTTGGAGACAGCGCTGCGGCAGGAGCAGGCTGCGGGGCGAACAGTCGTCCATTGCCACGGCGTGTTCGATCCGCTGCACGTCGGCCATATCCGGCATTTTCAAGATGCGCGCCGCTTCGGCGACGTGCTCGTCGTCACCGTCACGCCCGACCGGTTCGTGAACAAAGGTCCGCATCGGCCGGTCTTCACGGAAGACTTGCGGGCCGAAGCCATCGCCGCCCTCGCCGCGGTCGATTACGTCGGCATCAACCAGTGGCCGACCGCCGTCGAGACAATCGAACTGCTCAAACCGAACGTCTTCGTGAAGGGCTCGGAATTCCGGTCGGGGAAGGATCTCACCGGCGCGATCCGCATCGAAGAAGAGGCCGTGCAAGGCGTCGGCGGGCGACTGGAGTTCACCGACGAACTCGTCTTCAGCGCATCGAACCTGGTGAACCGGCACCTTTCGGTGTTTCCGCCCGCCGTGGTCGATTTCCTCAGCGAGTTCGCCGCGCGGCATCCGACCGCCGACGTCCTGCGGCCGTTGCAGTCCGCCGCCGCGCTGAAAGTCCTGGTGCTGGGCGAGGCGATCATCGACGACTATCAGTACGTCGAAGCGATCGGCAAGTCGTCAAAAGAGCCGACGCTGGTGGTGAAGACGTTGTCGCAGGAACGCTTCGTCGGCGGCGCGGCGGCCGTCGCGAATCACGTCGCGAGTTTCGTCAATCAAGTCACGCTGCGGGCGCTGCTGGGAGAGCAAAATTCGCAGGAAGCATTCCTGCGCGAGAAATTAAAGCCTGCGGTGCGCACCGAGTTCCTGTTTCGCCAGAACGCGCCGACGATCGTCAAGCGGCGCTTCATCGAGCAGTATTTCTTCGCGAAACTCTTCGAGGTTTACGAGATCAACGATGCGCTGCCGTCGGACGACGATTCCCGCACGTTGGCCGACCGGTTGCGCGGCACGCTCGGCGAATTCGATCTGGTGATCGTCAGCGATTTCGGCCACGGCATGTTCACGCCGGAAGTGGTCGACGTCGTGTGCCGCGAAAGCCGCTTTCTGGCAGTGAACACGCAGGCGAACGCCGGCAACTTCGGCTTCAACTTGATCTCGAAATATCCGCGTGCCGATTACGTGTCTTTAGCCGAAGGCGAAGTCCGCCTGGAAGCGCGCGACCGCCGCGGCGACTTGCGGACGATGCTCGAACATCTCTCGCAGAAACTGAATTGCCGCCGGGCGGTGGTCACGCGCGGCAGCCGCGGCTGCCTCGGCTACGACGCGGACGAAGGTTTCGTCGAAGTCCCCGCGTTTGCGACCCGCGTGGTGGACCGCATCGGTGCGGGGGATGCGTTTCTCGCCGTCACGGCGCTTTGTGCGGCTCAGAATGTGCCGCTGGAAGTCCTGGGATTCATCGGCAACGTCGTCGGCTCCGAAGCGGTCGCCGTCGTCGGCAACCGGGACTCGATCGAACAAGTCCCGCTCTGCCGGCACATCGAACATCTCTTGAAGTAGAATCCCGGTTCGTCTTCTAACCGGGATTCGCTTTGATCCACTGTTTCCAAACGCTTTGGGTGGCCGGGGCTGGACCGACCAACGGGAGGGAAGCCCCGGTGAATCGCGAACCACCGGGGCTTCGCCGAAGCGGCTCCAGCCCCGGCCACCCGTTGTTCGCTCACGCCCCCCACTCGGAAAAGAGATCATCACGGCGCCGAGACGCCGCCGCTACGCTCAGATGAACGTATCGTGCGGGCCGGGATTCGCCAGTTCGTGCAGATACAAGTTCACCGAGTGCATACGGCAATTCTTGCGGCACTCGCTGATGTCGAGGCCCCCTTCGTGCGGCGACTTGCGCAGATATTCCCAGTTGGCGTGCCGTTTCTCGCCGCGCCAGATGTCCGAGAACGATTCCGTTTTGACGTTGCCGTAACAGAAGCGGTCGTCGCCGAAGACTTCGCCGGTCACCGGATCGTTCCGTCCGAGATACGCGCTGCAGCCCCAGACATTGCCGTCGGCTTCGAGATACGCCCAGAAGTGGGGCGTGGCGCGGCAGAAATCGTAACCGCGATCCGCCGACTCCCAATGGGCCATCGTCTGATAGCGGACGATAACCTTGAATTTGTCGGTCGCTTCCTGTTGCGCCGCCGCGGCCCACGCCGGCTGCTGGTAATGAACGTGCTCGTAGGCCTTCGTCTTTTCGCTCATCAAGTGCTGCGAGTAGGGTTTGATCACGAGGTAGTCGATGCCGCACGCTTTGGCGGCGCGGGCGAGGTCGACGGCGGTGTCGAAATTCGCGGGATACTTTTTCGTCACGCCGGGAAAACGATGATCGGTCTTCTCGACTTCGGGCAGCGCGACCATCTGCGCGCCGAGCGTCGGCCCGCAACCCAGTTCTTGGCGCACTTTGACTGCCGTCGCGAGATTGGCCAGCACCTTCTCGAAGTCGCCGGGCCGGGCCTGATGCAGCGCTTCATAGACGGGAGCGGTGCCGCCGTTGATCGAGACCTTGATCCACCGCAGCCGTTTCGCGCGAAACGCCTCGCGGCAGAATTCCTCGCTCATGAGGACGCCGTTGGTGGTGATCGACGTGTCGATGCCGACGTCGTCGGCGTGGCGAATGATCGCGGCGAGTTTCTTGTAGATCAGCGGCTCGCCCGCGCCGGCGAACATCAGGCTCCGCACGCCGTGCTGCGCCATGTCGGTGATGACGCTCTTCAGCAGTTCCGGCTCGAGCGTCGTCTTGTCGGGACGGTCGAGCATGTAATCGACGCCGCAAAACGTGCAGGCGTGGTTGCAGAACCCGACCGGCGAGACTTCGATGTAGACCGGAAACACGTCCTTGGCGCGTTCCCAGTCGTCGCGCGACTCCAGCCACTGCCCGACGCGTTGCGGGTGAAGCATCAATTTGTGCGAATCGATGCGAAATTCGTCGGACATGTTTGCTCACCTTGCTCTCTATTCCTGATTGGAACGATTCGAATGGCATTGCACAAGAGCGCGCTTTGACGCCCGATTCCCGTTCCCGATATGATCAAAAACGACGAGGCCGACGCAGCACAGCGGCTTTGATGGGGAACTGGCGGATGTCCATGACGGCAGATGTCGGCGAGATGCGGCGCATGGCCCGCCGGGTTCGCCAATCCGTACTGGAGATGTCGCATCGCGCCGGGACGCCGCATCTCGGGTCGTCGCTGTCGTGCGCCGATATCGTCGCCGCCGCTTTTTGGGGCGGATTGCGGCTCGAACCAGAATTCGCCCGGCAACCGGATCGCGACCGCTTCATTCTCAGCAAAGGGCACGCCGCGACCACGCTGTACGCGGCGCTGGCGTTGAAGGGATTCTTCCCGGAAGACTGGCTCAGCCGTTACGCGCAGCCGGGGTTTGTCCTGGGGGAACATCCCTCCCCGGAGATTCCCGGCATCGACGTGGCGACCGGATCCTTGGGACACGGTTTGCCGGTCGCCGTCGGTCTGGCGCTCTCGAATCGCATTCGCGGCTTCGACAACCGCGTCTGCGTGGCGATGAGCGACGGGGAATGCAACGAAGGCTCCGTCTGGGAATCGGCGTTGTTCGCGCCGGCGCAGAAACTCTCGCGGTTGACGGTGGTCATCGACTTCAACGGCTGGCAAGCGACCGGACGCAGCACGGAAATCACGGCTCTCGAACCCCTCGCCGACAAATGGGCGGCCTTCGGCTGGGACGCGCGGGAAGTCGACGGGCATGACATCGCGACCTTGCGCGACCTGCTGTCCGCTCCGCCGGACGCCGCGGGAAGACCGCGGGCCCTCATCGCCCGCACCGTGAAGGGCAAAGGCGTCTCGTTCATGGAACACGACAACAACTGGCATTACCGCATTCCGAACGCCGAGGAATTGGCGCGGGCGCTGGCGGAACTGGATACGCCATGAGGAATGCGTTCGCCGACGAAATCACCGCGCTGGCCGCCCGCGATCCGCGAATCGTGCTGGTGAGCGGCGACATCGGCAATCGGCTGTTCGACAAGTTTCGCGCCGAGTTCCCGGACCGGTTCTACAACGTCGGCGTTGCCGAAGCCGACATGATCAGCATCGCCGCCGGTTTGGCCATGGGAGGGCTGCGGCCGGTGACGTACACCATCGCGTCGTTCGCTGTGTACCGTTGTTTCGAGCAGATTCGAATCGACGTGTGCTATCACCATTTGCCGGTGGTGATGGTGGGGGCGGGATCGGGATTGGGCTACGCCGCCAACGGGGCGACGCATCATTCCTGCGAAGATCTCGCGGTGCTCCGTTCGCTGCCGAACCTCGCCGTCGCCTGCCCGGCCGATGCCTGGGAAGTGCGCTCGCTGTTGGAACAGGCCCTGCAGTCCCCCGGCCCGACGTATCTGCGGATCGGCAAGAAAGGGGAGCCGAACGTCCACGCGGCGCGGCCTGATTTGCGTTTGGGCCAAGGCTTCACCGTGCGGCGAGGGAACGACATGATCGTTCTGTGCGCCGGAACTCTGTTGCCGGAAGCTCTCCGTTCCGCGGAATTGCTCTCGCGAGAAGGCTTGTCGGTGGAAGTCGTCAGCTTTCACACCGTCAAACCGCTGGACGAACTGTTGCTCCGCCGCGCGTTCGCCGATTTCGGCCTGGTGGTTACCGTGGAAGAGCATTCACGCATCGGCGGGTTGGGCGGCGCGGTCGCGGAATGGAAGGTGGACCATCCCGAGGCGGCGGCTCCTCTGCTTCGCCTGGGAACCGCCGATGAATTTCTGCACGTCGCCTCCGAACAGGAGCATGCCCGCCACCATTTCGGACTGACGGCGGAGCAGATGGCCGCGAGCCTGCGCGACGCCTGGCAACGCCGCGGAGCACACTCATGAAAACCCGAGCTGCGATTCTGGTCGAACTCGGCCGGCCGTTGGAACTGGTCGATCTCGAAATTCCGCCGCTCGCCGCGGGGCAGGCGCTGGTGCAGATCGCGTGCAGCGGCGTGTGCCACACGCAGTTGCTCGAAGCCCGCGGCCATCGCGGGCCGGACAAGTTTCTGCCGCATTGCCTGGGCCATGAAGCGAGCGGCATCGTCCGCGAGATCGGAGCGGGCGTCACGCGCGTGAAGCCCGGCGACCGCGTCGTTTTGTCGTGGATTAAGAGTCCGGGGATCGACGTTCCCGGCACGAAATACTCCTGGAACGGCCGCGCCGTGAATTCCGGGGCGATCACCACGTTCGGCGAACTCTCGGTGATCAGCGAGAACCGGTTGACGGTACTCGATCCGCGCATTGAGTTCGCGCCCGCCGCGCTCTTGGGCTGCGCGATTCCCACCGGGTTGGGAACAGTGCTCAACACCGCCGGCGTGCGTCCGGGACAATCGGTGGCGGTGTTTGGCGCGGGGGGCATCGGCTCGTGGGCCGTGATCGGCGCGGCTCTCAGCGGCGCCGGTCCGATCATCGCCGTCGATCGCTTGCCGCACAAAGTCGACGCCGCTCGTTCGCTGGGGGCGACTCACGGCGTCTGTACGGAACAAGTTTCTGCCGTGGAAGAGATTCTGAAGATCTGCCCCGGCGGCGTGGATGTCGCCGTGGAAGCCACCGGCCGTCCCGCCGTGATGCAGCAGGCCCTCGAAGTCGTCCGGCCGCAAGGCGGCGTCGCCGTCATCGCCGGCAACGCACGCCACGGCGAGCAGTGGCCGCTCGATCCGAAGCAACTCAATCTGGGGAAGAAGATTTTCGGCACGTGGGGCGGCGACAACCAGCCGGAACGGGACTTTCCGCGTTATCAGCGGCTGATCGTCTCGGGCCAACTGCGCTGTGAACCGTTCCTGGATCGTCGCTATCCGCTCGACGA
>CAZDGB010000373.1:0-6051 GCA_964504645.1 uncultured Planctomycetaceae bacterium | reverse complement strand
ATGCAGATGCTCGCCGCCCGGCGCTTCGTGGAGCGCGGCGTGCGGTTCATCCAGGTGCAGCACGGGGCGGGCGGCGCCGGCGTGTGGGACGCGCACGGCGGACTGAAGGCGAATCACGAGCGGAACTTCAAGGCCGTCGACAAGCCGATCGCCGGACTCTTGAAAGACCTCAAGCGGCGCGGCTTGTTGGAATCGACGATCGTCCTGTTCGCCAGCGAGTTCGGCCGCACGCCGGGGACGCAGGGCGCCGACGGCCGCGATCATCACATCTTCGGTTTCTCCGTCTGGATGGCCGGCGGCGGCATCAAAGGGGGCATCGTCCACGGCAAAACGGACGAGATCGGTTTCCACGCCGTCGAGAACCGCCACTACGTCACCGACATCCACGCGACGATCTTGAAGCAACTCGGACTGGATTCGCGACGCCTGGAAGTCCCCGGCCGCAAACGGCTCGACATCGACCACGGGAAGGCGATTGACGAGATTATCGCGTAGCGCAATCGCTGCACGTTGGCGAGTTCGCAGCCCGCAGAGGATTTTATGTCTTTCCTCAATTTCCTCTGGCCCAGGCAAACAACCCACTGGTTCGCGGCGCTGTCCCAGTCGATTTCAACGCTCCCCGAATTATTTCTCTTGTTGCTGGCGGGCTTGGCGTTCACGCAACTGCATAGACGGCCGCGCGAGGCGCGATTGTTTCTGTTGGCAATCGGTCTGACATTGTTCAGTCACTGGCTCCCTATTTTTGCCTTCCTGCCGATCACCTTTTTGAATCGCATCCAAGGCGTGACAGACCCCGCCATACTGACGCCGCTTCACGTCACCCTCGGGATCGCGGAGGCGGTTGCCGGCATGCTGCTGTTCGGCGTCGTGTGGCGGCTTGTGTTGAAAGCGGCGTTTGAAACGCTCGCGAGCCCGGATGCCGAAGACGCATCGGAGAATGCCGCATGACCGGAGATTTGTGGTGGATCACGTTGTCCATCCGGCTAATCGGCAGTGTCGCAGTGCTGGCCGTCGTCGCGCTGATCCTCCGCCGTCAAAGCGAACAGCGTCCTCTTGCTTCGCGCTGGTTGTTCGCCGCAATTTGTTTCCAGGGTTTGGGCCTCTTCGCCAGCGTTGCGCAATTGGTGGACTTACTTTGGACGGAACCACAACGTCTCACGCTTGACGACAAATTCAGCTTGATGAATCCCGCCGTGCTGAAATCACTCGCGTTCCAGGTGTTTTACGCTGGATGTTCCATCGCCGCGTGGTCCTGCATCGCCTGGGCCGTGTTGATGCGGCCCGATGACATCCCGCGTTCCGAGCCGCCGCCATGCTGACAGCGATCCAACAATCCGGTTTGCCGCGAGTGCTGTCCGAACTGCTCACCTTAGGTCAGCGGCATGTCCTCGACGTGGTGCTCGCGGCGATTGCCTGCTGGGCGGTGGTGAAGCTGCGTCGTCGTCCCCGGCAGTTGTGGTGGTTTCTGGCGGCGATCGCGCTGACGTACGTGCCGCGCGGAGTCAGCCGCGCGCTGTGGGAAGGATTCAACTACCTCTCGCCGGGATTCACGACGGCCGGCACGGTGAACTCCATCGGTCACGCGGTCGGCGGCGTGGTGCAACTGTCGATCGTCGTGATCCAAGGCCTCGTGTGGTGGTGCGTGCTGGAGGCCGCATACTTCTGCACAAATGACTTCGACGGCGACGACGACCGCGCGGCTTCTGCGGGCGAAAGCCGATGACGCTGCTGGATACTCTCTTCGGCGCACTCGACCTCGCCAGCCGTGCGGCCATCGTGACCATCGTGTGGCGCATTTGCCGTGCGCGCCGGGAACGGGATCCACACGTCACGCGGTATCTGCTGTACGCCGTCGGCTGCCGGGCACTCGATCTGGGGTACGTCGCCTTGATCTCCTTACCGTGGCTGTTGTTTCCGCAGGAGCCTCTGTTGCGGCAGGTGCACAACCCGGCGAGCCTGGACGACACGGCGGTCGTCTTCTTCATTCGCTCCATTCAAGCCGCGTACGGCCCGTTGAAGCAGTGCCTGGATGTCGCGTGCTGGGGATTCATCGCCTGGGCCGTACTGCGGCGGCTGGATGAGCGGCGGCAAGATTCCAGAAACCTGTCTTCCGCTCCCGGCTGAATTGGCCGTACAGTAAGGACCTCACCGCTCGCGGGCCGTTTGGCGAAAGGTGTGGCATGCTCTGGCGATTCGGCGTACGGGACTGGATTTGGATGGTTTACCAGGCGGAGTACGGCCTGGAGTTCGTCTTCCTGGGCGCGCTGCTCGCCGTGCTGGGCATCCGGCTCCCGCGCCGGCCGCAGGTGCGGTTCCTGATCCTGGCGATCGTGATCTACGGGCTGACGCCGCTGCCCGCGATCATCGATGACTGGCTGCGGCAGGAGGTCGTGCTGAGATACAACACTGCATCGCCGGCGATGCGCGTTGCGCGGCTGGCGTCTCCGTGGGTGAATCCCTGTCTCGCCTTGGCCCTATTCGCCGCGGTCTGGTGGTGCCTCATTCGCGCCGTGTTCGGCAGCAGCGGCGTTCTTCCGCCCGACCCGCCCGCGCAGGAGACTTCGGATGTGGCCGATCCGTCCCGTCTTGTTTCTTGACGTCACGAGCACCACGAGTGAAAGCGTCGTGCTGGCCACCGCGCTCCTTGCCGCGTGGCGTTATCGCCGCGCGGCGCCGGTGGCGTTCCAGGCGTTCGTCGCAGCTCTGTTGTTGACCGCGCTCAGCACGGCCATGACCGATCTCGAACGTCTCCTGCTCGGCCGACTGCGCTACACGCCCATGGCGTTGAATGTGAACAATTGGAGCGACATCGTGCGGCGGCATCTGGACGGAGACATGCTGGCGTTCATGGCCTGGAAAGGGCTCAAAGCGGCCTGCCGCATCGCCGCCTGGTCCCTGCTCGCCTGGGCCGTGCTGAAGCGGCCGGATGACACCCGGCGTGCGGAGCCAGCGCCGGGTTGACGGCGATTCAGGCGAGTTTCGCTTCCGCCGCGAGCATCGGTTCGACGACGGCGCGCAGTTGAGCCAGTTCCTCGGCGTTCAAACGGCGCTGCGGCGGGCGGACGGGACCGAAGTTCCAGCCTGCGACCTGCATCGCCGCTTTGATCGCCGAAATGTTGAACGAATCGGCGGCGAGCGCCCGGAAGTCTTCGATGGGACGAACGATGGTCAGGATCCGCATCGCCTCCGCGTAGTTCCCGGCCTTCAGCGCCGCATGCATGGCGAGCGAAAGCTTCGGCGTCAGATTCGCCAGGCCGCTCGTGAAGCCAGTCGCTCCGGCGAGGGCGAAGAACGGGGCAAACCGTTCCGCCGTGCCGCAGTACAGGCCCAAACGGCCGCGGTTGGTAGCGACGAATTTGGTGAAGGCGTCCATTTCGTTCACCGCGTACTTCACGCCGACGAGCCGGCCCTTGCGGCCGAGTTCGGTCAATAGCCCGTCGCTGGGATTCGGGCCTTTCTTATAGGCCAGCAGCGGCAATGGCACCGCCGCGGCAATCGCTTCGAAATATTCGCGGAATCCTTCGTCGCTCAGGTAGGGATGAATCGGCGGCATCAACAGCGCCGCGTCTGCGCCGGCCTCCGCGGCCCGCTGGCCGATCTGCGCCGCATGTCCGACGCCGAACCCGATCGGCGCGACGACGACGGCCTTCGGCGCCGCTTTCCGCGTCGCCTCCACGCAGCCGACGACTTCGTCCGCCGACAGGGAATGAAACTCCCCTGTCCCCGCCGCCGGCAACAGCACCGAGACGCCGGCTTTCACCACCGACTGGATGAACCGGCTCAGTTCGTCGTATTTCACCTGCCGCCCGTCGTCCGAAAACGGCGTCGGCGGCACCAACTGCACGGTATCCAAGCGGGCAAGATCGAGTTGCTTCATGATGGCCTCTTTAATACCTCTCTCGCAAAGACGCGAAGGCGCAAAGTTCGCCAAGAAGCCCTTCGTTTTCTTTGTGCGCTTCGCGACTTGGCGCCTTTGCGAGAGATGTCTTTCTGAATCTCAATCAAATGACACCAACTGTTTCCAATTTTCGTAGATCATGTTGTGGATCACGTCTTTCGGGACTTTCGGGAACTTCGTTCCTTCGACGATGTCGTTCACTTTCCACAGGCCGGCGATCGCTTGTTCGGGCGTCGCTGAGGGAAAATCCGAGCCGAAGATCAGTTTGTGGTCGACGCCGTACTCCATCGCCGTGATGAACGCCTGCCAGTGCCGCCACGGGCGATAGTGCAGGGCGCTCGTGTCCATGTAGAGATGCGGATGCTTGCGGACGAGGACGACGCACTCGGTCTCCCACGGGTGGCCCATGTGCGAGATGATCATCCGCAATTCCGGGCAGGCGATGGCGATGTCTTCCAGCGCGATGGGGTTCGAATATTTCAGCGGTCCCGGCCGCACGAACGACGTGCCTTGATGCCAGTTGATCGGAATGCCGAGCTTTTCGGCTTTTTTGAAGAGAGGCAAATACTTCGGATCGGCCGGATCGAATCCCTGGTAAACCGGGCCAAGCTTCAGCCCCCGCATCCCGAGTTTGGTGATGTAGTGTTCGAGCCGATCGACGGCATCCGGCCGCTGCGGATCGACGGAACACCACGCGGTGAACTTGTTCGAGTTCTCTTTGGCAAACTTCGCCACGGCCTCTTGATCGCCCGTGATGCCGCAGAATGGGGCGTCAATGGCGAAGACGATCGCCTTGTCGCAATTGGCGCACGCCTTGAGAAGTTGTTCCGGCTTGCAGTCGAAGTTGTGCTTCCAGCTCGTGTCGTCGACGTCGCAATGGACGTCGGGCGTCAGCCGCATCTTGGCCTTCTTCGCCGCCCACGCGAATTCGACGAACTCCTCGGAGTAATGGTCGGGATACCACATCAGGTTGGTATGAATGTCGACGAGCATGGATCTTCCTCAGCGGTGCGTCCGTCAGTTGGTGCCATCTTAAAGAGCCAAAGCCTCTCTCGCCAAGGCGCGAAGTCGCCAAGGGGCGTAAAGAAGAATGAAATCCGCTGAGAGATAAACTGACCGAAGTCTTTCGGTTTTCTCTGCGAACTTAGCGTCTTCGCGTCTTGGCGAGAGACGCTTTCACTTCTTCCGCTCGATGAATTTGCGGAATTCCTTCAGCGACCGCGTGTTGGCGACATCGTGTTTCGTCAGACCGGCGCGGCGGGCTTGATACACGCCGTATTCCAGCACCTGGAAGCCGTTCGTCGCGTGGGAGTCGGTGTTGATGACAATGGGGATGCCGTGGTCTTTCGCCGCCGCGGCGTGAATGTCGTCGAGGTCGAGCCGCGCAGGGTTGGCGTTGATCTCCATCATCACGCCGTGGTCGGCGGCGGCTTTGAAGACTTCCGGAAACGAAACGTCCGCGCCGGGACGATGCCCAATCATGCGGCCCGTCGGATGCCCGATGATGTCGACGTTCGGGTTGCGAATCGCGTTCAAGAGGCGCTTTTGAATCTGCTCGCCCGGCTGCTTGAGTCCGTAATGCAGGACGGCGATTACCCAGTCGGCTTCCGACAAAACTTCATCGTCGAGGTCCATCGTCGCGTCTTCGAGAATGTCGCATTCGATGCCGCAGAGGATTTCGATTCCTTTCATCTTCTCGCGGACTTTGCGGATTTCCTGCCAGTGGGCCCGCAGCCGCTCGGCGTCGAGACCGTGCGCCATGCTGACGCGCTTGGAATGGTCGGTGATGGCGATGTACTTCAGCCCGCGGGCCTTGGCGGCTTCGGCCATTTCCTGGATGCTCGCCGTCCCGTCGCTCGCCGTCGTGTGCATGTGCAGATCGCCCTGGATGTCGTCCAGTTCGACCAGCTTCGGCAACTTGTTCTGCTCGGCGAGCTCGATTTCGCCGCGGTTCTCCCGCAGTTCGGGGGGAATCCACGGCAGATCGACGGCGGCATAGACTTCTTCCTCCGTCCGCCCGGCGACGTACTTCTCGCCGCGCGTCACGGCGTATTCGTTGATTTTGAGGCCGCGCTCCTGCGCGCGGCGGCGGATGACGATGTTATGCTCTTTCGAGCCGGTGAAATACTGCAGCGCCGCGCCGAACGATTCCT
>CAZDGB010000372.1:0-6148 GCA_964504645.1 uncultured Planctomycetaceae bacterium | reverse complement strand
CTGCGACTTCCTGGTCCCAAACCAGGCGCTCTAGCCAAGCTGAGCTACATCCCGCAACGCTCACGCCAGTGTAGGGGCGTGAGGATCGGAGCGTCAACGCCCCGGCCAGGTTCGCGCTGCTTTCTCGACGCTTTGCAGAAGCGTCCCGCCGTCGCCGACGGCAGGCTTTCGTCGAGCGTCATGCGGCGCGGCGAAGGGAGCTCAGGATCCGCTCGAAGTCGTCGTTCGATTGGAAGTCGATGACGATCTGGCCCGATTCCTTCTTGCGCTGCTTGATCTGCACCTTCGTGCCGAGCAGTTCGCACAGTTGCTGTTCGATGGCATCGATGTGGGATGTGCGGGTGAACTTCACCACGGCGGGCGCGTCCTCAGACGAGGGAGCGGCCGCGGCTTCCGCCTGGCGAGCGTTGCGGCTGCGGATCATGTCCTCGACTTTGCGGACCGAAAGCCCGTTCCGCTGAATCATCTCGGCGAACTTCAGTTGCTCGTCGACCGGCAGCGACAACAAGGCCCGGGCATGGCCGGCGCTCAGCGTGCCGGAGCGCACGTCGGCTTGCAGCTTTTCCGGGAGTTCGAACAGCCGTAGAAAATTGCAGACGGTGGAGCGGTCGAGGCTGAACCGTTTGCCGACTTCCTCCAGCGGGCATTGGAAGCGGTTGATGTAGTCCTGGAACGCCTGGGCCTTTTCCATCACGTTCAGGTCTTGCCGCTTGAGGTTTTCCTCAAGCGCGACTTCGCAGACCTGCTGGTCGGTGAGTTCGAGGACCTGGCAGGGAACGAGTTCGAGCCCCACCTTCTTCGCCGCGATCAACCGCCGCTCGCCGACGATGAGCTGATAACCGTCGCCCGCCGGGCGGACGATGAGCGGCTGCAGGATGCCGTGCTGGCGGATGCTGTCGGCGAGTTCGGTGATGGCCTGGGGATCGAAATCTTTGCGAGGCTGGAACGGATTGCGTTCGATCAGTTCGACATGAATCGTCGGGCAGTCGCCGGCCGATTCCGTCGCCGGTCCGTCGCCGCCGGCGTTGTTGCCGAGAAGAGCGCTCAGGCCCCGACCCAGACGACGGCGCAACGGTTCCGTACCTTGTTGTTCGTCCATGAACACATCCTTGAGGAAAAAGTGCTTATCGCTTCGCGAATTCGCGAACGGCGGTCGGATTTGACGATTGTCGCGGCTATAACCCAGTCCGTGGGTCGCGGCGCCGCGACGGCTGCAGGATGAGTTTTCGGACGATTTCCGCCCGCCATTGAGGAACGACCGTCGCGCGGTGAAAAGTCGCAGGCACCCGCAAAGCCTCGCAGACTGTCGGCGCGTGTAAAAGTTACAGCCGCCGCGTGATTCCACGTGAAAAAGCGACAAACTCCGCCGCGGTCACCGGCGCTGACGGTACACGCGGACGACGGGCTCTCGCAATTCGGGATGAGCGGCGAGTTCGCGCGGCGAGAAGAGATCGAGCAACGCGATGCGGCTCAAGGCGACGGGAAGCTCGTCGCTGAGTTCTAACTGCGGCCGGCGTTCCAATTCCTGCTGCATGCCGGGCATGCGCTGCGACAGCGGGCCCAGCACGAGAAACCAGGCGTCGCGTCGCGGGCCCTCCGCGAATTCGAAGGTGTTCGACAGCGCGGCGATCGCTCCCTGTTGCCGCAAGTCGTACCACAAGGCAGGATCGCTGTCGGCGACCACGAAAACCGCCTCGTCGTTGCCGGCCGATGCTCGCAGTTTCTCAGAGAGAATCCAGAAACCGTCTCGTGCCTCGAAACAGGATGGCGTGGCGAGCCATGCCCCCGAGAAAGCACACGCCGCCAGGAGCACAACGCAGAGGCTTCCCGCGAATTGAAGGCTCGTCAGATACCACGCCGCGAGCGTACGTCCGATCGAGAGACACGCGCTTGAAAGCAGGTCGGCGATCAGAATCGATGCGGCGAGCATCCACGGGATCCATAATCGAGAGTACGGGGCGTACATCGGCGTGGCGACGAACAGCCCCCAGAACCATGCACCGTACAGGCATTGCGCGAGCAGCCGCGAATTCGAGTTTGGCTCGGCGGATGAAGTGGGCAGCCAAGTCTGCGGCGCGAAACGGATGAGTAGCGCGACGAGAACGCCCGCGAGCGACAGCGGTCCGAGAAACTCGTCGAGGTTCTCGCAGCCCTGCACGAGGTGCGGAATCCAGCGCGCGAATCCCGAGAAGTAGCCGCGATGATTTTCCGCGACCTTCGAGTAGCCGCCGACGTTCTGGCAATCCCACAGCACGGGCAGCCACAGCACCAACGCCGTCACGATTCCCGTGCCACAGACACGCACCAGACGCGACCAATTCCGTTCGCTGCGCGGCGTGAGCAACTGCCAGAAGACGCTGCCCGAAACGGCGATGGCGAGCGGCAGCCAGCCGTTGTATTTGGTCCACCACGCCAGCGCGGTGAAGACGCCGGCGACCGCGGCGTCCCGAGTGCTCCCCGTTCGCAGCGCTCGCCAGAACCAGTGCACGGCCCACAGCAGGAACAAAGCGAGCGGTACGTCGGTCAGGGCCGTCCGCGAATACGCCGCGTGGAATTCCTGGAACGCAATCAGGAACGCCGCCATCAGCCCGGCGCGCGGTGAGAGCCATTGCCGCACGATCCACCATGCGGACGGAATCGTCGCGAGGCCGGCGAGGAGAACCGGAACCATCGGCCACCATTTTGGAGATCCGCCAAACGCGAGTTGGGCAACAATCGTCGTCCACTCGATCGCGGCGGGCAACAGCGGCGGAGCGTAGAACTGCCGGCGCGGGAACTCGCCGCCCAGCTCCGGTTCGATGAGAATGTTCGCCGCGTAGACGGCTTCGTCGAAGTGTTCGACGGCGACGCGGTGCAACATGCCGAGCCGTAAGACGGCGCCGCAGAGAATCGCCGCGACGAGCCACGCCCATTCCGCACGCGAGACGACCGGCGGTGATGACGTGATGGGGGGCACAATCTCTCGCCAAAGCGGCGCGGAGGTCGGTTGGAATGCGGGAAGGAACGTCCTAGAATCAGTATGCAAATTCAGGACAGCGAACGCGAGCCTTATTGTCGGGTGGGCTGTGCCCACCAATGACACGCGTACCAAATGCTGGTGGGCACAGCCCACCCTACGAGGACACACGATGACGCCGGCGGATAAGAGTTATGACGAGGCCATCAAGCTGAAGGACGCCGGGAAGCTCGACGAGGCGGTCGCGAAGCTGCGGCAGAATCTCGCAGCCGATCCGAACCACATCCTCACGCACTCGGCGCTCGCCGTCGTGCTGCAGCGGCTCGGCCAGATCGACGGCGCCATCGAGCACGCGAAGAAAGTGACGGAGCTGGAGCCGAACGATCCGTTCTCGTTCACGCAGCTATCGGTCATCTACCAGCGTTGCGGCAAGATCATGGAAGCCGAAGACGCCATGGCCCGCTCCCGCACGATGAGCGGGCACCATCACTAAGCTCGCGAATCGCCTCCCGCCTCGATCACGCTCATTGACGTTGCGCTCTCTCGTGTTCGAGAAGTGCGCCGCGGACTCAAAAAGGGGGGCTCCCAATCGACGTTGGGTGGGCATTTAGCGGCCCGGGTGAGACCGAATTGGTGAAAAAGGCTCGGGAATATCGCGATTTCGCCGCTGTTTGCGAAGGCCGGACCCGGCGGATGAAATCGCTGTTTGGAGTCGTGATCGCGGCTGGAGCGTGTCGGGAACGTGCGCGAACTTGTCGCTCTCGTGTCGGGCGGCGCACAGCGACGAATTCTCGAACACGCGATAACGCCGATTTCCCTCACTCTGCACAATCGGGGACGTCTGGGCTTGTTTAAGAAGCCGATTTCGAGCGGCTTTTCTAAACAGAGCCAACTTTGCGCAGCTTAAGTAACTCGCGAGTCTCGCAGCACGGAATCAGAGGGCTCGCGCCGCTTGCTCGGGAAGAGGTCGGCGGCGCGAGAGGACCATCGTCGCCAGCACGGCGATCACGCCGGCGGCGCACGTCGCGGCGAACCAGTCGCCGAAGCGCAGATACAAGCTGCCGCGGTGATCGAGCGGGACGGTGTGAATGAGCGCCGCCGACAACTGCCGGTAGCGTTCGCCCGTCTGCGGATCGCGGGTCGAGGTTCGCGGCGGCGTCTCGGAACCTTTCCGCCAGTCGCCGTCGATGAAGACGTCCGGCTCGACGATCGCGCCGTCGCCATCGATGATCGCCGAGATTCCCGTGTTCACGGCACGGACGAGCGGCGTCCGGCATTCCACTGCGCGGAACGCCGCCGTGATCAGGTGCTGATCCAGTTCGCTCGATCCGCCGAACCAGCCGTCGTTCGTCATATTGACGAGCACGTCCGCCTTCTGGTTCTTCCCGACGGTCGCGGCTTTTCGTACGAGATGCGGCACCGTGTCTTCGAAGCAGATCACCGGGGCGAACGTCCAAGACTTGTACTCGAATGCTGCGGGCTGCGTTCCCGCCGCGAGGCCCGCGTTACCGCCGTAGGGCGTGAAGTGCTGCAGGAACGGCAGGACGCTGCGGAGCGGCAGGTACTCGCCAAACGGAACCAGGTGCCGCTTGTCGTACCGGCCGACGAGGCCCTGTTCTGGCGTGACGAACGCCGCCGAGTTGTATTGCTGGACGCCCTGCGGTTCCGCCCGGGCCGCGTGCAGTCCCCACAGGAGAGCCGCTCCGGCCCGCTGGCTTTCGCGCACGAGCTCCTGCTGCACAATTCCTTCGCGCCAGATCTTCGGGTCTGCGTTGCTGCCGGGCATCAACTCGCCGAGCTTTTCGTTCGTCATCTCCGGAGCCGCGTCGAGCAGAATGTACGGGTACATCGACTCCGGCCAGACGATGAGGTCGGGCTGCTCCCGCACCGCGAGTCCCGTCAGCCGCAGATGGGACAGCATCATCTTTTCCTGGTCGTGCGGCGGCTTGCCGGCGCGGGGGACGAAAGCCTCGAAGTTCCCCTGAATCAAGGCGACGCGCGGCCCGGCCTGGAACTCTGCCTGCCCGCGACGCGCCACTCCGTAGCCGACCACACTCGCGACGAGAATCACGGCGGCGATCACCGGCGGGAACGCGGCCCGGAAGGGAATCGCGGATTGCAGGAGCGCAGCGTCGGGCGTCAGTAGCCGCAGCCGCTGGAGCCATCCGGTCGGCACGAGACCCGCCAGTGAGGCGTTCGCCAGCGCGACGACGAAGCTCACGCCGTACGCGCCGACGACGTCGCTGATCTGGATCACTTCCAGCCACCGGTACTGCGAGTGGCCGAGGTAGTACCACGAGAACCCGGTGATCAGGTAGGCTCGAAAATATTCCAGACCGGTCCAGATTACGGGGACAGTGAGCACCAGCGGAACCGACCCGCGGTGATGGGCGAACCGGCTCAGCGCCACGAAGACCGGGAAGTAGAGCGCACAATACGCCGCCAGCGCGGCCATGGCGATGTACATCGTCGGGTCGCCGAGCCGCATCCATTGCAGCGTCGCGACCTGGCCGACCAGGGCCGTCAAATACACGGCCCGGTACATCCACCGCGTCGGCTGAGGGATGCGGACCAGCAGGCACAGCGGCACCAGGGCGATCCAGGCGAGCGGCCCGCAATCGACCGGCGTGAACGACGCCCACAACAGGACCATGCTGACTGACGACAGCAGCCAGGCTCCGAGGCTCGACGGCCGATCGACCGCCGGCTTCTGCCGCGACCGGGCCGACGCGATGATCTCCCGGACCGACGGGTCTTTGTCCGCCTTAGGCAACGCCAATTTCGCCACCTCAAGAGCCGCTGTCATGATTCCCCTCCCTGGAAACGTGTCCCCTCGGTTGTAGCAGGAAGGGGGAAATGGGGGAACACAGGTTCGGATCGCGGATGGGGGATAGCGGATAGAGAAAGCCGCGGATGGCATCCGCGGGTCTTCCGTCTTTCTCCCCTCTCCCCTGGAGGGAGAGGGGTCGGGGGTGAGGGGGATGTCACTGACGTCGAACGTGTGCAAGAAACAAAGTTCGTCTGTGACCTCCCCCTCATCCGGCCTTCGGCCCCTTCGGCCACCTTCTCCCTCCAGGGGAGAAGGAAAAACAATCACACGCTCGGATAACGATTCTCGTCACGTGCCCCGGCGGTGGCCGAACAGCTCGATGTGCCGGCGTGGGGAGACGCGGTAGCCGCGCTCGGCCGCCC
>CAZDGB010000371.1:0-6299 GCA_964504645.1 uncultured Planctomycetaceae bacterium | reverse complement strand
GTTGCACCAGCGGCGGCGTGCACGACAGGGTCGTGTTGATCATCTTGCCGATGGCGTCGGCGATCTCTGCGCCGGCGACGGCGAAGCCCAATCGCCAGCCGCTCATGCTGTAGGACTTGCTGAACGTGTAAGCCGCCACCGATTGATCGAGCATTCCCGGCTGCGCCAGCACCGAATGATGCTTGCCGGTCCAGACCATGTGGCAATACGGCTCGTCGCTGAAGACGGCGACGTTGGTGCCGCGCAACAGATCGGCGATCTCGCGGCAGTCCTGCTCCGTCATCACGCCGCCGGTCGGGTTGTGCGGGGAATTCAGGAAGATGGCCCGCGGCGAAGGATCGGTTTTCAGGAAGTTCTCGATGGCCTGCAATTCCGGCCGGAAACCGTGTGATTGCTTGAGCGACGAAAAGACGGGCCGCGCGCCCCGGCGGAAAATGTTCGGCGTGTACGTCGGAAAGTACGGGCTGAAGACCAACACACCGTCGTTCGGATTGAGGAACGCTTCGCAAAAGAACTGCTCGAAGACTTTTGCGCCGGGACCGACGATGACGTTCTTGGCCTCGGCGGGAATGCCGAACTCCTGCTTCACGAAGCGCGCCGCCGTTTCACGGAACTCCGGCAAGCCGGGCGACGGGCAATAATGCGAGACGTTTTTCTGAATCGCCTCGATGCCGGTCGTCTTCGCGGAGGCCGTGCTGTCGAACGGGCTGTCGCCGATTTCGAGCTCGACGACGTCCTTGCCCTGGGCCTTCAGCGCCTTGGCGATAGCCAACACGCTGAACGCGGTCTCGACGGTGAGCGATTTGGCAAAGTCACTGAGCGCAACGGGCATTGTCATCTCCACAAAGAAGCCCAGGGATTGCTATCCCTGGGCTTCCGTAGGTAAGAATCACTTCGTCGAAATCGCCTGCTGCAGCGGCTTGAGCACCTGATCGATCACGTAGCGTTCCAGCAGTTGATCGCACTGCTGGCGCAGTTGCTGCAGCGTGGTTTCGTACGACGTGTTCGAGTTCAGGCTTCCGTATTGCCGAACGGTGAAGTAAACGCTGATCTGCTCTTCCGGAAACTCGCCGCGGCGGACCTGATAGGCGTTCGTGCGGGTCTCGATCATCAACCGAGCTTGCCGGCGGCACGATTCATCGAGGCTGATCGTCACCGACGGCTCGAAGTTCAGAATCTGGCTGCCGGGGATATCGAGCAGGCCCTCCATCGCCGAGCTGGCGCCGAGCGCCTCCGCCACGAGCGCATCGTGGTTGCCGCGATAGGAGAAATCGAACCCGACCATGTAGTCGAGAGCTTCGCAATCGAGCGGGCTGACGGAGAGCATGTACGGGACGAGGTCGAGCACCAGCGTGTGCTGTTCGATGGCCCGCTCGGGATGATCGGGATTGATGCAGCCGCTGCAGATGCGGCGCGGCTCGAGGGAAATCCAGCGTTGATGTCCGAGGTCTTTATCTTCTTCCAGGACGAAGTCGCCGTTTTCGCGGGTGTAGAAGTTCCGCATCTCTGGGTAAGTTTTTTGAATGCGCTCGAAGAAACCGAGGATCGTCTCACGTCCGGCGGGAAGCTGCATCTCCGTACCGAGATTCAGGTTGATGTAAAAGTCATCCGCCAACGACTCGTAAGGGATCATCAATGCGTCCTCAGAAATGAAACGTGCCGGTGCGATTGGCCGTTTGGAGATCAGTTTCTCCGCAGGCATCCCCCGGCACGCAGCCTCCAGTTTTCGGGCGAGTTTGGGTAACGTGATAGTCAATCACACGCACATTCCCGCTCCACGATCCATTCTATAAAGGAATACCCCATGGGTCAAAGTGTCGTCTCCCGCCCTCCGTCGCGAACACAGGAGCGTTCTTCAAAACCGGTCGACTTCTCCGTCTTTGAAACGGCGTGCGGCTGGATGGGACTGGTCGGGCAGGGCGTGACCGTTCAGCATCTGCGGATCGGCTATCAGCATCCGTCGGACTTGCGGGACGACCTCGCGGAAATGGAATTGGAGGGCGAGTTCCGCCGTGAGTCCGACTGGTCGCCGGCGCTGCGCGAGAAATTGCAGGCATTCGCCTCCGGCCAGCGAGTGTCGTTCGCCGGCGTCCGCTGCGAGTTGCCGCGCCAGACCGACTTTCAAAAGAAAGTGATCGACTACGTGCGGAAGATTCCGTACGGCAAAGTGCTGAGCTACGGCGAAGTGGCCCAAGCCGTCGGCTATCCCGGTGCCGCCCGAGCCGTCGGCACGGTGATGTCGACCAACCGCATTCCGATCATCATTCCCTGCCATCGCGTTGTCGCGGCCGGCGGCAAGCTCGGCGGCTACTCGGCCCCGCGCGGCACCGACCTGAAACAATGGCTGCTCGATCTGGAGAAGGCGGCGCTGCCGCGCAAGGCGAAGTGAGCAAATTCGAAGACTTTGGCCACAAAAGGCACAAAAGTCACAAAGAAAGCCACAAGCTGCCTGCTTTTTTTGTGTCTTTTGTGCCTCTTGTGGCCAGCACTCTGGGCTTTGCCGCAGAAAGACTTCATGACACGAACGCCCCCTTCGCTCTGGTTCCGGGCCGTCGGACTCGTGGCGGCGTTGTTCGTGCTGACGGTGTTTGTCATGATCGCGGCGCTATTCAGCGATCCCGAACTGCCGATCAATCTCTGGTTGAACCGTTACGCACTACCGCTGCTGTTGGGGGAAGTCGTCCTGCTCCTGGCGCTGGGTTTCGTGGCGATGGTTACCGACCAGGCGAAAACCGAGCCTCGTCCCGCCCACGATGAACAACCGACCGTGACTCCCAACGAGTGACGCTGCATGTCCGCCAAAATCGCCGCTGAGATCGAAAAACTTCGCGCCGAGATTCGCCGGCACGATGTCCTCTATTACACCGACGCCAAGCCTGAGATTTCGGATCTCGACTACGACCGGCTGATGCAGCGGCTCAAGGAACTGGAATCCGCGCATCCGGAGTTGATGTCGCCCGATAGTCCCACGCAAAAAGTCGGCGGGCAGCCGATCGAAGGCTTCACGACGGTCGACCATCTCGTGCCGATGCTCTCGATCGACAACGTCTACACCGACGAGGAACTGGGCGAGTTCGGCGCCCGCGTGACGAAACTCATCGGTCCCGATCCGATCGAATGGCTCGTCGAGTACAAAGTCGACGGTGTCGCTCTCTCGCTGATCTACGAGCATGGCCGATTGGTGCGCGGCGTCACTCGGGGCGACGGACGCCGGGGCGACGATGTGACGCACAATGTCCGCACGATGCACGGCGTGCCGCTCGTCTTGGAGAAACCGTTTCCACAAACGCTGGAAGTCCGCGGCGAGGCGTTCATCGCCAACAGCGACTTCGCCCATTTTCAGGCCGAGCAAAAACTCCACGGCGAAGAGCCGTTCAAGAATCCGCGCAACGCCACGGCTGGAGCCATCAAGCTGCTCGATCCGAAGCTCTGCGCCAAGCGGAAGCTGAGATTCTTTGCCCACAGCGTCGGCGCGGCCGACGGGGCCGACTTCATGACGCAGGGCGACTTCCTCAAATTGATCCGGCGGCTTGGCATTCCGTCCGTGCCCCGCGTCGACATCAAGCCCTCGTTCCCGGATGCTTGCGAGTTCGCCCACACGTTGCAGGAAAATCTCCACGAGCTCGATTTCGAGGTCGACGGGATCGTGCTGAAGGTGAACGATTTCCGCCTGCGCGAAGAGCTCGGCTACACCAGCAAATCGCCGCGTTGGATCGTCGCCTACAAATGGGAGAAGTACGAGGCCGTCACGAAAGTCTGCGAGATCATAATCACCGTCGGCAAGACAGGAACGCTCACGCCCACGGCGATGCTGGAACCGGTCGAGATCGCCGGGACCACCGTTTCACGCGCCAGCCTGCACAACCGCGATGAAATCGCCCGGCTCGGTGTGAAGATCGGCGACACGATCGTCGTCGAGAAAGCCGGCAAGATCATTCCCCACGTCGTCCGCGTGGAGGAGCAAAATCGCACCGGCGACGAACGTGAGTTCCACTTCCCGACGCACTGCCCGGAATGCGATACGAAAGTCGAAAAGGACGAAGGGGGCGTCTACATCCGCTGCCCGAATCCGAGTTGCCCGGCGCAGCTTCGCGAAAGTCTGCGTTACTTCGCGTCGCGATCGGCGATGGACATCGAAGGCCTCGGCATCAAGCTGATCGAACAATTGACCGATGCGAAGAATAACCTGATTACGAGCTTCGCTGACGTCTATCGCCTGAAAGACCGCCGCGATGACTTATTGAATCTCGAACGGATGGGCGCGAAATCGGTCGACAATCTGCTTGCCGGAATTGAAGCTTCCAAGCAACGGCCGCTGTGGCGATTGCTGACGGCCCTCAATATCCGGCACGTCGGCACGCGCACGGCCCAGATTCTCGCCGAGCAGTTCGGTGCGATGGACGAGATCGCCGCCCAAACGGTAGAAACGCTGTCAGAAGTGAACGAAATCGGGCCCGTGCTCGCGGAATCGATTCATCGCTACTTCCACAGCGAGATCGGTAAGAAAATCGTCGACGAACTCCGCACGGCGGGACTAAACTTCGGCAGCGCGGCGGGAAAAAAGGTGACAAACGCGCCGGCGACCGGCAAACTCGCCGGCAAAACCCTGGTCGTCACTGGGACGCTGTCCAACTACGGCCGTGAAGAGATCCAGGAATTGATCCGCCAGCATGGCGGCAAGGCGGCGTCGAGCGTCTCCAAAAAAACCGACTACGTCGTCGCCGGCGAAGCCGCCGGCAGCAAGCTCGACAAAGCCAAAGAGTTGGGCGTCAAAGTGCTGACCGAAGCGGAGTTTCAAATGCTGATCGAAGAATGACGCGCCTTAGCGACGCTGCGTAGAAGCATTTTCGTGTTTCAAAATTCAAGACGACGCTTCTGCGAAGCGTCGCTAAGGGCGCTCGCGGTCCGACAGTTTGTGGCTCAGTAGCCACTTGTAGACTTCCGGATTGTTGTACGTCGCAGTCCAACTATCGTGGCCGACGCCCTCGTAGATCGTGAGCTTCGGAGCGCCGCCTTCCCGGCGAATTCCGTCGGAGACGTCCTGCGAAAGCCGCAGCGGCACGCCTTCGTCCAGGTCGCCGTGGAACAGCCAGGTCGGCACGTCCTTCAATTCCTTGCCGTAGCCCCATCCGCCGCCGCAGATGGGAACGATCGCCGCGAAGCGTTTCGGTTCGCGGGCCGCCCAGCGCAGCGTGCCGAAGCCTCCCATGCTCAGCCCCGTCAAGTACACGCGATCGGTATCCACAGCGTAGTCGGCCAGCAGTTGATCCAGAAACTGCGACAACAACCGCCCGTCCCAACGGTCGATGATCGGCACATCGTTCTTCGGCGCCTGCGGTGACGCGACGAGAAACGGAAAATCGCCCGGCCGCTGCTCGACGAGCTTCGGCGGCCCGTGCACCTTGACGAGATTCAAATCATCCCCGCATTCGCCCGCGCCGTGCAGAAAAATCACCAGCGGCCACTGCTTGTCACCCGATCCGTAGTCGTTCGGCAAGAACAACAGATACTGCAGCGACTGCGTCTTATCCGTCGGCGACTGAAACGTCAGGCCGACTTGCTTGCCGGGCAAAGGGGAATCAGCGAGCGCAGCGGAAGCGAGTGACATGAAAAATATGCCGATGAGGAACGTAGATCGGAGCATGATGTTTGAGTTGTTAGCGGTTAGTCGTCTGTTGGTTGGTGACTACGTACCCCACCGTTTGGACAAGTCGTGCTTCACTCCGAGTTGATCGCAGATGCGGCCGACGACGAAGTCGATGAGGTCGCGGATCGATTGCGGGTGATGATAGAAGCCGGGCATTGCGGGGAGGATCACCGCGCCGGCCTGGGCCAGCGTCTGCATGTTCGACAGCGCGATCGGGCTGAGAGGCGTTTCGCGCGGCACGAAAATCAGCTTGCGGCGTTCCTTCAAATGGACGTCGGCGGCGCGATGGATCAGGTTCTGCGATTGCCCGGTCGCCACCGCGGCCAGCGTCCCGGTCGAGCAGGGGCAGATCACCATGCCGTCGGTCAGAAACGACCCGCTGGCGATGCCGGCGTAGTAGTCGCGGTAATGATGATAGTGGACGCGGGCCGAACTGATCTCGCTGTCGCTGAAGATGGAACTCGCCGCGTACTCCGACCGCGGCGGCTTGAGGGCTTTCAGCTTGCTGTCGAGCAGTTGGCTATCGTCAAGGAGCAACTGATCGAGCTGAAAGTTTTCGAGATCGACCTTCAGGCCCAACTCGTGGTCGAGAACTTCCACCCCCGCCGGGCTGATCGTCAAATGGACCGTCCGCCCCGCCGCCAGCAGCACT